>JANQLP010000138.1 GCA_028280515.1 Hyphomicrobiales bacterium
TGTGGTTTCACGCTTTACGCGGCGTATCGGTCCAACCGCGTCGACTGGCTGCTCGGACTAGCCAGGCAAGGCTCGGGCGCGGTGATCCTGCCTGAGACAGCGATCCCGACAGAGGCCGGTCTTGTTTCCCGCCCCATCAACGGCATCGACATCGCACGCAATGTGGTGGCGCTGCGCTATCGCCATCAGTCGTCGAGGCCGGAAACAAACGAACTGGTTCGCGAGTTCTCTCGCGGGTAGCGTCTGGGCAATCGACAAAGCAGACATTCACGGAGCCTGCGGCATCCGATAGCCTGGGCTCAAAGTGGTCGTGCGCAGCAGGCGTACCGAGGGTTCGAATCCCTCCCTCTCCGCCATTCAACATCGACAGGACTAAGCCGCGGACCGGTTCCCTTTCCGCAGGCCGGCGACGAGCAGGCCGTAGATGCTGGCCGCGACAATGGTGAAGGCGACGATCTGATAGGCCGCGATGCGGTCATCGAGGAAGATGGCGGCGAGCACCATGGTCAGCGCCGGCCACGGCGTGACGATGGAACTGGCGAGCGACACATCGATATGCCGTACGGCATGGAACCAGAAGATGAGTTCCAGATAGTAGACGAGGCCCATGACCGCGGCGAAGAGCTGAAAGTCTGCGCGCGCAAGCGCGAAAGCGAAGCCTGAAGGGCCGGCCGCCACGACCACCACGCCGAGGAACAGGGCGGAGATCAACACCCGGAAGAACGTGACCTGGGCGGGCGTCACCGGCGTGCGTCCGAGTTCCTCCTTGATGATCACATGCGCGATGCTCCACAGGAACGGTACGCCGAGCGCAAGCAGGAACCAGGGTGAGAGGCCCTCGACGCGCCCTGTCCCGCCAGTGCCAAGGACATACAACGCGCCGATGAGCACCGCGGTCAGCAGCAGTTCGACGAGCGTCTTGCGCCGCCTGAGAAACAGCGTCTCCCACAAGATGACGAACAACGGATAGCCCTGAATCGCAATCGCCGCGCTTACCGCACCCGCCTTCTCGACGCCGAGCACGTAAAGGTAGGTGGAGAGCCCGAACATCGCCCCCGTCGACAGGCCCACCAGCAGCGCACGGCGCCGGTCACGCCCGGAGAGTTTCGCCCCGAAGATGCCCTTGTCCGCCCTGCGGAGTTCCCATGCGAACAGGGGGACGGCGAAGGCGACCTGCCAAACTGACAAGAGAAGGGCGAAGTCCAGCGCGCCGAAACCGTCCGGCCGGCTGTTGGCGATAATCGGCATGACCGCCAATAGACCAAGGCAAACAAAGGCGAGTGCGATGCCGGTGGTCATGCGCGGAACGACCATTGGAATGTATTCCCCTTAATTGCACAGCTTATTGCTCCTATTGCATTGACGATTGCATCTCACAATGAAATTATTGTACTGATGTCAATTTGGATTCCCGAGCTCACCGGCCGCACCGGCCCGAAATACCTGCAGATCGTCGAGGCGTTGGCCGAGGACATCATTTCAGGGGTTCTGCCTCCAGGCGCCCGGCTGCCGCCGCACCGCGAGCTCGCCTACGCCCTCGACGTGTCGCCCAACACGACGAGCCGGGCCTACGCGGAAGGGACCGCACGCGCGCTGATCCGGGGCGAAGTGGGGCGCGGCACCTTCGTGCGGGCCCCGGGACGCGTTGAACCTGCGGGCGGGACCACCGACATGCGCCGCGCGGCCGAGGGCCCGATCGACGTTTCGCGCAATCTGCCATGTCCGGGCGTCGCCGCAGCGGCGCTGGCCGAGACGCTTGTGGCGCTCGGGCATGACGATCGTCTGGCGGCGTTGACCGATTACCAGAGCGAGGCCGACACGGCGGCTCAGGCCGATGCCGCAATCGCCTGGTTGCAGCGCTCCGGCGTTACGGCCGATCGTGACGAGGCGGTTGTCACCAACGGGGCGCAGCACGGCATTTTCTGCGCCCTGATGGCCGCCACCCGGCCGGGCGATCTTCTGCTGACAGAAGCGCTCACCTATGCACCGGTCAAGGCCATGGCGGACAGGCTGGCGCTGAAGCTGAAGCCCGTGCCGCTCGACGATGCGGGGCTCATTCCCGATGCCCTCGACGAAATCTGCCAAGGCTGCGCCGCCAAAGCGCTTTATCTGACGCCGACCCTGCAGACGCCGACAACGGCCACGATGAAACCGGACCGGCGCATGCAGATCGCCGAGATCGCGGCGCGGCACGACCTTGTTCTGATCGAGGACGACGTGTTCGGCCTGCTCATACCGGACCGGCCGCAGCCGATTGCCGCGCACGCGCCGGAGCGCGCCGTCTACATCACGAGCACGTCTAAATGCCTCGCTCCGGGCCTGCGTGTCGGCTTCGTTCGCGCTCACGCACCGTTGGCCAGGGCAATCCGGAATGCGGTCGGTCTGACCTGCTGGATGCCCGCCCCGCTGACGGTCGAGATCGCCGCGCGGTGGATTCTCGACGGAACAGCGGACCGCCTGACCGAAGTGCAGCGCCGTCACGCCGCGAACCGCCAGACACTCGCCGCCGTGGTGCTGGCCGGTCACGATGTACACGCCAACCCGCACGGGCTGCACCTTTGGCTGAAACTGCCCCCCGACTGGCCCGCCGACGCCTTCCGGGCCGAAGCGGCAACACGGGGCGTGCAGATCGTCGAGGGCGCGGCCTTCGCCGTCGAGCCCGGCATGCGGCCGGACGCCGTGCGGCTGTGCCTCAGCCATGAGCCGGATGAAAACCGCCTGACACAGGGGCTGGAGACACTCGGAACGATCCTGACGGAGAGTCCCTCGGCATCCTCTCTGGTGCTCTAGAACCTCTCTGGTGCTCTGGACCCTCTCTGGTGCTCTGGAACACGGGGGCGCGTTTCAGCCACCTTGCGATACCGGGACGGGTTGCATCCCGGTGGGCTTGTGTCATACACACGCCGCAATTCCCCTGAGGATGCGACAAGACGGGCCCTTGGCAACACACGAAGATCACCGGAAAACGCGGAGTATGGGCAACAGACCGTTCCATCATGAGATCTGGCGCATCGCGCGCCCCATGATCGCGCTGGCGACCGTCCTTGCGCTGGTGATCGCGCCGCTTGTCGTGATCCTGACCCATGGCCCGGCGGCGCATTACGTGGTTACATCGATGTCAGCCGAGATGGCCGAGGACATCGACGCCCACGGTCACGCTCACGGCGACGCGGGCCATGACCACGAAGGTGGATCGTTCGGTGGCCATAACCCGGCCGACCACGACCACCAGCTTCACGCATTGGCCTGCCACGCGGCAAGCGCTTCCATTCCACGTCCCGACAAGGCGCACTGCACGTTGCGCGATGTCTTTCGGAACCTGACGCCTGACGGACCGAGGCGCCCGCCACGCCACACCTGAACGGATCTCGGAACCGGGCCTGACCGGCCCATCAACAGACTGTTCAGACGAGGATTACCACATGACTTGTTCACTGCCCGCACGGCGCGGGCGGGAGTTCGGTACGCGCCGCGCGTCCATACTCCTGCTCGCCGTCGCTCTCTCACTCGCCTGGGTTGACACGGCCCTCGCCCATGCGGTGACGCTCGGCGACAAAGGCTATATCCAGGAGGTCTCGGGGGTTCATCTCATCCCGTTCATCTATCTCGGCGCCAAACACATGGTCACGGGATACGACCATCTTCTCTTTCTCTTCGGCGTCATCTTCTTCCTCTACGGGCTGAAGCAGATCGCCACCTACGTCTCGCTGTTCGCCATAGGGCATTCGACGACGATGCTGCTCGGCGTCTGGCTCGACTTCGGCATCCCAAGCTACATCATCGACGCCATAATCGGCTTCTCGGTGGTCTACAAGGCGCTCGACAATCTTGGGGCGTTCCGGCTCTGGTTCGGGTTTCAACCCTCAACCAAGGCCGCCACGCTGCTGTTCGGCTTTCTGCACGGCTTCGGCCTCGCCTCGAGGATCATCGACTACAACATCTCGCCCGACGGGCTCTGGCCAAACCTCATCGCCTTCAATGTGGGCGTCGAGGTGGGGCAGCTTCTCGCGCTCGCGGCGATCCTCGTGGTGATGCGCACCTGGCGCGCGACACCATCCTTCTCACGGCAGGCCTATGCCGTGAACGTTCTTTTGATGACCGCCGGATTCGCCCTGATGGGGCTGCAGATGACCGGCTATTTCGTGACCGCCTGAGCGGCAGGAGACTGACACATGACCAACCAACCTCATGACACCACCGGCGCGGGCGCACCTCCGCAAAGGGCCGAATATCCACATCAGGCCGCCGGCCATATCGAGGGCGTCAACGCGACATCGGGCGGGCTGGTCCGGGCAACGCTCGGCTCCGCGGCCGCGGCCCTGGCCATCCTGATCCTGTTCTGGCTTCCCGCCGAGTATGGCGTCGACCCGACGGGGCTGGGCCGCGCGATGGGGCTCACCCAGATGGGCGAGATCAAGCAGCAGCTTTACGCGGAGGCCGCCAACGAGGACGCCGTGCTCGCCGCCGAGGCAGCCGCCAAACGGGTCTCCGCCGATCCCGCGCTCATCGCGCGGCTCGATGCGCTGGAGGAGCAGATCGCCGGCATCACCGCCGCGCTCGGCGCCGCTCCACCGAAACCTCCAGCACCCGTCGCCGTGGCACCGCCGGTGCAAGCGCCTGCGCCCGCACCTGTCGCGCCTATCGCGCCTCCGTCGGAACCGCCCTTGCCGGAGTGGCGCGACGAGGTGAGTTATACTCTTGCCCCCACGGAAGGCATCGAGATCAAGCTCGCGATGGCCAAAGGCGCGCGCGCGGAGTTCTCATGGAGCGCCAATGGTGCGATCCTGAACTATGACACCCATGGCGACGGCGGCGGGCAACGGGTCACCTATGAAAAGGGCCGCGGCGTGCCCGAGCAGACCGGAGAACTCGTCGCCGCCTTCGACGGCAACCACGGCTGGTTCTGGCGCAACCGTACCGATGCACCCGTGACCTTCACCTTGCGCACGCGCGGCGACTATGCGCGCATGATCGCGCCCTGATGCATGGCTCCGCGCCGGCTGCACGTCAGCCGGCGCGGCAAACCTGCTTCAATGGCCCGCGATTTATTCGCTGGAGACCGCGCCCGCCGGCTTGCGGGCGTGCGTGGCAAAGAAACAGAAACTCATCAACCAGACCTCGGGATTGTCGAGCAGCGAATAGACTTCGTCACCGTCGGACCTGGAAAGGAAGCCCTTCTCCAACAGGTGCGGCAGCACCACATCGAGCGTCATACAATAGAGGTCGCGCGCCACATTCGACGCTTCAGAACCGTTGAAGAGGACCGTCTCGCCACGAACCGAAACTATGTCCATACCGATCGATGCGAGCTGAGCCGGAACCCTGCGTCCGGTGTAATAGTCGATATCGAGGCGCTCTCCCCATTGGAAGAGCGCCTGCCAAAAGCGTTTCCAGACAGGATGATCGTCACAGAACGCCGGGTGCAGGTCGGGTTCGACGTAGAGCAGATGTCCGCCCGGACGCACTGCCTTGACGAGATTGCGCGCGGCGGCGTCGCGGTCTGGTATATGATGATGCGTGGCCCGCACGACGGCGAGGTCGAATTGGTCCGAACCGGACAGCGGTTGGGTGATGTCGAGCTTCTCGGACCGGATCAGCGGATGGTCGATGTCCAGGATGAAGTCGGTCTGCAGATCGGTGCAGATGACTTCACCCTCGCCGCCGAGTTGCTCCGCCATCCATTGCGACACGGTGCCGAGACCCGCACCAATCTCAATGCAGCGCCAGCCGGGTTGAATGCCGATCTGCTGCAGCTGCTGGAAAGTGAACGGATCGAGCAGAGCGGCCAGGGCTTCCAGCCGGCGCCGCTCCGTCTCGTCGTAGTTTGTGATGACATATCGCACTGGATTGTGATCCTGTCGCAGTCTTAGGGCATGCCGAACGTCTTACACCACGACCGCACCCTGGCGGAATCAGATTGGCGCGCAGCTCGACGCCCTTCAGCTCATCTGTTGAAGCACCGCGATAGCAGACTCAAGCCTTCGGCGCACAGTCGGTAACGCCCATGTCGGCCAGCGTCTCCCGGATCACCGCGAGGGCCGCGTGCATCTCATCGGCGCCGAGACGCCCGATGCACCCGATGCGGAAGGACTCCGCAACCGTCAGCTTGCCGGGATAGATCACGAAGTTGCGTGCACGCAGCCGGTCGTAGAATGCGTCGAAATCGAAGTTCGGATCCGCCGGCATGTGGAACGTCACAATGATCGGCGCCTGCAGATCGTCGCCAAGCAGGGTTTCGAACCCGAGGTCGCGCATGCCCTGAACGAGAATCCGGCAGTTTTCCCGATAGCGCCCGCCGCGCCCGGCAACCCCGCCTTCCGCGTCGAACTCCTCAAGCGCACGGTCAAAGGCGAGGATACAGTGGGTCGGCGGGGTGAACCGCCACTGTCCGTTTCCCTCCATCGCCTGCCACTGATCGTAAAGGTCGAGACTGAGCGAGGGCGAGTTGCCTTTCGTTGCAGCCAGTGCCTCCTTGCGCGCGATACAGAAGCCCATGCCGGGCACGCCTTCCAGACACTTGTTCGATGAGGCGACGACGGCATCGAACGACACCTCGCGCGTGCTGAGCGGAATCGCCCCGAACGCGCTCATGGCATCGATCAGGAGCCGGCGTCCGCGCCGCTGCACGACCTGTGCCACCTCTTCGATGGGGTTGAGAATGCCCGATGTCGTCTCGCAGTGGACCACCGCGACATGCGTAATGCTGTCGTCATCCGCCAGGGCCCGGTCGAGCGCCTGCGGGTCGACGGGCACGTCCTCCGCCCACTCCTGCACAACGAAATCTCGCCCGTACACCTCGCAGATGCGCGCCATCCGCGTGCCGTAGGCGCCGTTGACGAGAATGAGAACCTTGTCGCCGGCGCCGACGAAACAGCCGAGCATGGCCTCGACCACGAACGTACCACTGCCCTGCAGCGGCACACATACATGGCCGTCACCGCCGTCGACGATACGCACGAGGCGTTCGCGCATGCGGGCGTTCACATCGATGAAGTGCGTGTCCCGCGAGCCATAGTCATGGAGCATGGCCTCCTTGACGGTCGGTGACGTCGTCAGGGGCCCCGGCGTCAATAGCCACGGATCGCCGGTCGGCGTCCCCTCCGTCTCCGTTCGGTTGACGTGTGGTTGCGCGGACATGGGCAGCCTCCTCCCGGCCAGATGCTTGTGACGCGCCGCTTATGGCGCGGTCCGCAATATCGGTCAAATCGATATCGAATATCCGACCAATCAGAGCCGGTTATTGGGGTGGAATGACGACCGGCTGTTCGGCGGCCGCCGCTTCGGCTCCCGCGAAACCGCCATATGTACTGGCCGCAGGCGCGGCATGCCCCGCGCGCATCTGCATCCAATGCGATAGGTCACGCCCGGAAAGACATCGGATCGGTCGATGACAGATATGGCTCCTGCATGTGAAAACTATAGTTCATGTCGCGGAGTCGGTCCGGAACTCACAAGGGCACTTCGGACTCTTCCACGATCCTCTCCCACACGTCTCCCTTGCCGTCGCCGAAGACACGGTCCTCGTTCGCCTCCGAAAGGGACCAGTCCCCGCGCGCCATTTCATCCTCGAGCTGACCCGCACCCCACCCCGCATATCCCAGAACGAACAGGAGCCGGCGCGGCCCCTTCCCCGCGACGACATCCTTCAGTATGCGCGTGTCGGTCGTGAACGAGATCGCGTCGTCGACCGGCCGTGATCGCGGCGACTTGTAGTCGCCCGTGTGCAGCATGAAGGCACCGTCGGCCGAGACGGGTCCGCCGAAGTGCAGGGTGATGCGCCCTTTCGCGTCACCCGGGTCCATGCCGAAACCCTGCATCAGCTTGGCCAGCGGACCCTTGCCGTAGACCTTGTTGACGATCAGGCCAAGCGCACCGCGATCATTATGCTCGACCAGGTACACGACGCTTTTCTGAAACCGGGGGTCACCCATTTTCGGCGACGCGACCAGAAGCTGGCCCGCGAACTTGCCTTTTGGGTCTTTTGATTGGCCATGGGCGCCGACACCGGCGCCGAGCAGGGCGGCGAGAACCGCCAGAAACAGAACCAGTCTGGAGACGCGGCGTGTCTGCATGTTTCGTTTACAGTCCGTTAACCATGATACGGGATCGCTCACATTGTCTCGCTATATCAGCATGATGTGCCCATTTCGTGCCCTTTCTCCGCCTGATTTTGCGGTTAACAGTTGGTCAAGCGGACGAGGGATACTCTCGTCCTGACGCAAGCCGCGAGGGCCCGGGGTGGTCCTTGCGACCGTTTACGAATTGTCATACCGCGCGTTTTTCGCCATTCTTTCATCAGGAATGGACGGTTCGGGGGGCGAAGCCGATCAGATTGCCCTTGACTTGCCGAACCGGCAGCGGTGAGAGCCGGGGAGCCGTTCCCCGGCCACACGGGTGGGACCAGGGACCAAGGGCATGTTGGGCAACCCACGCTATGTGATCAGCCTGATCGGGTGCTTCGCGCTGGGCTTTGCCGCGGTGTTTGCCCTGCCGGTCGGCGGGCCGGAAACACGCGACACGATCGCCATGCGCGCCCCGGAACCGGCAACAGGGTTCTCCGTACACACAAAGTACATTCCACGTTCCGTGGCACCCGAAAAACAGGCGATGCAATCCACGCCTCCCGCGTCGGGCATTCCACACAACGCCCGGGACCTGGCGGAAAACAATGCCGGTTTCTCGCCCATCGAACCGCCCAAGTCCAGATGGGCGACACCGTCCCTGACCAAACTGGTCGCCCTGGCGTCGGCACCGTTCCCCTACACCGGCGTTGTGCCGCGCACGAAGCGACCGTTCCTGAACTACAAGGAAGCTGGACGCCGCGGACGGAAAACCCGTAGCGGCCGTGTCTACTGGCAAGACAAGACCTACAGCGACCAACGCGCCTTGCTGCACATCCCGCGCACGTTCGATGCCGGCAAGCCGGGTGTGATGGTGCTGTTCTTCCACGGCCATGGCACAACGCTGGCGCGGGACGTGGTGGCGCGGCAGCGCCTGCCCGCGCAGATTCAGGATTCCGGCGTCAACGCGGTTCTGGTCGCGCCGCAATTTGCCGTTGATGCACGCGATTCAAGCGCCGGCAAGTTCTGGAGCGCCGGCGGAACGAAACGCTTCCTCGATGAAGTGGCGCCGCAGCTGGCGCATCTGCTGGGCGATCCGGCTTCGGCGGACGCGTTTCGCACGATGCCGGTCATTATTGTCGGATACAGCGGCGGCTACCTGCCGACCGCGGCATCGCTCTCCAACGGCGGCATCACGGAACGGGTGAAGGGCGTGGTTCTTCTCGACGGTCTTTACGGCGAGTTCGGCACGTTTGCGCGCTGGATCGAGCGTAACCAGAACACCGCCTTCTTCCTGAGTGCCTACGCCACCTCGACCCGCAAGGGCAACGCGGCGCTGAGAAACATGCTGAACAAGCGCAAGATCGGTTACCGCACCGCCATTGGCCCGACACTGCGGCCCGGACACGTGGTTTTCGTCAAGGCGGTCACGGGGCACCGGGACTACGTGACCAAGGCGTGGGCGGAAAATCCGATCAGCGATGTGCTGATGCGGCTGCCGGCAAGCACGTGGGGCACCGATCTGTCGCGATCGGCGGCCCTGACACTTCAAGGCGCGGCGAGGTAAGGCGACCCGACAGATCGCCGGTCATGGTCAAACGCGGGACTCACAAAGGCTGACGAGCGTGAATCTCCGTCCGAGCTTGGGGCATCCAACACACGATGGAAAACTCTCAGCCGCGCGGTGAAAAACGCCCCACCGAGCCGCCGCGCAAGCGGGCGGGAATCACGACCTTTACCGCCAGCGCCATTGCCGTCGCCGACATGGTCGGTATCGGGGTCTTCACCAGTCTCGGTTTTCAGGTGGCGGACATCACATCTGCCTTCTCCGTTATCCTGCTGTGGGTGGTCGGCGGTGTCGTCGCGCTGTGCGGAGCACTGTCCTACGCCGAACTCGCCGCCGCCCTGCCCCGTTCGGGCGGCGAATACCACTTCCTCTCTCGCATCTATCATCCGGCGGTGGGCTTCATGGCCGGCTGGCTGTCCGCGACCGTCGGGTTCGCCGCGCCGATCGCCATCGCGGCCATCGCGTTCGGCGCCTATTTCGACGGTGTGCTGCCCGGCGTCGCATCGCCCCTGTGGCTCGGTCTGATCGCCGCATGGGCCATCGCACTGGTGCATCTGAGCGGCCTCAGGCAGGGCACCCGGTTCCACAACATCTCGACGATCTTCAAGATCCTGTTCATCGTCTGCTTCATCATCGCAGGGTTCGCCTATGGCACGCCGCAGGACATTTCCTTCGCACCCTCGGCGGTCGACCTGACGCACATCTCGGCCGCGCCGTTCTTCATCGGTCTCGTGTTCGTCATGTACTCCTATTCCGGCTGGAATGCGTCGGTGTACATCATCGACGAAGTGCAGGACCCGCAGCGCTCGGTGCCGCGATCGCTGCTGATCGCAACGCTGATCGTTCTGGTTCTCTATGTCGGCCTGAACGCTCTGTTTCTCTACACGACGCCAATGGACAAGATGGCGGGACAGGTCGAAGTCGCTCTTGTCGCCGGCAGACATATTTTCGGCGAGACCGGCGGCGATATTGTCGGCGCGCTGATTTGCTTCGGTCTCATCGCCACCATTTCGGCGATGACGTGGATCGGACCGCGTGTCACCAAGGTCATGGGAGAAGACCTGCCGCTGCTCGGCGTGTTCGCTCGCCAGACCCGCAACGGGGTGCCGGCGGCGGCGATCGCGCTGCAGACGGTGATCGTGACCGTTCTGATCCTGACCCAGAGTTTCGAGAAAGTCGTGAATTACATCCAGTTCGCCATCACGCTTTCCTCGTTCCTTGCCGTCCTGGGCGTCATGGTTCTGCGCTACAGAAGACCTGACCTGCCGCGCCCGGTCCGGACATGGGGCTACCCGGTCACACCGGTCATCTTTCTGCTGGTCACCGGATTCATGATGGCGTATCTGCTCGCCGAACGGCCCGTCGAATCCTTGGCCGGGCTGGCCACGCTACTGGCGGGCCTCGCCGTTTACGCCTTCTCACCCAAGCGCAAGCCGGGCGCGTCGCAAGGAGTCTCGATCGGTGAGTAGAATGAAGAGGGCTGCCACCCGCGGCACCGCCGTTCTTGTCCTGCTGCTTGCAACGCTCGTTCAAGCCCATGCCGCGCCCGTCAGCGTCAACGACATCGCGCGTTATCTCGCCGGGCTTGCACCGTCGCCGGAGTCGCCGCTTGCAGCGCTCACGCGCGAGCGTGGCTGGCGATTCCACGCGGCAACCCTGAACAAGGCCTGGGCGCGGATCGAGAAGAACCAGCTGAACGACATACGCGCCTGGTCGAAAACGCACATCCCGAACACACGCAAGCAGATGCTCTACATGTTCAGCGGGCCGGACTTTCTCTACGCCGACGCGTTTTACCCGGACGCAGAGACCTACGTTCTGAGCGCGCTTGAGCCGATCGGGCCGATCCCCAATCTCTGGCGGCTGTCTCCGGGCGCGCGTTCCGGCGCTCTGCAGGAGTTGCGGGGGTCGATGCAGTCTGTGCTGACGTTCAGCTTCTTCATCACCAAGCAGATGAAGTCCGATCTCAGGTCCGGTAACATGCAGGGAACGCTGCCGGTCCTGTTCGTGTTCCTTGCACGGTCCGGTAATACCATCACCAAGGTGGAGTATGTCAGCCTCAATCCGGACGGGTTGGTGGTGCCGCGCAATCTGAAGCTGAAGGGCAGTTCGCCGGGCGTTCGCATCGCTTTCAACGACGAGGCCGGCAAGTCCCGCATGCTCTACTATTTCCAGACGGACCTCTCAAACGGGGGCCTGAGACGAAGCGGCTTCCGCGCGTTCTCGCAAGCACTCGGCCCCGCCGACAGTCTGGTCAAAAGCGCGTCCTACCTCCTGCACAGCGGCAATTTCAGTCTCGCGCGCGATTTTCTGCTGAAACAGAGCGACGTGATCATTCAGGACGATTCCGGTATCCCGCTGCGCTATTTCAATCGCAAGACGTGGCAGCTCCGTCCCTTTGGCCGGTATATCGGTCCGATCGACATCTTTCCCAAAAACTATCAGCGCGATATGGCGGCCCTGTTTGCCCGTAACCAAAACAGGAAAATGACCTTCGGCATCGGCTACCGGTGGCGCACGCATGAGACGCATGTGCTGCTCGCCATCAAGAAGAGCCCGTAAGCGAGGGTCTGTGGAAACCCGCCTGTCCCTCAGGCGCGCCCGGCGCGCGGGCGTTTGCCTTCAAGGGCCTGCACTTCGGTAAGTTCCGCCTCGAGCGCCTGCGAGCTGTGCACCCGAGGTTTCGACCACCGGGCAATCAGCGTGTAGAGCACCGGCGTGATAAACAGCGTCGCGACCGCGGCAAGCCCGAGACCTCCGAACACCACCCAGCCGATCGAGGCGCGCGACTCCGCGCCCGGCCCCGCGCCGAGAATGAGCGGCAGGCCGGCGAGTACCGTCGAGACCATGGTCATGACGATGGGGCGCGCCCGCACGAGCGAGGCTTCACGCGCGGCTTCGAGCACACTTCGGCCCCGGTCCCGGAGCTGATCGGCGAATTCCACCATCAGGATGGAGTTCTTCGCCATGATCCCGATGAGCATGAGAATGCCGATCTGACTGTAGATGTTGATCGTCGTGCCGGTGAGCGCCAGCGCGAATATGGCCGCGCAGACGCCGAACGGCACCGTCAGCAGCACCACGAGCGCGGAGGTGACGCTCTCGAACTGGGCGACGAGTACGAGAAAGACGACGAGCAAGGCGACAAGATAGGTGATGAGCACTCCTTGCGACGTTTCATCCAGTTCGGCCGCCTCGTTCAGGAACAGAACGCCGATGCCCGGCGGCAGTTCATTCAGCGCCAGTTTGCGGATCGCATCCACCGCGTCGCGCATCGAGAACCCCTCCGACAGATCGGCGTCGATCTCGATCGCACGGCGTTGACCGTGGCGGTCGAGTTCGGCGGCGACCGCATCTTCCTTGAACTCGATCAGTTGCGACAGCGGCACCAGCCGGCCATCGGACGCGCTGACGTAAAGCCTGCGGAGATCGGATGGGTTGGTCACCGCCCCCTGCGTTGCCTGCACGATGATCGGCACGGTCTGATCATCGACAGTCAGTTCGGCGACCTCGTCGTTGTCGACCAGCACGGCAATGGTCGAGGCGAGATTTTCGATCGATACGCCGAGATCGGTGGCGCGGCGGCGGTTGATCTCCAGAGAGATCTGCGGCTGTGTTGCGCGGAACTCGACGCGCGTGTTCCTGAGCTGCGGAATCTCACGCTCCATCGCCAGCACGAACTTGTCGGTCGCCTCGAGAATATGCGTGTAGTTGGACCCGGTGAGCGCGAACTTGATGCCGCCGCCGGCGCTGCGCAGCCCGAGCGAGTTGCGCCGCCAGACATGCGCCTGGGCACCCGGGATATCCCGGATCGGCCTGTTCAGCCTGTCCGCAAGTTCTCCGGCGGTAACGTCACGGTCCGACCAGTCGCGAAGCGGCGCCTCGATCCATCCGCGGTTGAGGTCCCAGCGCCCGGTGATCGTAAAGACGTTGGTGATCGTGCCGTCGTCGACCAGCGGCTGCAGGATCTCCTCAACCTTTTCCACCTGGCGGTCGGTGTAGGCCAGTCCGACCCCGTCGGGTGCCGTCAGGAAGACCGCGAGGTTCCCGCGGTCTTCCTTGGGAACGAGTTCCTCTCCGAGCGACTGTAGTGTGAGATAGGCCCCCACCCCGACGACCGCGCACGCGCCGATCAGCGCGAAGGGAGCGGCGAGAACGGCGTTGAGCCCCTTTGCATAAGTTCGTTTGAGGAAGCCATCGGGCCTTGTCGTATCCGCCGCATCGCCGGCGGGTTTCGTCTTGTCGGGAAGCCGCGACGCAAGCATCGGGACGAGCGTGAGCGCCACGAACGAGGAAATGCAGACGGTGACGGCCAGCACCACGCCGAACTCGATGAACAAACGACCCGCGGTTGAGGGCAAAAACGAGATCGGCAGGAACACGGAAACCAGCGTAGCCGTCGTCGCGACAACGGCGAAAAAGACCTGCCGTGTTCCCAGCACGGCAGCCGCGCGCGATGCAATACCCTGTGCGCGCAGGCGCTGAATGTTCTCCAGAACGACAATGGCGTCGTCCACGACCAGACCGGCAGCCAGAACGAGGGCCAGCAGCGTGATGATGTTGATCGAAAAGCCGAGCAGCCAGATCGCCGCGACCGTCCCGATGAGTGCGATCGGGATCGTCGCCGCAGGGATCAGCGCGGCCCGGAACTGCCTGACGAAAAAGGCGATGACGGTGATCACGATGAGCACTGCAAGACACAGGGAGATCAGCACCTCGTGGATCGCGCCCTCGATGAACCGGGAATCGTCGCGCGTAACCTGGACCGTCAGGTCCTTGAAGCGCGCGTTCAGCTGACCGACGACCTTCCGGACGCCCTCGGATATGGAAACCGTGTTCGACCGGGCCTGCCGCACAACCCCGAGATTGACGACGGTGCGTCCGTTGAGGCGAACGTAATTCACCGGATCCTTGGGACCGAAGGATACCGCCGCCACGTCGCCGATGCGCACCGGATCCCGCAGGATCAGGGCTTCGACTTCCTCCGGCTTGGTGACGGACGCGTTGGCGCGTACAAGCACTTCCTGGCGGTCGGACTGGAAGCTGCCTGCGGGCACGTCGTAGCGGGCGTTGCGCAGAACCGCGACGACGTCGGCGACGGACAGCTTGTATGACGCCAGCTTCATCGGATCGATAACGACGCGCAGCACTTTTTCGCGGTCACCGAACATCACGACGTCGGCCACCCCCTCGACCGACATGAGCTCGGGGATCACCTCGTCTTCGACCTTGCGGGTCACGTCCTCGATCGTGAGCCGGTCGCTGAAGGCGGAAAGCTGGACGATCGGCCGGGCGTCCGCGTCCGCCTTGATGACGAAAATGTCCTCGACGCCTTCGGGCAGTTCACGCTCCACCCGGCTGACCGCTTCGCGGACATCGTTCGCCGCGTCGATCAGATTGACCGACGGGCTGAATTCCACGCGAATCCGGAAATTGCCCTCTTCGCTCGAAGAGCGTACGGACCGCACGCCGTTGACCCGGGCCACCGCCCCTTCGACGCGCGACGTGATCTCGGCGTCAATGGTTTCCGGCGATCCCCCGGGATAGTTGGCGCGCACGGTGACGATCGGACGGTCGACGTCGGGGAGCTCGCGCACCTCGACGCCGAAGACCGCGCTGATGCCCGCCAGGATGATCAGCAGATTGAGGACGGCTGCAAGATAGGGCCGGCGGACGCTCAGCGCCGGGAGATCGGATGTGTGGTCTTTCATCACGGCAACGGACCGGCTAGCTGCTCGGCACCGACCCCGGCTCGGCAAAACGGACGAGCCGTCCGGGGCGCAACCTGTGAACACCCTCCACAACGACGACATCACCCTTGGAGATATCGCCGTCGACCAGGATGGTGTCATTCAAGCGCTTCACGCTGCGCACAACGACACGCTCCGCCTTGCCGTCGCGCACGCGCCAGACATAGCTCTCGCCCTTGCGCCACTGCAGCGCCAGTTCCGGCACGCTCGGATAGGTCTTACCGTGCACCGTGAGGTCGACCACGAACGACATGCCGGGGCGCAGCAGGTCTTGTTTGTTGGGGATGCTCGCACGCACGGTGACGGTTCGCGAGGTCGGCTCGATACGGCTGTCGATGTGCGAGATCACGCCTTCAAAGGTACGGTCGCCGTAGCTCGGCGTGTGCGCATCCACCTTCTGCCCCTTCCTGATCCGGGCCAGATATTGCTCGGGCACCTCGAACTCGACGATCAGTTCGCTGCGATCGTCAATGGTAACCACCGCACTGGTGGGCGACACCCGGTCGCCACGCTCGAACTTGGGAATGCCGACGACGCCATCGAACGGCGCCTTGATCTCGTGATCGGCAAGCGCCACCTCGGCCTGCTGAAGCTCGAGTTCGGTGCGATCCACAACCGTGCGCGCGTCGTCCACATTGGCCTGGGAGCCGATCTTCCGCTCCTTGAGCTGTTCGGCGCGGGCAAGGGCGCGCTCCGCCTCGACCAGCTTGGTGCGCGCGACACGAACCGCCAGTTCCGCCTCACGCGAGTCAAGCCGCATGATCGGCTGTCCCTGTTCGATCCGGTCGCCACCGCTCACGAAAACATGCTGAATCTCGCCCGTCTCATCCGGATAGAGCATGACCGACTGCCGGGCGCGTCCGGTTCCGATGGCTCCGACAATCGCATCGTCACGCGTTGTCCCGACCTTCGCCACGACGACCGGAACGCCTTGTTCCGCGCTACCCGGTCCGGATTTCTGCGTCTGCGAACCTCCTGTGGCCCCCGCCACCACCGCGCTGACATAGTCGCGCCCGATCCAGAGTCCGGCCGCCGCTCCGAGAAGAGCGATGAAAACGGCAAGCTGAATCCAGCCCGGCGACGCAGGGGTTTCCGGGGTCTGAGCCTTGCGGGATTTCGCAGCACTGCGCTTCGGCGCCATACGTTCAGCATCCTTTGCGCCTGGCGGGCACAAGCCTGCCGCCGGCGATCAAGCTGAGACCGATAAACCGTAATGTAAACCAGACGGATCGGTGCCCGCCAACGGATTCGCATTATTCTTTCTTAACGTTACGGCGAAAGCGCATCCGTCGCATCCGCGATTCCGCAAAAAACGCGGATCGTCAGAGAACGCCGAATTTCGACAGCAGCGCCGCACCCCAAACCAGACCGGCCAGGGCCAGCGCGAAAAACACGCCCGCGGACGCCAGATCCTTGGTGACGCGGATACCCTCGTGCCGGTCGGGGTGAAGGTGATTGCAGAGTCTCTCGATCGCCGTGTTGAGAAACTCGACCGCGAGCACGAGCAGCAGGCTGGCGATCAGCGCCACCCACACCCACACGCTGTCGGCAATGAAAAACGAAAGCGGCACCGCGAGCGCGGCCACCGCCAGCTCCTGCTTGATCGCCGCCTCTGTCAAAATACCTTCACGCAGCCCCCCTACCGTGTTCGAAAATGAGGCTGCGATTCGGCTTATCCCGCCCTTGCCGGGGACTGCGGAGCGCTGTTTCAGGTGATCATATGACCCAGCGGCCTCATCCGTCTTTCGTCTGCGATCCGCGTTCATTTGTCCGTTCCATGCCTAAAGTCGAGTTTATCCGGCCTGTCCGGCCCTATATCCCAAGTTTGACCGTCTGACCATCGCCAGAACCTCGATTGGCCCCGGTGCAACGTAATCCACGAAGCTGAGATATGCGCGGCGGCAACAAAGACAACCACCCGGCATCGCTTCATATCGCGCTCGTTACGGACGCATGGGAGCCGCAGGTGAACGGCGTCGTGCATTCGCTGGGGCATGTCTGCAGCATTCTGCGGGCGAGAGGCGACAGGATCACCGTCATCCATCCGGGCCTGTTCCGCACCGTTCCCTGCCCCACCTATGCGGAGATCCGGCTGGCGGTCACGACGCCCCGGCGCGTGGGCCGGATGATCGAAGATGCCGCACCCGATGTTGTGCATGTTTCGACCGAGGGCCCGCTCGGGCGCAGCGCGCGGCATCACTGTCGCAAGGTAGGACGCGGCTTCACCACCAGCTACCACACCCGGTTTCCGGAGTATGTGAACGCACGCTTTCCCATCCCCAAGGCGTGGCTCTATCGCATTGTGCGGCGCTTTCACAATGACGGCCTGGGCTGCATGGTTGCGACCGCGTCGTTGCGCGACGAGCTCAAGGCACGCGGCTTCGACAATCTGATGCACTGGCCCCGCGGCGTGGACGCGGACCGGTTCAAGCCGGCGAAAGAAAAGAGCTGCCATTTCAAGCGGCCGATCTTCCTGAATGTCGGCCGCGTCGCGGTGGAGAAGAACATCGAGGCCTTCGCCTCGCTGGACGTTCCCGGCACCAAGGTCGTCGTGGGCGACGGGCCGGCGCTGGAGCAGTTGAAGGACGCCTTTCCCGACGTGCGGTTTCTCGGCCAAAAGCGCGGCGTTGAACTGAGCCGCGCGTACGCCGAAGCCGACGTGTTCGTGTTCCCCAGCCTGACGGACACCTTCGGCAATGTGCTGCTCGAGGCGATGGCGTCCGGCCTCCCCGTCGCTGCCTATCCGGTCACCGGTCCCAAGGACGTTGTCCTCGACCCCAGGGCCGGTGTTCTCGATGAGGATCTGCAGCGCGCCGCACTTGCCGCCCTGGAGCTGAAGGCGGAGGACGCGCGTGCCTACGCCCTGACCTACAGCTGGGAAAACAGCGCGCGCATCTTTCGCGACAACATCCTGCAGGCGAACGGCCTCGCGGCAAGTCCCTGAGGTTGCGAAAAGGTTAACGATTGCCGGCCCGAACTGTCACACGGGCTTCACGCGAATCCAGTTAGGTGCGCGTGAAATCCCCCGGGTCGGGACGGAGCATGACCTTGCAACACGATTCGCGTGAGCAATTCCGCGCCCTCTTCCTTTCAGATATCCACCTTGGCACGCGCGCCGCGCAGACCGACGCGTTACTCGGTTTTCTGAGGCAGGCCGATGCCGAGGTCATCTATCTGATCGGCGACATCATCGACTTCTGGAAGGTTCGGCGCGGTGCTTACTGGCCTCAATCCCACAATGACGTTCTGCAGAAGCTGCTGCGCAAGGTCCGCAAGGGAACACGGCTCGTCTACATTCCCGGCAACCACGACGAAGCCCTGCGGGACTATGTCGACGTCCAGTTCGGCGGCATCGAAATTCACCGCCAGACCGTGCACGTGGCGAAGAACGGCCGCAGATATCTCATTCTCCACGGCGACGAGTTCGACGTCGTGCTCCGCACCGCCAAGTGGCTCGCCTTTCTGGGCGACAGAAGCTACGAGTTCGCCCTGCGGCTCAACGCGCCCCTCAACTGGATGCGGCGCAGGTTCGGCTTCGGCTACTGGTCGCTGTCCGCGTACCTGAAGTACCGGGTCAAACAGGCGGTCCAGTTCATCGGCGCCTTCGAGGATGCGGTCATACGCGAGGCGAGCCGCCGCGGTGTCGATGGCGTCATCTGCGGGCACATCCATCATGCCTCCGACCAGCGAGTCGGCCCGATCCATTACCTGAATTGCGGCGACTGGGTCGAAAGCTGCACCGCGTTGGTGGAAACGCGGCAGGGCGAAATGAAACTCATCCGCTGGAATGACGCCGTCGCCGAAGCCGCACGGCCGGCGCGGCATCCCGAACCCGCGGAAGCCGCCTGAACACCCAAATCATCAATACCAAGCCCAAGTGGAACACAACGTGGCG
The DNA here is from genome assembly GCA_028280515.1 of Hyphomicrobiales bacterium. GTDB lineage: Bacteria > Pseudomonadota > Alphaproteobacteria > Rhizobiales > Methyloligellaceae > UBA2767. The sequence continues at coordinate 19,273 of JANQLP010000138.1, forward strand.
ACAACAGGGACACTCAAACGAACCAGCGCGCGGCTTCTCGACGACGCCGTGCATCAGAGTTCTCCGCTTTCGGCGGAGGGAATCCGCGAACGGCTGTTCACCCTCGCCTTCCGCGGTCTCGTTTATCCGCAAATCTGGGAAGACCCGGTGGTCGACCTGGAAGCGTTGCAGATCAGGCCGAGCGACCGGATGGTCGCCATCGCATCCGGCGGATGCAATGTGCTGAGCTATCTCTCCGCCAACCCGGCCCACATAACCGCCCTCGATCTGAACGTGGCGCACGTGGCGCTGAACCGGCTCAAGCGCTGCGCACTCAAGCGCCTCGACGATCATGAGACGTTCTACCGGTTCTTCGGCGAAGCGAATTGCAGATCCAACGTGGCGGTCTACAGGCAACACCTGAAACCGCATCTGGACAGGGATACGCGCAAATACTGGGATGGACGGGATTTCACCGGACGCCGGCGCATCGGCCGGTTCGCACGCGGGTTCTACCGTTACGGCCTGCTGGGACGGTTCATCGGCACCTGCCACCTGGCGGCGCGAATGTTCGGCGTCAGGTTCGACGATCTTCTCAATGCGAGCGACCGCAATGAACAACGCGCCATCTTCGAGCAGACGCTCTCGCCATTGTTCGAGCATCGCCTTGTTCGCTGGACACTGAGCCGGCCGCTGTCGCTGTTCGGGCTCGGCATACCGCCGGCGCAGTACCGGGCGCTGGCCGGCAACCATCCCGGCGGCATGGCGGCAGTCGTCAAGGAGCGCCTGGAGCAACTCGCCTGTGGCGAGGAGATCAGCAAGAACTACTTCGCCTGGCAGGCGTTCGGCCGCGCCTACCCGCCCGTGGGCCGCGGCGAGGTCCCGCCCTATCTGGCGCCTGAGAGTTTTGACGATATCAGGGGACGCGCCCACCGTGTCGACGTCCGGCTCCTCTCCTTCCACGACTTTCTGGAAAGCCAGGACGCCGGAAGCCTCGACTGTTACGTGCTGCTCGATGCCCAGGACTGGATGACGCCCGAGGCTCTGAACGAGCTGTGGCAAGAAATCACCCGCACCGCGCGCCCCGGAGCCCGTGTCATCTTCCGTACTGCGGCCCGCGAGACGCTGCTGCCGGGCAAGGTCGACGCGGATATCCTGTCGCGCTGGACCTACGAGGAGTACATCTCGAAAGAACTGACACAGCGCGACCGCTCCGCCATCTATGGCGGTTTCCACCTGTACGTCGCGAAGGGGCATACCAATGGAGCTGGTTAGCGCCGCCGACGCCGCACGGATGGATGAAATCTACCGCTACCAGCGGTTCATCTATGATGTGACGCGCCGCTATTATCTGCTCGGGCGCACCGAGCTGATCCGGGGCCTGAAACCGCCCAAAGAGGCCCGCGTTCTCGAGGTCGGCTGCGGCACGGCGTGGAATCTGATCCGTGCGTCCCGCTGTTATCCCGATTGCCGGCTTTACGGCATCGACATTTCGACGGAGATGCTGCAAAGCGCGGGGCGCGCCATCGATCGCGCCGGGCTGCGGGACCGGATCTCGCTGGCCGTGGGCGACGCAACGGAATTCGACCCGCACAAGACCTTCGGCATCCCACAGTTCGATTGCGTGTTCGTCTCCTACGCGGTTTCGATGATCCCCGACTGGACGCGGGTTCTTGGCGCCGCGGAGCGTGTTCTCTCGCCCACGGGGCGCATACATCTTGTCGATTTCGGCCAATGCGACCGTCTTCCCAAGGTGTTCCGGCAACTGCTGTTTGCATGGCTGGCGCGGTTCTCCGTGACGCCACGGCAGAATATCGAAAGCCATCTCGCCGAATTTGCGCGCGAGTCCGGGTTCAACCTGGAGTTTAGGCAGCTCTACCGTGGGTATGCGGTCCGTGCCGCACTCTCGCGCGCCTGAAGTCGAGTTTCTTCCCCAATAATCAATTAGCTATGGTGTCCTTCGACTCTGGTCCGAAGCCGCGGCTCAGTCTACCATCGCGTATTGCCCGGCAGCTTTGAACCTTTTCCGCCGTTCAAGCGACTTAAGATCGTATGGCGGGCCATGGAGCCCAGAAATGACACGCGCAGACCCGGATCGGGACCTGATTGCACGAACGGCGGCGAAAGACCGCGCGGCCATGCACGCGCTGTTTGCACGCCACAATGTGCGGGTTTTCAGATTCCTGATGGGACGCGTCAGAAACGAAGCGACCGCGGAGGAGCTGACGAATGAAGTGTTTCTGGAGGTCTGGCGTCAGGCCAGCAGGTACGAGGGCCGCGCGGCGGTCTCCACGTGGCTTCTGGCGATCGCGCACAACAAGGCCATGAGCCTGATGCGCAAGAGGTCGGAGGACGCGCTTGAGGATGAGGTGGCGGAACAGGTCGCCGATGCGGGTGACGATCCGGAACTGAGCGCGCAGAAGCGCTCAAAGGCGCAAGTGATGCGCGACGTGATCGAGACGCTGTCGGACGAACACCGCGAGGTGATCGACCTGGTCTACTACAACGAGAAGTCCGTTCGTGAGGTGTCGGAGATTGTCGGCATACCCGAGGCGACGGTGAAGACGAGAATGCATTATGCCCGCAAGAAACTGGGCGAATTGATGCGAGACGCGGGAATTGACCGAGGTTGGCCATGAGCAACGAGAACACGAACAACGCCGAGCGCGAGGACATCGAAGCCCTCCTGCCCTGGTACGAGCAGGGCCGGCTCGATGCGCGCGACACCAAGCGTGTCGAGGACTATCTCGCCGCGCATCCGGAGATGGAAAGCCAGATCTCGCTGATTGCCGAAGAACGCGGCGAGGCCGTGCTTCTGAACGAAGCCCGTGGTGCGCCGGGTGCGGGTGCACTCGACCGGCTGATGGCGAGCATCGAGGAAGAGGAACGCGATAGTCCCTCGCTGGCGGCCATGAAGCCCGCCCTGAAGGGCTGGATGTCGAAACTGTTCGGCGCGCCCGTTCCGGCGCCGCTGCAATGGGCGACAACGGCCGCCGCGGTCGTGATCGTCGCGCAAGGCGTCGCCCTCGGCGTCTTGATGACGTCGGACGTGACACCTGGACCGGGCTACGAAACGGCGTCCGGTCCGGCGCAGAAGGCCGCGTCCGGCAGCTTTGCCCTGGTGCAGTTCGGGCAGGACGCGACGGCGGAGCAGATCAACGGACTGTTAACCGAAATGGGACTTTCGATCGTCGACGGACCCAAGCCCGGCGGCATGTACAAGGTCCGCCTGTCCGGCAAGACACTGGAAGATTCGAAACGCGATACCATATTAAACGAATTGCTGTCGCACGAGGGACTGGTCGAGATGGCAGTCCCGGCGGAGTAGGCTCGGATGAAGACGCAGACCACAGTTGCGCGTAGATTTGCAGTGGCGGCCGGACTCTGCGCGGGCGTATCAACGCTCATTTTTCTGGCAAGCGATACTGCAAATGCGCAACGCGTCCCGAACACCGGCACGCCCGGACAGGTCAACCCCAACCCGAACCGCGGCGGCGGTGGCGGCATCAGTGTTCCAGGCGCGGTCGGAATCGGCCTGGGTATTCTCGGGGCGATCAACAGCCAGCCATCCTACGGCGCACCTCCGCGGCGGATCCAACCGCCCAAGAAGCGCATCAGGAAAAAGACGGTCAGAAAGAAGACGGTGAAGCCGAAGCGCACGGTCCGGCGCACGCCGCAGCGACGCCGCGCGCCCGTGGCGGTCGCACAGCGTATTCCGCAGTTCATCGCGAACGAGGTTCTGGTGCTGATGGCGCCGAACCAGCCCGCAGGTGCGGACACCGCGGTGGCGCAGACCTTCAATCTCTCCCTCGTGGAATCGAACGAGATCGCGGTTCTCGATGCACGGATCGTCCGGTACAGGTTCTCCGACAACCGCCAGCTGCCGCAGGTGATCTCCGCACTGACCGCCGATCCGCGTGTTGAGGGCGTCCAGCCGAACAACTGGTATCTCTCTGTGGCCGGGAAGAAGCGCAAGAAGACCGCGAGCCAATATGCGCTGGCCAAGCTCGGGATCGACCGCGCGCACCAGCTTGCACAAGGACACGGTGTTCCCGTCGCCATGATCGATACCGGCGTGGACGGAACCCACCCCACGCTTGCGAAATCGGTTCACATGACATTCGACGCGGTCGGGAACGGCATCCCGAAGGCGCAGAACCACGGCACCGCGATCGCCGGCGTGATCGCCGGCAAGGGGAAGGTGAAAGGTATTGCGCCGGCAGCACAGCTTTTCGCCGCGCGCGCGTTCTACATGCACAAGCAATACAAGCGTCCGATGACCAGCAGCATGATCCTGCTGAAGGCTATCGACTGGTCACACGCCAACGGGGCGCGGGTGTTCAACATGAGCTTCGCCGGGCCGTACGATCCGATGGTGAAGAAGGCCCTTGAGCATGTTCATGAAAACGGCGCAATCCTCGTCGCCGCCGCCGGCAATGGCGGCCCGAAGGCACCACCGGCCTATCCTGCGGCCTATTCCCACGTCATTGCCATCACCGCGCATGATGCCAAGGACAAGCTCTACCCCCATGCCAACCGCGGCAACCATCTGACCGTGGCCGCGCCCGGCGTGAACGTCTTCGTGCCGAAACTCAAGAAGAGCTACGGGTTCTCATCCGGCACGTCGGTCGCGGCGGCGCACGTCAGCGGCATCATCGCCCTGCTCCTTGAGCGGCGCCCTGACGCGACATCGGAAGAGATCGTGCAAGCCCTTCAGAGCTCCGCCCACGACCTTGGCAAGAAGGGGCACGACCCCGAGTTCGGCGCCGGGCGCGCCGATGCCTACGCCTCTCTGATGTCCATGACCGGCACGGACGTGGTGCTCTCCAGCGGTCAGTAGGCCGCCTAACGTCAATCCCTTAAGTTTGACCGGGATGCCGCGAGAAAAATCGCGTGCGCCTTGAACCTTTCTCCGTCCCAACGCGACTGATGCTGGAGTCCGCGGCGAGCCTATCGCCGCGATTGCGAGCACATTTCGGACGGAGAAAGACAAATGTTGAAATTTTCAGACTGGACCGCTCGCCGGGCGGTCCGATGTACAGCGGCATCCGCCATGGTTCTGGCGGCAAGTGCCGCATTTGCCCCGTCGAGTCCGGTTTACGCAGCCGATGCGTCCGACCCGGCCATTCTGAAATACATGAACTTCCGCGCTGAGGGCAGCAACAGCACCATCCGCGTCATTTCCACCGACGGCAAGAAATGGAACGCCATCAAACCGAGCACTCTCCAGTTTTGGGGCGCGATGAGCATAAAGGCCAGGTACCGCGGCCGCATTCGCTCGGTCGCTGTCGTGCTGGGCCAATGTGCAGGCAGCAACTGCCCCCCGAACACCCTAACCTATTTCAAGGATGTCGGTCTGGTGAAGGAATGGTCCGGACAAAGAACGATGTCCATTTTGACCAACAAAATTCCGCTCACGACAGAGACCGGAATCGCGACTTTGCCGGACGGAAACGAGATTCTCGCCATGTGCAACGAGAATATTGTGCACGGCGGCCCATTCCAGGAGTTCAAGTTCACACATCACTTCACCGCATCGTTCCTGGCACGATCGAGACGGAATCCCGCGCTCGAGGTGAGCGGCGTCGGACCCGACAGCCCAGGCGGCATGGTTACGACTGCCCACCATGGCATCAGCGACACGTTCCCAATCCAGGTGATCTGCGAACCGGCAGAGCGTGAAACCGCAGAGGACGTCGAGGACGTCAACATGGTCACCAAGAACATCGAGCTCAAAGTCGTCGCTCCTGCAAGCCCGACAACCAAGCCGAACCCGTCGACATCGTGCCGGAAGGGCAAGCTGACGGTCCGCATGGAAGCCAACCGCGTCGGTCCGGTGAAATACCGGTTGTGGTCCAGGGCCGGCGACGCTCCCATGACGTCGAAAGTGATCGACATGTGGGCGAGCGAAGTGGCCCCGGGCAACAAGTTCGTCGCCGAACACAGCGAATGGGTCACGGTGACCAAAACGTCGACCGTACAGGCCATGGCCGAGGACATGATCAACCCGATCGGTCAGACAACCGGCTGGAAGGAAGCGCTCGTGCGATGCGAGCCGACAAACGGCGGATTTGCGGATGCCCCAAGGCCCGGAGCCGACGACCCTGAAGTTAAGCCGCTCGAGCTGACCGGCGAGTTGACGCTTGCGGACCAGGCGGGCGTGCCCAAGGACAAGCCGCGTACCGCGCAGGCCGTGTTCAAGATCTGGGCGTCCAGGCCGGGCTCTACCTCCTACCGGCTGACTTGCTCGGGCGGGCGTCAATGGGAAGGTACGCTGCCGACCTACAAGGTGGCCGACAAGAAATACCAGGCCGTCGGCGCGCACAACATCCAAATCACCAAGACGGAGCAAATCGGATGCGCCCTGCGAAGCACGTCGAAGAGCGGTGATCCTGTTCTCGCGATCGCAACCAAGCTGTTCAAGGTCATCCGTGAAAATCCGAATGTCGGCGCCAGCGGCATTACCGGAAAGCCGCGCCCCCAAACCGGAAGCGCCCCCAACACGCGCCCGGCCGTCATCGTGACGCCGAAGCCGCCCAAGCGGCCGAAGAAGCCGGCGATCAAGGTTGCGCCGAAACCGAGGCTCGTCTGCCTCAACGGCAAGGTCCGCCGAGGCAAGTGCTTCTGCCCGTCGCGCACGAAGAAGAAGCGGACCGCACGCAATGCCTATCGCTGCGAGCAGGCGATCGTGAAGCCGAACCGCGTGATCCCGAAAGCACCACCGAAGCGCATCGTCCCGAGTGTCCGGCCGAAGCGCGTCGTACCAACCGCTGCACCGAAGCGGACCACGCCGAAAACCGTGACACCGGCGACACGTCGCCTGAAAAGGCAAACGCGCTAGACAGCGAAAAAAACTCAACGTCTGGGAGGGGCGCCGCACCGCGGCGTCCCTCTTTTCGTATGCGAAAATACCAGGATTCCCAGTGTGTTAGACCGCCGAGATGGCCCCGAGAACTTTTTTGCTTCCGCGTTGAACCTTTCTCCGCGCCAGCGCGACTGATGCCGGTAACGACGGCGATCACGCCGCCGTGATTGCAAGCAAATCTCGGACGGAGAGAGAAATGTTGAAGCTATCAGACTGGTCCACCCGCCGGGCGGGCCGATGTTTACTGGTTCCCGCGTTAGCGTTGGCGGCGGGTACCGCCCTAAGTGTTCCCGATACGGCCCTCGCCGGCTCCCTGGACAAGGCAAAAATCAAGAGCATGTCGTTCACCACGCAGAGCATCGTCGGTGAGACAATTCATGTGATTTCGACCGACAAGAAGAAGTGGAACGCGCTCAAGCCGGGCTCGGTGAAGTTCAAGGGCCACATGAAGATCGATACCAAGTCGTCCCTGGTGTACATACCTGGTTGGGTCGAAGCGGTCGGGGTCCTGCTGGGCATCTGTGAAGGGTCGAGCTGCCTGAACAAACCCGCCATGTGGGTCGGAACGCCGCTCACGAAGGACTACGATAACAAGAGGACATTCACCCTTCAGACCAGCCAGATCCCGGTGTCGACGAACGGCATCGCAACCATGCCCTATGGCGATCAGATGATCGCCGAATGTAACAAGCATCTGACCTATCTCGGCCCGACCGAGAAGCACCAGTTCACCTATGCGATACCCGCGACCTTTGCCGCCGACACGATCACTGCCGTGAGCGTTGACGATAGCGGCGGTATCCTCGAAGATTCGGTCAGCGGCGGCGTCTGGAATTTCTCCGCCGATCACAGCAGGTCGGCGCATTTCACGGTCAAGGTCGTGTGTGATCCCGTTGAGCCGGAGGTGGCCGAGGATGTGCCGGACGATCCGAACTATGCCGTCAGCGACGTCAACCTGTTTCTGTCCACATACGTCAACCAGGTGACAAAGCCGAGCATTGGCACGGAGTGCAAGAAGGGCCGCATCCTGGTGCGCCACAAGACCACCAAGGAAGGTCCGGTGAAGTTCCGTCTCTGGACCAAGCTGGGCAACCAGCCGACGCAGGTGGAGGTTGTGGAAGCCTGGTCGTCCAAGCACGGCTCGGAATACAAGGCGGAATTCGCCAAGTGGATCGAGACGTCGAAGACCCAGAAACTGCATGCCAAGGTCAAGGATCTTACGCAGACCAATGGTCAGGAGGTCGGCTGGAAGGACATCACCCTGAAATGCTCCGCGCCCGGCGGCATGGGTCTGGCGAACCAGCCCACGCCGCAGCCCGACGCCCCAACTCCGGTGCCGCTCGAGGTGACCGGCGAAGTGACCCTGGCCGACCAGGCCGGCGTTCCGAAGGACAAGCCGCGCACTGGTCAGGCGATGTTCAAGATCTGGGCAAACAAGCCCGGGCCCACGGATTATCGCCTCGTCTGCACCGGCGGCCGTTTCTGGGGCGGTACATTGCCGACCTACAAGGTTGGCGACAAGAAGTACCAGGCGGCTGGCGTGCAGATCCTCCAGATTACGAAGCAGGAGACCATTTCCTGCACGCTCTGGAGCGAATCCCTGTCACCCAAGCGGGTGATCGCGGCCGCGTCCAAATTGTTCCCGATGTCTGAGGTCAATCCAACTGCGGGCGGAAACACCATCGCTGACAAGCCGCGGCCGACCCATGACACGCCGTCCGCGAAGCCGAACGCGCGTCCGAACGTCATTGTGACGCCGAAGCCCCCCAAGCGCCCGGCAAAGCCGGCAATCAAGGTGGCGCCGAAGCCGAAGCTGGTCTGCATCAACGGAAAGGTGAGCCGAGGCAATTGTTTCTGCCCGGCACGGACGAAAAAGAAGAAGATCGGGCCGAATGCCTATCGCTGCGACCGCGCGATCGCGAAGCCGCAGCGCGTGATCCCGAAGGCGCCGCCGAAGCGCGTCAGGCCAACGGCTCGACCGAAGCGCATCGTTCCGACCGCGCTGCCGAAGCGGGTGCCGCCCAAAGCTGCACCGAAGCGGACCGCGCCCAAGACAGCGAGACCGGTAATGCGCCGGCTGAAGCGGAACGTACGCTAGAGAAGAAACAGCAAAACCCAGGAAGGGCGCCGTTCAACGGTGCCCTTCTTTTTTGCCATTCAGACGGAAACCGAATTCAGGCCGATTCCTTGATCTCGAACCACGCGGTCGTGCCCGCCCCCGGCTGGGAATCGACCTGCAGCCTGGACCCGTGTTTCGCGAGGATCGCGTGACAGAGACGCAGCCACTGCACGTTCTGGTCGGCGATTTCATCGAGCGGCACGGCACCTGAGGTATCGCCTTCCCTTGCCGCCTCTCCGAGCCCCTCATCGTGCACGGCCACACGGACGCGGTCTTCGTTGCGGCTCAGGCTCAAGGTCACGGTTTCCCCTTCGGGAGACGACTGCGCGGCGTGCGACAGCAGGTGACCGATCACGTCTTCAAGACGGCCCGCATCCGCTGCGACAATGGCGTGGCCCACTTGGTCATCCAGCTCGAACTGGACGCGATGGGTCGCGGCGTGTCCCGTCGCCGCGAGCATGGCATTGTTCACGAGCGTCACGATATCGGTGGGTTCGGGCCGGCAGGGCAGCGCGCCACTCTTGATGTCTTCCGCGCTCAGCGCATCGGCCACGAGGCCGTCCGCCTTGTCGGCGTTCAACTGTGCCGCCTTGAGGACGGAACGGGCCTTTTTGGGCAACGGCAGGTTTGTTGCGTCAACGAGAAGGTTGAGCAGCCCTTTCAGCGCGGCGATCGGATGGGCCAGCACGCGCATGACACCGGTCATGAACGTGACCGGAGACCTGGTGCCGACGGCGGGCTTTTCGACGGTGGGTAGTCCGGCGCGGCGGCGCAGGCTCACAAACGCCTGTAACCGGCCGAAGAAACCGCCCGGATCGACTGTGCGTGGCTGTGCGGCCTTTTCGCGTTCGAGCTGGTCGGCTTCGGCCTCGCTGATGAACTGGATGCCCGCGAACTTCTTGCTCCGCCAGATGATCTTGCCCGTCAGCGGTATATCGAATCCTTCGGGCAGAATCCGCACCACGCGCGGCAAGTCCTCGATGTAGCTCGACGTGACCCGGCATCCACCCTTCGAGATTTCGCGGATGACGCATTTCATGTCGATACTGTCGGCGCGGTCGGAAACGAAAGCGTGCATCAATGCCGCTTTGCGCGGTTCCTGCCGCCGTTCGCGGAATTCCATAGCCCCCTCCGGAACCGTTGAATCCTACGGATCGTAGTCGGAAGAGTTGAACCAAAATTTAATGAGTCGCGGGAATCAGGCAGATGCTCGCCACCTCAGGCGCCATCCTCGCCGGCGCTGAGGTGGACCGGCTGTCCGTGCGGCGTGTTGAGGTAGGCACGTCGCCAGGTTTGCGCGCGCTCGTCGAGACGCTCCGCGGAAAGCTCGCCGCTGTCGCATATGAGCGCCTCAACCGCGAGAACCACGGCCTCGTAATAGGTTTGCGCGTTATCGGGCGCACCGTCCGCAAGGACCTGCCGGTGTTTTGCGCCGAGCGTTGCCGACCATTGCGCCGGAGTGAAAAGACCGCGCTCGGAGAGCGTGAACGCCAGTCCGAGCGCCTGTGCCTGCCAGGGTTCGTCGAAAACCGGTTCGTCGTCATGCCGCGCCAGCGGCGCAATCGCGTCGCTTTCAGGCCGGCTCAAGATAGCTCTCCCAAAGGTCGAGATGCACCGCGTGGTCGAGGTCCTCGCCGGGCCAGATATCCGCGGCAGCGAAGGCGACCGTATACATCGGTTCGGCCCGTTCGATACCTTGCGCCGCCTCATCGGGAAAGATGAAAGCGCCACGCACTTCGATGACGCGCCCTTCATGTCCGCGGATGTATGACGGCAGGCGTGTGTGGCCCTTGTGGGCAAACGGTTTGGTGCGGACAGCAGCGCCGCGGTCAAACCTGAAAGGCTTATCGTACGGGCGGTCGAACTGTACCGCCGCCGCCCTCTTCTCCGCCGCGACGCTCTCCGGGCCGCGTGGCGCGCCGAGACCGGCTTTGCCGCCGTCGCTCTTGCCCGTGGCCAGTTCCTCCACGCTCGCGACGCCCGAACCAACCATCAGCGCGGCGTAACTCTGCAGCCATTGATCGTAATAGGGCCGGCTGAGATAAACGACCGGTTCGATCTGCTCGCGCGTGAAGCGGAACTTGTCGAGGGTCCAGTCGGACGGCTTGCTCATGGCCCGCACGATGCCGTAGGCCCGCGCCTCCCAGTCCGAATGGAACGCCTCTTCCTTCTCGTCCACATCGACTTTGCCGAAACCCTGCCGGCCGCCGAGATCGTGAATACCGTCCATGTCACTTGTCTCCGCCAGACGGGTCGAGATCGCGGTCAGTTCCGATCATCGAGTTGCGCGTGACGATGGACGCCAGGTGTTCCTCATCCCAGTCTTCCGTGCCTGCCGGCCGCTGCGGCAGGACGAAGTAGCGCAACTCCGACGTGCTGTCCCACACCCGCAGATCGATATTGTCGGGGAGGTCCACACCGAATTCTTGCAAGACCACGCGCGGTTCACGGACGGCGCGCGAGCGATAGGCCGCCATCTTGTACCAGTTCGGCGGCGGTCCGAGGATCGCGTGCGGGTAACACGAACACAGCGTGCAGACGATGAGATTGTGCACGTCTTCGGTGTTCTCGACGACACGCAGATGGGCAACCGCCCAGCCGGCGCTTTCCATTTCCTTGACCGCTTCGGTGCCGTTTTCCAGCAGCCGCGCCTTGAATTCGGGATCGGCCCACGCACGGGCGACGATTGCCGCGCCGCATTTGGGCCCGATCTTCTCCGAATAGGTCTCCACCCATGCGTCCACCGTCGCCGGGTCGAGCATACCCTTCTCAATCAGCAGGCTCTCAATGGCCTTGACCCGCAGCGCGGGTTCAGGGGGGAGATGGGAATGGAGTTCGTGGTGAATGTCGCTCGCTTCTTTTTCTTGGTTCGCGGACATGTTCGGTCCCTCATTGTTGAGGTTGGCGTCGGCGGTACATTAACCGCATTTCGCGCGGTAAAAAATATTTACCGGTCAGGGCCTGACGAAGCAGGTAGATTTGCAGTTCACTGCAATCCTGTGACATGGGCCTGTGACATGGGCATGCAAATGAAGGCTGACGATGCAACACTGAATGGCCGGCGGCTGGCTGCAATGCCATTCATCGCCGGGCTTGTTATATTGGTGGTGCTGCTGGCGCTGGGTGCCGCCATGATCGGCGCCTATCCGGTGACGCTCGGAACACTTATGCGCGTCCTCACCGGCACCGGGGTATCGGACGCGACCGCGGAAACCGTGTTGCTGCAGGTTCGTCTGCCGCGTGTCGCAGCCGCTCTCATTGTCGGCGCGGCGCTTGCCGGCGCCGGGGCGGTGTATCAGGGCCTGTTCCGCAATCCCCTCGTATCGCCCGATATTCTCGGTGTTTCGACCGGCGCGGGTCTCGGCGCCGTCCTCGGCATCTTCCTGTCCATGCCGCTGGCCTTCGTTCAGCTCTTCGCGTTCATCGGCGGCCTCGCCACCGTCGGCATCGTCTACCTGATCGCCTCGAGCGTGATCGGACGCGAGCCGGTCCTGGTTCTGGTCCTCGCCGGCGTGGTCGTCGGCTCGCTTGCCGGTGCGATGATCTCTTTGCTGAAGGTGCTCGCGGACCCGTACGACCAGCTTCCGGCGATCACGTTCTGGCTTCTCGGCAGTCTTGCGAGCACGCGTCCGCAGGACGTGCTGGGCGTGATCCCGGCGGTTGTCGTCGGGCTGGTGCCGCTGGTGCTGATGCGCTGGCGCATCAACGTTCTTTCGCTCGGCGACGAGGAAGCCCGCGCCCTCGGCGTGGAGGCGGGCCGCGTGCGTCTGGTGGTTGTCGCGGCCGCCACCCTGATGACCGCAAGCGTTGTCGCCATCTCCGGTGTGATCGGCTGGGTCGGTCTGGTGATTCCACATATCGCGCGGATGATCGTCGGTCCGAATTTCGACCGCCTGCTGCCCGCGTCCATGCTTCTGGGCGCGGGGTACCTTCTGCTCGTCGACACCTGCGCGCGAACAATGGCGCAGGTCGAGACCCCGCTCGGTATCCTGACCGCAATTCTCGGCGCGCCGTTCTTCCTGTGGTTGCTGGCGCGCGGCCGCGAAGGCTGGAACTAGGTCCAGATGCGATGAGTCCAACCATCGAAACGCAAGATCTCGGCATCGGCTATCCCGGCCATCCGGTGGGCCGCGGCATCAACGTCGCCATCTCTCCCGGAGAGGTCGTGTGCCTGCTCGGTCCAAACGGCTGCGGCAAGACGACCCTGTTCAAGACCATGCTCGGGCTGCTCGACGCACAAGAGGGCGAAGTCTGGCTGGACGGCGCGCCTTTGACGTCATTGCCCCGAAACGAGGTTGCCAAACGTATTGCCTATGTGCCGCAAGCACACACTGCCCATTTCCCCTATCGGGTGATCGATATGGTGCTGATGGGACGCACGGCGCACCTCGGAACGTTTGCCACGCCCGGACCCCATGACCACGAGCGCGCAAACGACGCTCTCGACACGCTTGGAATCACCGACCTGGCCGAGGCGGAGTACACCCGGATTTCCGGCGGACAACGCCAGCTTGCGCTGGTCGCCCGGGCACTGGCCCAGGACACGCCGACGCTCGTCATGGATGAGCCCACGGCGAGCCTCGATTTCGGCAACCAGGTGCTGGTGCTGGAACAGATCATGAAGCTCTCAGGGACAGGCCTGTCGATCGTCCTCTCGACCCATAATCCGGACCATGCCTTCGCCTGTGCCAACAGTGTTGCGATTCTGAATGAGGGTGCAATCTGTGCCCATGGTGCGCCGGAAAAGGTCATAACGCCCAAACAGTTGCACACCCTCTATGGTGTCGAAGTCAGCATCGAAAAACTGCGTGACGGTCAGACCGTCTGCGCCCCATCATTTGCGCACTGATGTCAAAGGTCTTTGCCGATTGAGGTTGACCGTTCCTTGCGCCGCGTGCACATTCCGTCGCTGGCGGTTCCTTCCCTGCCGGACGGCGGGAAGGACTTAAGAGGGAACACGGTGCGGCTTGCCCATCAGGGACCAAATCCGTGGCTGCCCCCGCAACTGTGAACGGCGAGAGGCCGCACATCACGCCACTGGGCGCGTAGCCCGGGAAGGCTGTGCGAATCTCCGCGACCCGTGAGCCAGGAGACCTGCCGCCATATCGGGGTCCCCGATCGCACCGATTGGAGGACAGGAACGAGCCAACACGGAGGGTGTCCTGCTCATGGCAAAACAACGCTCGATTCTTTTGAATTTTCGCGCTCGGCCGCTTACGGCACTTGCAGCCGCAACCGTTTTCGGCGTGCTGGCGCCTGGAACAGCGCTGGCCCACCATCCCCTTGGCGGGATGCCGATGCAGACCTTCACGGATGGCCTGCTTTCCGGCATCGGCCATCCGCTGCTCGGCTTCGACCATCTGTTCTTCGTCATCATCGTGGGTGTCGCCGCGCTCTACACCGGCCGCGCATTGCTCGCGCCCGCAGCCTATATCGTGGCGATGCTCGTCGGCTGCTTCCTGATGGCGTCAGGCGTCGGCTTGCCCATGAAAGAGTTCGTGATCGCGCTCTCGCTGCTTGTCGTCGGAGGCGTCGTCCTGTCGGGCCATGCCCTCGGCCTCACGGCCGCCTTCGTTCTGTTCGCGGGGTTCGGACTGTTTCACGGATCGGCGTTCGGCGACTCGATTGCCGCGCAAGAAGCTGGCGCCGGGATGCCCGTCCTGATCGGCTATCTCATCGGCCTCGGCGTCGTGCAATACGCCATTGCGGTCGGCGCCGGGTGGATTGCCGGGACGTTCTTCAAGACAACCGACGCGCAGGACATTCAAGCCCGACTCGCCGGCGCGGTCGTTGCCGGCATCGGTTTGTTCCTGACCCTCGAGAATGTCGAGGGTTTCGTTCTGGGCGCGCTCGGCTGGTCGGCCTGACCGAACCAGACCCCTATCAGAAAACGGGAACAGAACCATGAGTACGGGAAAGATCCCCGCGACCGTGATCACCGGATTTCTCGGCGCGGGCAAGACAACGATCATACGCAGGTTGCTGGAAGCCGCCGACGGGCGGCGCATCGCGCTCATCGTCAATGAGTTCGGCGACGTCGGCGTCGACGGCGAGATCCTCAAAGGGTGCGGCGACGAGGCGTGCAGCGAGGACGACATCATCGAACTCGCCAATGGCTGCATCTGCTGCACCGTCGCCGACGACTTCATTCCGACGATGACGCGCCTGCTGGAACGCAACGAACCGCCCGATCACATCGTCATCGAGACCTCGGGGCTTGCCCTGCCTCAGCCTTTGGTGAAGGCGTTCAACTGGCCGGAAATCCGCAACCAGGTGACCGTCGACGGGGTCATCACCGTCGTCGACAGCGCTGCCGTTGCCGCCGGACGGTTCGCGGATGACGAGGCGGCGGTACAGGCGCAGCGCGAGGCCGACGAGGCGCTCGATCACGAAACGCCGCTGCAGGAGCTCTTCGAGGATCAGCTCAACTGCGCCGACATGATTCTGCTGAACAAGACCGATCTGGTCGCGCAGGATGCACTCGACACGATTCGGAGCGACCTCGCCCGCGAGGTGCGCGACGGCGTGTCGTTGGTCGCGGTGCAGAACGGCGGGGTCGAAACGGACATCGTCCTCGGCCTGGACGCATCGGCAGAGGACGACATGGACGCCCGCAAGTCGCATCACGAACAGGCCGGGCACGAGGACCACGACCATGATGACTTCGAGACCTTCGTCGTCTCGCCAACGGGACCGCGCCGGCGCGATGAAATCGTAGCCGCGATCTCGAAAGTCATCGCCGACCACGACATCCTGCGGCTGAAGGGGTTCATCGACATCGCCGAGGCGGACGCCCGCCTCGTCATCCAGGCGGTGGGACCTCGGGTCGACGCCTATTTCGACCGGCCCTGGCAGACCAACGAGTCACGCCGGTCGTCGCTCGTCGTGATTGGAGAGAAGGGCCTCGACGAACCGGCGATCCGTTCAGCGCTCGAGGGATAGGGCGACATGCACGTGCTTGCGGCACAGAGCGGCGTCATCGGCGACACGGCCGAGCCGGTTGACCTTGAGCAATCGCCGGCGGATATCGTGATCATCTCCGCCGCAGACTCCGAGCTCGCCGCGCTCGCCCGGGCCCATGACCGGTTGAACGGACCGCCATCGCTGCGCCTTGCCAACTTCATGGCGCTGAGCCACAACCTGTCCGTCGACCTCTATGTCGAGAAGACCCTCGATGCGGCGGAGCTCATCGTGCTGCGCCTGCTCGGCGGCGCCTCTTATTGGCCCTACGGCCTGGAGCAGATCGAAGCGCTTGCGCGGGCGCGGGACATCAAACTGATCGTCCTTCCCGGCGACGCGCGCCCCGACGATGCGCTGATCCGTCGCTCGACGGCGCCCGAGCCCGACGCGCTGGATCTATGGGCGTACTTCACGCAAGGCGGGCCGGAGAACATGGCGAACCTGCTGCGCGCCTGCGCCGCCCTGATCGGCCAGGACGAAGCGCCGCCCGGTGCGAAACCGCTTCTGAAGGCCGGCCTCTACTGGCCGGGCGCGGTGGAGCCGACCCTCTCGCACATCCGGGACCAATGGCGGGACGAGTGGCGGGATGGCGCTCCCATTGCGGCGATCACCTTCTACCGGGCGCTCATTGAAGGTGCGAATACCGCGCCTGTTGACGCGATGATCGCGGCGCTTGAGGATCGCGGTATCAACGCCCTTCCGGTCTTCGTCTCCAGCCTCAAGGATGAGGTTTCCGCGGCGGCCGTTCGGGAACTGTTCGCCGCCACGTCGCCGGCAATCGTGCTGAACGCAACCGGCTTCGCGGTCTCGTCGCCAAACGGGCAGGACGGGGCGAACGGGGGACCGTTCGCCGAAGCCGGGTGCCCGGTGTTGCAGGTGGTCATGGCGGGATCGAGCCGGGCCGCATGGGAGGACGGAACCCAGGGCCTGACGGCGCGCGATCTGGCGATGAACGTGGTTCTGCCGGAGCTCGACGGACGCATCCTCACCCGCACGATCTCCTTCAAGTCCGACGCGGCACGCCACGCTGCGACCCAGACCAATATCGTGACCTACGAGCCGGTCGCCGACCGGATCTCCTTCGTCGCCGATCTTGCGGCCAACTGGATCGCCTTGCGCGAGACACCGACAGCCGCGCGGAAGGTTGCCATCATTCTCGCCAACTATCCCAACCGCGACGGGCGCATCGGCAACGGTGTCGGCTACGACACGCCGGCAAGCACGGTGAACCTGCTCACAGCACTGCGGAAGGAAGGCTACCGCGCCGACGGCGCGCCCGAAGATGGCGGTGCACTCATGGCCACGCTGCTTGATGGTCCGACGAACGCGCCGGATTCGCGCACGCGTTCGGATGCAAAACTGTCTCTCGACCGGTACGCATCGTTTTTTGCCGAGCTGCCCGAGGCCGCACGGCATGCGATCACCAAGCGCTGGGGCCCGCCGGAGAACGACCCGTTTGTCCGGGACGGCGCATTTGCGCTGCCGATCCACCGATACGGCCAAGTCTGTGTCGCGGTGCAGCCGGCGCGCGGCTACAATATCGACCCCGCCGAGACCTATCATGATCCGGCCCTCGTGCCGCCGCACGGCTATCTTGCGTTCTATTTCTGGCTGCGCACGGAGTTCGGTGCCCACGCGGTGCTGCATAACGGCAAGCACGGCAATCTCGAATGGCTGCCGGGAAAGGCGCTCGCGCTGTCGGCCGCGTGCTATCCGGAGGCCGCGCTCGGCCCCGTGCCGAACATCTATCCCTTCATCGTGAATGACCCCGGAGAAGGAACCCAGGCCAAGCGCCGCACCGCCGCCGTGATCGTCGATCATCTCACCCCGCCGCTGACACGGGCTGAGACCTACGGCCCCCTCAAGGACCTCGAAGCGCTGATCGACGAGTATTATCTGGCGCATGGTCTCGACCCGAACCGGGTCGCGCTGCTGCGCGAGCACATTCTCGATCTCGTCCGGTCCAACGGGCTCGACGAGGATTCCGGGATTTCCGACGGCGACGACGAAGACGCCGCGCTGCAGAAGCTCGACACCTATATCTGCGAACTCAAGGAAGCGCAGATCCGCGACGGGCTGCACATTCTCGGGCAGGCTCCGTCGGGCCGGCAGGAGACGGATCTGCTGGTCGCCCTCACCCGCGTTCCCCGCGCCCTGGGCAAGGATGGGGACGGATCGCTCATCCGGGCCCTGGCACACGATCTCGGCCTTTCGGACTTCGATCCGCTCGATTGCGAGATGGGGGCGCCCTGGACCGGCAACCGGGCGGACGCGCTGGCGAGCGTGGCGGGCGAGCCGTGGCGGACAAACGGCGACACGGTCGAGCGGCTTGAGCGGCTCGCGGCGACACTCGTGTCCGGTGAAACCGAGTGCATACGCGCTTGGACGGCCACCCGCAGCGTTCTCGACGAGATCGAACACTCTGTCCGCCCGAGGCTCAGGCAGTCGGCTGAGCGCGAGATCGACGCCTGCCTCGCGGGCCTTGGCGGCCGGTTTGTCGAACCCGGACCATCCGGCGCACCGACGCGCGGACGCCTCGACGTTCTCCCGACAGGGCGCAATTTCTACTCGGTCGACAACCGCGCGCTGCCCACGCCCGCCGCATGGCACCTGGGTCAGAAATCTGCGGAACGCCTCGTGGAACGGCATCTGCAGGACCATGGGCGCTGGCCCAAGGCGATCGGCCTCACGGCGTGGGGCACCTCCAACATGCGCACCGGCGGCGACGACATCGCCCAGGCGCTTGCGCTTATCGGCGCAAAACCGGTCTGGGACACGTCAAGCTGGCGCGTGACCGGTTACGAGACCGTGCCCCCCGCCAAGCTCGGACGGCCGCGCGTGGACGTGACCTTGCGCATCTCGGGGTTCTTCCGCGATGCGTTCCCGGCGCAGATCGAGCTGTTCGACGCGGCGGTGCGTGCGGTCGGTGCGCTCGATGAAGAAGCACCGGACAATCCGATCGCCATGCGCATGCGCGAGGATGCCGACGAGGCCATTGCGCAAGGCGTTCCGGACGAGAAGGCACGGCACATTGCCGGTTTGCGGGTTTTTGGGTCCAAGCCGGGCGCGTATGGCGCCGGGCTTCAGGCGCTGATCGACGAGCGCCTGTGGGACGAGCGCGAAGATTTCGCCACAAGCTATATCGGCTGGGGCGGCTACGCCTACGGCAAGGGGGTTGAGGGCGAGGACAACCGCGACGCGTTCACCTTGCGGCTGAAGCACATCGAGGCCGTCGTCCAGAACCAGGACAATCGCGAGCATGATTTGCTCGATTCCGACGACTACTACCAGTTCGAGGGCGGCATGACCGCCGCCGTGGAGCACGTCTCCGGTACACGGCCCACCGTCTATCACAACGATCATTCGCGGCCCGAGCGCCCGGTCATCCGGACGCTGGAGGAGGAGATCGGCCGCGTGGTGCGCGCGCGCGTAGTGAACCCCAAATGGATCGCCGGCGTGATGCGTCACGGCTACAAGGGCGCCTTCGAGATCATCGCCACCGTCGATTACATGTTCGCGTTCGCGGCGACCACCGGCGCGGTCAGGGACCACCATTTCGAGCTCGCCTACGATGCCTTCATCGCGGACGAACGCGTGCGCGACTTCATCGGTGAGCACAATCCGCCGGGGCTGAAGGAGCTCGCGGAGCGGTTTTCCGAAGCACTGGAGCGCGGGCTGTGGACCCCCCGCACCAACTCCGTCTACCATCAATTGAACGCAATCTCGGCAAAGCCGAACGCCGAGCTTGCAGGGGCAGCCGAATGAGCGAAGCACCAAAGAAAAAGACGGAAATGAGCGAGAGCGAACTCGACGCCCGCCACGCGGAGAAGATGCGGCGCAAGAAGGAGGCGCGCAAAAAGATCCTCGCGACGAAGACCATCGAGAAAGGTCTGATCATCGTCCACACGGGCAAGGGCAAGGGCAAATCGACGGCAGCCTTCGGGATCGTGTTTCGCTCCCTCGGGCACGGACACAAGGTCGGTGTGGTGCAGTTCGTGAAAGGCGCGTGGGAGACGGGCGAGCGCGACGTGCTCGCAAGGTTCGACGACCTCGTGACCTTCAAGACCATGGGCGAAGGATTCACGTGGGAGACCCAGGATCGCCAGCGCGACATTGCCGCGGCGCGCGCGGCCTGGGAGGAGGCGAAGAAGATGATCGCCGATCCGTCCTACAATCTCATCCTGCTGGATGAGCTCAACATCGTGCTCCGCTACGATTATCTGCCGCTGGATGAAGTGGTCGACGTGCTCAAGTCGA
The DNA here is from genome assembly GCA_028280515.1 of Hyphomicrobiales bacterium. Taxonomy (GTDB): domain Bacteria; phylum Pseudomonadota; class Alphaproteobacteria; order Rhizobiales; family Methyloligellaceae; genus UBA2767. Next base: position 39,453 of record JANQLP010000138.1, read on the forward strand.
AACCCGAAGATACGCATGTGATCGTCACCGGCCGCAACGCCAAGGACGAGCTGATCGAGATCGCCGATCTCGTGACGGAGATGACTCAAATCAAACATCCCTTCCGCTCCGGCGTAAAGGCGCAGGAGGGAATCGAGTTTTAGAATGCCTGCGTCAGGGCGGCTTTCCCCTGACTCGGGCCGCGACCATTGGAGTAGAAAGCAAACGACGACGAACGGATAGCAGCGTTCCATTTCAGGAACTGAAAGCGATTCCGGTGCGGCCGACCCAAGCCGGGGGCCAAGTCCGGAGCTGCGTTCTGGTATCGCACCCGCCTTTCGCGGGTCTGCCTCCTGACGTGAACCG
>JANQLP010000131.1 GCA_028280515.1 Hyphomicrobiales bacterium
AATCGTCAAGCCGAAGTCCGTCATCCCGACACGGCTGACCTTTGTCGATATCGCCGGGCTCGTGAAAGGCGCGTCCAAGGGCGAAGGCCTCGGCAACCAGTTCCTGGCGCACATTCGCGAGGTGGACGCCATCGCCTATGTGCTCAGGTGCTTCGACGACCCGGACGTGACCCACGTGGACGGGAACGTCAACCCGCTGGCCGATGCGGAGACGGTCGAGACCGAGCTGATGCTGGCGGACATGGAGAGTCTGGAGAAGCGCATCGAGCCGTTGGAGAAGAAGATCCGCGGCCAGGACAAGGAAGCGAAGAAGACGCTTGAGCTCGTCAACACCGCGCTCGACATGCTGCGCGAGGGGCACCCGGCGCGCCTCGCAAACGTTGCGGAAGAGGACCGGCGCGCTTTCCGGGCGCTCAACCTGCTCACGTCCAAGCGCGTGCTCTATGTCTGCAACGTTGACGAGGCGGCAGCCGCTACCGGCAATGCCTATTCGAAGGCCGTTGAGGAAAAGGTTGCGGAAGCTGCCGCAAAGACCGGCAGCACGGACCCGAAGCCACCGCAGGTGGTGGTGATTTCCGCCAAAATCGAAGCGGAAGTGGCACAGCTTCCGGCCGATGAACGCGCGGAGTATCTGCAGGAACTGGGCCTCGCCGAAGCCGGCCTCGACCGCCTGATCCGCGCCGGTTACGCGCTCCTCGATCTCATCACGTTCTTTACCGCCGGCGAGAAGGAAGCGCGCGCCTGGACGGTGCGTGAAAACACCAAGGCGCCGCGCGCCGCGGGACAGATCCATACGGATTTCGAACGCGGTTTCATCCGGGCCGAAACCGTCGCATATGAAGATTTTCTCGCATGCGGCGGCGAGAGCGGCGCACGCGACGCCGGCAAGTTGCGGCTGGAAGGCAAGGACTACATCGTGCAGGACGGCGACGTGCTGCATTTTCGTTTTGCAACGTGAATGCGAGCAAGCCCGCAACCTGACATGGCCCACGAAAACAAGGTCCTGCGCTCGATCGAAACGCCGGACGGCGGGCGTTGCGTCGATCTGTTCGTGCGGCCCGACGGAACCTTCGGCTTCGAGGAATATCGCCGTGACAGCGAGGACGGGCGCGGCTGGTTCCCGATCGGATTTCATGACGAGCGGACGTTCGAGAGTGAAGCGGATGCCCTTGAACAGGCCGTGGCCACAATAGAGTGGCTCGCGGCCGTGTTGGACTCTTAAGCGCTAAGCGCGGGTTGGCCGGCAGTACGGAACAGCCGTAGAGTGAGTCAATCGAGCAAGAAACACAGATGCCGTAATGATCAGTGAACTCCTGAGACAGTTGACCCGCAATCATCTCACCTTGATGATTGGCTTTGTTCTGATGACGATCGTGAGCGCGGTCGCAATCTTCGTTTCACGCAAAATCGTCGATGCCCTGTCGTTGAGCGACACTGCTGGACTGCTCGTTCTGGTTGGCTGTTTCCTCGTCCTGCTCATTGCCTGCGGCTGGACATATGACAAATACAAGGATTGGCAGTTCTTTCAGAAGAAGGACTAGCCGCGCATACTTCCGGCTACCGACTAGCTGTCCTTCTGCTGCCCGTATGATCTGAAGCGTTCAAGGACGCGGGCCATTTCGGCATCGTCAAGAATGTGAGGCTCACCGGCTTCGAGCGCCGCAACATATTGCGCGGCGAGCGACTCCACTTCACGGGCCAGACCGAGGGCCGCGTCGAGGTCCGCCCCGCAGGCGATCACACCGTGATTGGCCATCAGGCAGGCACGGCGATCCTCAAGAGCGCCGGCGACACTGCCGGCAAGCGCGTCGGTGCCGAAGGTTGCGTAGCCCGCCACGGGGATATCGTTGCCACCGGCCGCGGCGACCATGTAGTGGAACGCGGGGATAGGCTTGCGGCAGCAGGCAAGCGCGGTAGCATAGCGCGAGTGTGTGTGGACAATCGCATGCGCATCCGCGCGCGCGCCGTAGGCCGAGAAATGGAACCGCCACTCGCTCGACGGCTTGCGCGCGCCCTCCGTGACTTCACCTCTTTGATCTATGAAAACAATATCTTCCGGGATCAGATCGCCATAAGCCATGCCCGTAGGCGTGATCAGCATGCCACCATTCCACCGCGCTGAGACGTTCCCCGACGTACCCGGCGAGAGGCCTTCGTCCGACATGATACGTGCGGTGTCGATAATCTGTTGGCGGAGCCAGGCCTCGTCCGGATCACTCATCGTCGGTCATCTCCGGGTAAAGCCCGAGCAGGCCCTCCAGGCTCGCCTCGCAAATCCCCCGCTCTGTGATGAGGCCGCTGACGAGCCGCGCGGGCGTCACGTCGAAGGCGGGGTTCGCCGCCGGGCTGCCGGGCGCGGCGATGTCGACCGTGACGAGCTTGCCGTTCTTTGCGCGGCCCGTCATGTGTGTGACTTCTTCCGCCCCGCGCTCCTCGATCGGAATCTCGAACCCGTCGTCCAGGGACCAGTCGATGGTCGAATGCGGCAGCGCGACATAGAACGGCACGTCGTTGTCGGCTGCCGCCAGCGCCTTGAGATACGTTCCGATCTTGTTGGCCACGTCGCCGTTCGCCGCCGTGCGGTCCGTTCCGGTGATGCACAGATCGACTTGCCCGTGCTGCATGAGATGCCCGCCGGCATTGTCGGCGATGATGGTGTGCGGCACCTCCTCGTGGCCGAGCTCGAAGGCGGTCAGCGCCGCACCCTGGTTTCGCGGGCGCGTCTCGTCCACCCAGACATGCACGGGAATGCCCGCATCGTGCGCCTGATAGATCGGGGACGTGGCCGTGCCCCAGTCCACTGTCGCCAGCCAGCCCGCATTGCAATGGGTCAACACGTTTACAGGCTCGCCCTGCTTGCGCCGTGCGATCTCCTCGATCAACGAGAGGCCGTGCACGCCGATCATGCGGCAGGTTTCGACGTCCTCGTCGCAAATCTCCGCCGCCCGTTTGTAGGCGGCGATCACGCGTTTCTCGCGCGGCAGATTGCGCACCGTGTCGATCATCTCCTGAACCGCCCAGCGCAGATTGACCGCCGTCGGTCGCGTCGCCAGCAGCTTTTCCGCCGCGGCCTCAAGCATCTCGTCGGAGGCATCCTTGCGCAGCGCCAGGCAGATGCCGTAGGCCGCCGTCGCACCGATCAGCGGCGCGCCGCGCACAAGCATGTCCTGAATCGCGTGTGCCGCGTCATCGACGGTCTTCAGATGCGTGGTTTCAAACACATGCGGCAGTTTTGTCTGATCGAAGATACCGACGGTCCAGCCGTTCTCCTCGACCCAGATCGTCCGGTACGGCTTGCCGTCGATCTTCACTTCTGGCTCTCCATGGCAAGGCGGGTGCCGAGCCCGACCAGAATGAACCCGGACATCCATCTGAAAACGCGCTGAACGGGGCCCGCATGACGGAGCCTGGTAACGACGAAAGACGCGAGCAGGACGGTGATGACATCCGCAGAGGTGAACGCGAGCAGCGTCACGAAACCCAGAATGAAAATCTGCGTCGAGACGGCAAGGGCCGCACCCGGGTCGACGAACTGCGGCAGGAAGGCCAGGAAGAACAATGCGGACTTTGGATTCAAAACTTCGACAATGATACTCTGTGACAGCGTCGACGCCGTTCTCGCCTCGCCTTTTGAGGAAGCACCGACAGCTTCGGCGTTTCCGGCAAGGACAATCGAGATGCCGAGCCAGATCAGGTAAGCCGCACCGGCGATCTTGATGACAAGATAGGCTCCGGGCACGAGGGTGAGCAGCGCCGACAGCCCCAATGCCGTCGCTGCGACATGCACGTAGCCGCCGACATGCATCCCGACTGCGGCCAGCAAACCGGCCCTGCGCCCACGCGCCAAAGTCTGCGCCGCCGCATACAGATTGGCCGGTCCGGGAACGTACGCAAATACGACCAGGACAGCGGCAAATGCAGCCAGTGTCTCCCACGACGCCATGTCTCAGTCTCCTTCGAACTCCATAAGCGTATGACACGCCACATCGAGGGTCTCGACGCGCTTGAGGCCGTTCAGATCGGGCAGATCGATCACAAACGCAGCGCCGACAACCTCCGCGCCGAGGGTCCGCAGCAGCTTGACCGCCGCCTCCGCCGTCCCGCCCGTGGCGATGAGATCGTCGACGAGCAGAACGCGCTCACCTTCCCTCACACTGTCTTCGTGCACCTCGATGACATCAACGCCATACTCCAGCTCGTAGTCCTGACCGATGGATGTGGCCGGGAGTTTGCCCTTTTTCCGGATCGGGACGAAACCGCACTCCAGACGGTCGGCGACCGCCCCGCCCAGAATGAAGCCACGCGCCTCGATACCGGCCACCGCTTCCACTTTCTTTTCGCGAAACGGCGCGGCCAACTGCTGAATGCACTCGGTGAAGCCGGCCGCATCGCCAAAAAGCGTGGTGATGTCGCGGAACATGACGCCCGGCTTCGGGTAGTCGGGAATCGTGCGGACAAGAGCTTTGAGATCGTCTCCGTTCATTTCGTTTCCCCCCTACAACACCCGTCCCGCGACCGCGTCGAGCTTCTTCAGGAGTTCAGGATCGCGGGCCTCAGGAGCGGTTATGATCGCATATTCCAGGGCCCTGTCGGAGCCGATCGGGCACGGCTGGTGTTCTTTGGGAAAGTCTGTCGCCAAACGCGTAACCAGCTGTTTGGCGTGTTCAGTGTTCTCGCGCATAACCTTCAGGATCGCCTGGATATCGACCGATCCGTGGTCGGGATGCCAGCTGTCAAAGTCGGTCACCATGGCGACCGTCGCGTAGCAGATCTCCGCCTCCCGGGCGAGCTTGGCCTCCGGCATGTTGGTCATACCGATCACATGGTACCCCCTGCCGCGATAGTAGTGAGATTCCGCAAGCGTCGAGAATTGCGGTCCTTCCATCGCAACGTACGTGCCGCCTCGGTGATGGGAAATTCCTTCCGCCTTCACCGCAGCATGCACCTGGTCCACCAACAGAGGTGAGACGGGCTGGTCGACGCTGACATGTGCGACGCAACCCCGACCGAAGAAACTCTTCTCGCGCGCGATGGTCAGATCGACGAACTGGTCGACGATGACAAACGTTCCCGGTGCCAGGTCCTCGCGAAAGGACCCGCAGGCCGACAGGGAGACAAGGTCGGTGACCCCGGCGCGTTTCAGGGCGTCGATGTTGGCGCGGTAATCGATGTCCGACGGCGACAGGTGATGACCCCGCCCATGGCGCGGCAGGAAGACGATCGGCAGCCCGCCGATCTCCCCGATGCGAAGCTCGTCGGATGCTTCACCCCACGGGCTTTCAACTCTTTCCCAGCGGGCGTTCTCCATTTCGAGATCGTAGAAACCGCTTCCGCCGATGATGCCAAGAACGGCCTTTGTCATACCCGGACCTGCCTTTTCGCATGCTCTTCGTGGCCAATTGCCGCGCGGACCTTAGCGTTCCCGCCCGACCTGTCCAACGGAAAAACTGCCTCAACGTGGATGTTGTGGTGGCGCCGCCGGAGCAATGTTAGGAGTGTGCCTTTCTACGGCAAGCGGAGGCGTCCCCCATGACCGTGATCGACTATTACTTCTCGCTCAATTCACCGTGGTCCTATATGGGCAGCGCACGGCTGACCGCGATGGCGGCCGCAAACGGTGCGGCCGTGAACCCTGTCCCGGTCAATCTCGGCACGGTGTTTTCCGAGACCGGCGGTCTGCCCTTGCCGAAACGGTCACCGGAACGCCAGGCCTACCGGATGATGGAACTGAAGCGCTGGCGTGCGTTCAACGACATTCCGCTCGTTCTGGAGCCCAAGCACTTTCCGCATGACGAAAGCGAAGGCGTGCGGCTTGTGTTCGCCGCAAAAAACGCCGGCGGCGACGCGCACGGGCTGGCGACGGAACTCGGTCGCGTGCTCTGGGAGGAAGACCGCGACCCTGCAGACCCCGAGGTCCAGAACGAGGCGGCCCGGCGCGTCGGTCTCGATGCCAACGCGCTGCGTGGCGCGCTGAGCGCGGACGATGCGAACGCGATGTGGACACAAGAGACAGAAGATGCGATCGCCAAGGGCGTGTTCGCGGCCCCGACCTATGTCATCGACGGCGAGATTTTCTGGGGTCAGGACCGGCTCGATTTCGTGGAGCGCAAACTCGGCAGTTAGGCGTTTCGGAGCGCGCCTCGTGGGCCTACTTCTTTACCTCGATATAGAACAGCGCCCACGGCCACTGCTGTTCCTCTTCGTCCGGCACATCGACCCTGGACGGCGTGTACACCATCCATACAGGTCCCTGACCGCCGACGCCGAGCGGCCGTCCGTCTTCGCTGACCGCAAGCGTCCAGTCATGCGCCTTGATCTGTTCGGAGCTCATTTCGGTTCCAAACCCGTCGAGCGCCACGGTTCGGATCGATGCGCCGTCTGGCACACCCAGGAACACAAGCAGGTCCGAGAGCAAGGCGCCCTTGAGCGCAACCGGCCCGCCGGTCTGAGGCGCGTTTACCTTGACCGTTCGCTGTTTCAGCTTGTCGAGTATGGCCCGGTCGAACTCGAACGCCCGGTCGAACATGATCTCGTGAAACTTGAAGAACGAGTCGCGCTTTTCATTGAACGCTTCGCGATTGGTCTTTGATATCTCTCCCGCGACCGTCAGGATCACAGGTCCATCCGCTTCGGGTGCGCTTTGTGCGTGG
>JANQLP010000155.1 GCA_028280515.1 Hyphomicrobiales bacterium
TCTAAGTGTTTAGTCCCGGCATTTGATGGATTGGATTTAGGATGAATCGATCTGGCTCTGATGTCCACTGTTTGCAGATGAACTCGTAAGGTGTGAGGCCCTTAAGTGTCTTCAGTCGACGACCAAAGTTATAGGCGGTGATGAAGTCCTGAAGGTGCCGACGCAGTTGGTCGTGATCGTCGTAATGGAACCGCTTGACGGTCGCGTCCTTGATGGTGCGGTTCATGCGCTCCACCTGCCCGTTTGTCCACGGATGGTTGATCTTGGTGAGCCTGTGCTCGATGCCGTTCTCATCGCAGACCCGATCGAAGATGTGGTGAAATGCATATTTGTGACGGGCATGGTTTGTGAACTGGATGCCGTTGTCGGTGAGTACCGTGTGAATGGCGTAAGGCACTGCGGCAGTCAGGTTGCGCAGGAACTGGGCCGCGACCATCTTGCCCGCTTTCTCATGCAATTCGGCATAGACAAACTTGGATGTCCGATCGATGGCCACGAACAGGCGCAGCTTGCCTTCAGCCGTCTGCACCTCGGCGATGTCGATGTGGAAGTATCCGATCGGATAGCTTTTGAACTTCCTCTTGGCTGGTTTGTCGCCTTCCACGTCCGGCAATCTGGAGATTCCATGCCGCTGTAGGCACCGATGCAGTGATGAGCGCGACAGATGTGGCATGGTCGGCTGGAGCGCATAAAGACAATCATCGAGCGGCAACAGCGTATGCTTGCGGAAGGCGATGATGATCGCCTCGTCATCGGCCGACAGAACGGTTGATTTGGGGTGCCTGGGACCAGTCGGAAGGTCAACCACCGAGGTCCGCTTCTTCCATTTGGCCACCGTCTTGGGATTGATGCCGTAGCGCTTGGAGAGCGTTCTCAGGCTCTCTTGACTATTTTGTATCGCTCGACGCACCGCCTCCGTCGTTTTGGCGCTCCCGTGCAAAATCTGTCCCATACTGCCTCCTTCCATGCCGGCGAAAAGACTGTACCATCAAAATCTGGGATCAAACACTTAGTATGGTCCGGGTACCATGGGGCTGCCGTCGAAGAAACGGCCCATTCTGAAGCGCGACAGGTCGTGACCGGGGCTGCGGGAGGTCAGGATGTCCGCCATGATGCGGCCGATGGCCGGGCCGATGCCGAAGCCATGACCGCTCAAGCCGGTCGCGAAATAGAGTCCCGGATGATCGTCGGCTTCGCCCAGAACAGGGACCGCATCCGGTGTCACGTCGATCATCCCCGCCCAGGCTTCGCTCAAGCCTGCGTCCCGCAACGCCGGAAAGCGGTGTGGCAGTCGTTTCCGAATATCCTTGAGGACGACTGGCGACGGTTCGGGATTGACCACACGCATGCGCTCAAACGGACTGGTTTCGTCTGCCGACCATCGGCGCGGCGTGCTCCAGGCACCGGGATAGTGCCGTGGCGCACTCGGATAGACACGCACGTCCCGTGCGGTTGCCTTCATCAGGTTCAGGAACTTCCCGAAATACCGGAACGATCCCGTGGAAAGATAATGTTCGGCGCGGTCTCCGGTGGTCACGGTATACCCGCCATCCGATCTGCGTCGCAGGCACAGGCCGGGACTTGAGATGTTCGGGCCATAAACATCCGGCGCAGTGCCGGTCCGTGCAACGGTCGAGCGCACGGCGAGCTGCGGCAGCGACAGACCCGCATTGGCCGCGAAATGGGTCGACCACACACCGCCTGCCAGAACCACCTGCGGGCTGCGCACCTGACCGTGTTCGGTGACAACGCCCGCGACACGGCTGTTTTCCAGCTCGACCGATCGCACAGCGCACTGCTCGATGATTTTAGCACCGGCGCGCTGCGCGGCGCGGGCGAGCGCCGGCACCGCGACGAACGGCTCGGCGCGGCCATCTGTCTCGGTCACCATCCCGCCGATCCAGTCGCCGCTGATGTCGGCAAACCCGCTTCGGATCTCATCGCCCGAGAGCATCCTGGTGGAAAGCTGGTGCTGTTTTGCCAGTTCGAACCAGGTTTCGAATTTACCGAGTTTCTCTTCCGTATCGGCGAGGTACAGACAGCCCGCCTGGGTGAAGGTGAGATCTTTCTCACCCGTCTCCTCGGCCAGACCCCGCCAGATCCGGTTCGACTCGATCATGATCGGCAGCTCGGCCCAGTCGCGTCCCTGCTGACGTACCCAGCCCCAGTTGCGGCTGGACTGTTCGCCCGCGACGCGGCCTTTCTCGCAGACGACGGCCTTCACGCCGCGTTTCGCAAGAAAATAGGCTGTCGCGATCCCGGCGATACCGGCGCCAATGATGAGAACGTCGCACTCCGCCGGCAGCTCGTCAGCGAACTGAATGGGGGATATGTCGGTGATCATCGAGCTCATATGGATTCGCCCTTTGGCCAAGGGCACCGCCCCGGCAGTCGTGTGTGAGGTTGGCCATTTATAGAGCAAATGTCTTTGTCAAAACCCATACATATTCAATACCGCGCGGCCGGTGAGGCAAGCCGCCGAACGCGAAAAAAAAGCCCCGCCTGGAGCGGGGACTGATGCTGTCGAATTGAAGGGTTTTACGCTGCGTATCGCTTCCGGACACGCGGCATTCTTGCCAACAAAAACTGCTGCGGGGGCACCAACCGTCTTGCCGTCTGATGCGAGCTTGGCACTCAGGCACACGAGTGCCAACACGCTAAACTATCGCCGTCAGATCGTTGGGACGGACCGTCGTCCTGGAACCCCCTGATGCAGCTAGGTACGCATTACAGAATCACATCTTTAGCCTGAACGGGGTGATTCTGCCAGCGCGTGTAACACGGATTTGAGAAAAAGTACTTTTCCCCAAACCTATCGGGGCCGGCCGATGATGAGGGTCCAATAGGTCTCTCTGCCCGAATTCGGCCGGTACACCATGCCCATACCCATATGCTTCGCTCCGCGGCGCAACAGGTTGGCATTGTGGCCGCGGCTGACTTTCCAGCTCTGAATGACATCGGACGTGTTGGTGTACCCGACAGCGACATTCTCCGACGCAAGGCGCGGATTGTAACCGGCGCGGCGTGCACGATCCTTGGGGTAGGAGCCATCGGAGCCTCGATGCGAGATGGCATTGCGCCGTGCCAGATCGCGCGAATGTGCCTTCGCCGCCGCGTTCAGCCGCGAGTCGATGGCCAGGGCGTTCAGGCCGTGACGCGCACGGTGTGCGTTGATCATTTTCTGGGCGACGGTGACGGAGAAGCTCGGCGGCTTGTCGGACAGCGCTTGGGGTGCGGCTCCCGAGCACAACCCGGTCATCACCGACATGGCCGACAGCATGTTGCAGATCATGTCGTGTCCCCTCCCATTCTGACGGTACAAACACGTGTCGAATCCGCCGCATCGTTCGCACTTATGCGGTTCGCACAGGGTGAAAATATGGCGGGAATGTGTGTGCCACGAGTTAACGCACAATCCGTGCGCAGCACCCGCGATCACAGCTCGCAGAGAGATCAGGAGCCGCCTCGGCGCGGCCGCATGCGTCTGCAGCGCTGACCGAATTGTGATCGGGCGGGTCTTGCCGATGACACAGCCGGGCGACACGGTTGCGGCAGTGTGCGCGGCCGAAAAACCCTTCGTATCCGTGCAGATGATCCGGTGGCGGAGCGATCGCGTAAGGTTTCGGGGACGTGTGCATACCGCCGCATCCAGAAACGAGGCTTATTCCATGACAATCAAACTGAACATCAACGGAGAAGAGCGCACGCTCGATGTCGAAGACGACATGCCGCTGCTGTGGGCGTTGCGCGACGTGGTCGGGCTCACGGGCACGAAATTCGGCTGTGGGCTCGCCCAGTGCGGCGCGTGCACCGTGCATTTGGACGGGATGCCGGTACGCTCGTGCCAGACACCTGTTACGGATGCCGTCGACGCAGAAATCACGACCATCGAAGGCATTAGCGGACGGGTCGCGGAGACCGTGCAGACGGTCTGGGCGGACCTGGATGTTCCCCAGTGCGGTTACTGTCAGTCCGGGCAGGTGATGGCCGCGGTGGCGTTGCTGACGGAAAACGCCAAACCCAGCGATGGAGACATCAACGATGCGCTGGCGGGAAACCTGTGCCGCTGCGCCACCTATCACCGCATTCGTTCAGGCATTCACGAAGCGGCCAAGCGGCTGGAGGCGTAGTCCCATGTTGAACAAGCTTATCCCCCAACTCGGGCGCCATGCACTCGGATATGAAACCGACCGCCGCGCGTTTCTGTTCGGCGCAACCGCCGTCGCCGGCGGATTGATGGTCGGTCTGCGCACGGGCCCGCTCGCGGCGGCAACGGAAAAAGCGGCGGACGAAGCGGTCAATCCGCTCACCGGTTACATTCACATCACCCCGGACAACAAGGTGACGATCCTGTCGTCCCAGTTCGAAATGGGGCAGGGGCCGCTCCACGGTCTCGCCACCCTTGCCGTCGAGGAACTTGGCGCCGACTGGTCGCAGGTTGAAGTCAGACACGCGGCCAACAATCCCAAGCTCTACGGGAACCTGGCCTGGGGCGGAACGATTCAGGGAACCGGTGGATCGACTTCGATCGCCTCATCGTTCGACCGTTACCGGCAAGCCGGGGCCGTGGCCCGGGAAATGCTGGTGGCGGCCGCGGCTGCAAGCTGGGGCGTTCCTGCGACCGAGATCATCGTGTCCTCCGGCAAGCTCGCGCATCCCTCCGGCAAGTCGGCTCCGTTCGGCGAATTTGCAGAGAAGGCGGCGACCATGCCAGTGCCGAAAGACGTCAAACTCAAGGATTCAGGAGACTGGACACACATCGGTGACGAGACGTTGCGCCGTATCGACAGTGGCTCGAAGGCGGACGGCACGCATCCGTTCACCATCGACATCAAGCTCGACGGAATGCTGACGGCGGTGATGGCCCACCCGCCGAAATTCGGCGCGAAGGTCGCCTCCGTCGACAAGTCGGAGGCCATGAAAGTGCGCGGCGTTGTCGACGTGGTTGAAATCCCGCGGGGTGTCGCGGTGGTGGCCGAGCACATGTGGGCCGCGATCAAGGGACGTGACGCGCTCAAGATCGACTGGGACGTTTCGGGTACCGAAACCCGCGGATCGGCTGAGATCATGGCCGAGTACCGCGAACTCGCCAAGCAGAGACCTCAGGCTATTGCCCGCAACGAAGGCGATGTCGCGGCCGCCCTTAAATCGGCCGCCAAAGTCGTCGAAGCGACCTACGAGTTCCCGTATCTCGCGCACGCAGCCATGGAACCGCTGAATGCGGTAGCGCGCATGAACGCGGACGGCACCCTCGAAGTCTGGGGCGGCCATCAGATCCCCGACGTCTATCAGCAGATCTCGGCCGAGATCGCCGGCATCTCGCCCGACAAGGTGATCATGAACGTGATGGCAACCGGCGGCAGCTTCGGACGGCGTGCCGTGTCTGACGGCGATGTCGTGGCTGAAGCGGTCTCCGTGGCCAAGGCCATCGGCTACAAGGCGCCGGTGAAAGTGCAATGGACGCGCGAGGAGGATATGCGCGCCGGACGTTACCGCCCAGCCTACGTTCATGCCTTCAAAGCCGGTCTCGATGCGGACGGCAATCTGATCGCCTGGCAGAATCATATCGTCGGCCAGTCCATCGTGGCGGGCACCCCGTTTTCAGGGCTGATCAAGGACGGTGTCGACGGAACCTCCGTCGAGGGCGCGTCCAATATTCCCTATGCCATCCCGAACATCGAGGTGGGTCTGACGACAACCGAGGTGAAGGTGCCCGTGTTGTGGTGGCGCGCTGTAGGATCAACGCACACGGCCTATGCTGTGGAGTCGTTCCTCGACGAGGTGGCGAAGGCTGCGGGCAAGGACCCGTATGAGTTCCGCATGGCGCTGCTTGAAAAACACCCGCGCCATGCCGGCGTCCTCAAGCTCGCCGCCGAAAAGGCCGGATGGGGCCAGAAACCGCCTGAGGGACGTTTCCGCGGGCTCGCCGTGCACGAGAGCTTCGCATCCTATGTGGCGCACGTGGCCGAGGTATCGCTGGAGGACGGGGAACCGAAGGTTCACAAGGTTACGGTCGCCGTCGATTGTGGCATTCCCGTCAATCCCGATACAATAAAGGCACAGATGGAAGGCGGTACCGGCTTCGGTCTCGGATCGATCCTGGCGGAGGAGTTGACGCTCAACAGCGGCGAGGTGGAGCAGAGCAATTATGACACCTATACGCCGCTGCGTATCGACGCCATGCCGCATGTGGACGTGCATATCGTGCCGTCGACCGAGCGACCGACCGGTGTTGGCGAGCCGGGCGTGCCGTCCATCGGACCGGCGGTTGCCAATGCGCTCGCCAGTGGCACCGGCCGCCGTATTCGCGTGTTGCCGATGTCCAAATCGACCGGCGCGTGAGACACGTACACGATTACGCAATGAAAGGGCTGGCCCGGTGACGCCGGGCCAGCCCTTTGCGATAAGGCGCTTTCAAGCGGACTACAATTCGCGGAAGGCCCGCGCCATGCTGTCGAGCAGCGGCTTGGTCAGATATTCGAGGAACGTCCGGTCGGCGGTCTTGATATAGACCTCTGCCGGCATTCCCGGTGTGGGCGAGAACCCCGGGATATCCGCGGCTTCTTGCGTATTGAGCTTTATCCGGGCGACGTATTCGTCCGTTGGGGCGGGCCCATCGTCTGAGTCGTCATCGCCGCTCCCAACAGAATCCGCGGATACATAAACAACTTCACCGGCGATCATCGGTGTGATCCGGCGATTGAGTGCGGTCAACCGCACAGCAGCCCGTTGGCCCATCTTCACGCTGTCGATGTCCTTGGGTTGGATACGGGCCTCAATGATCAGTTCCTCCTGAAGGGGGAGGATTTCCATGATGTTCTTACCTCCCTCGATCACGCCTCCGGGTGTGTGGTAGCGCAGCCGCACAACTGCGCCCTTGACGGGCGCAACGATGTTGACACGCTCCAGAACATCGCGCGCCGCATGGATGCGTTCGCGCACGTCCTTCAGTTCGGCAGTCACCTCGTGCATTTTCTCGATGACCTTTGTGATCGCATTGTTGCGCACACTCATGATCTGTTCCCGGATGCGCGAGATGCGTTCACGCGCATCTCCAATCTCGCCGTTAAGGCGACCTATTTCGCCCTGCATACTCGCCTTGGCGCGCTCCAGTGCCAGCACATCTGGCTTGCGGATCAGGCCACGTTCAAGAAGTTGCGCTTTGGAATCCAGTTCCTGCTGGAAAATGTCGAGTTGGGCGTGAACCGACTGGAGCTGTATCCTGCCACCTTTCACCCGTTGTTCGAGCGCGTCCATGCCTTCCTTCAGCGTGGCAATCTCCTGCTTGACGCTGTTGCGCCGTGCCTTGAGGACCTGACGCTGAGTCGCCAGAATCTCGGAGAAGTCCGGATCCTTCTTTTTCGAGCGAAGTGCCTTGGGAAATGTGACGCTGTCTTTCTCGTCCATCTCGGCTTTGAGGCGTGCTTCCATGGCCATCGTGGTCGCCTCGCGCAACTGAAGCCGGCGCAGCTCAGCCTTGGGCGCAGTTTCGTCCAGGCGGATGAGTACTCCTCCCTTTTCCACCACGTCTCCTTCACGCACGAGAATTTCCTCGATTACGCCTCCTTCCAGGTGCTGCACGATCTTGTTTTCACCCGTTGCCACGAACGATCCGGATGAGACGATGGCGCCGGCAATCAGCGCTGTCGATCCCCAGTAGCCGAACCCGAGAAATGTGAACGCCACCACCGCAACTCCGAACAAGGTGGCCCCGCGCGAGGATCGCGGGACTTCGGAATACCATTCGTGCATGTGCGTGCTGCTTGTCATCTGTCTTGCTCCCGCAGGGCCGTCACGAATTCGAACCGATCAACTTGGCGTCGCCTCCGTTTGGCGCCGCCCCGTTTGCCGATTTGCTTTTGGTGATCAGGGGAATGATGTCATCGCGGTCGCCGAGCGCCTGAACGGTGCCGCTCTTTAGGATCATGATCTTGTCGACGCTGTTGAGCAGGGACGGGCGCTGCGTAATGGCGACTACCGTGATCTCCTTCTCCTTGGCGACGTGCAGCGCCTTGGCAAGCGCGCGCTCGCCCGGCGAGTCCAGGTTCGAATTCGGTTCATCAAGGACGACCAGGCGGGGACTGCCGAAGAAGGCACGGGCGAGACCAATGCGCTGTTTCTGACCGCCGGAAAGAGGGCTGCCGTCCATGGCCACCTGGGTTTCGTAGCCTTGGGCGAATTCAGAGATCATCGCGTGGACGTCGGCCATTTCCGCCGCATCGAAGATGTCCTGGTCGTTGGCATCGTTGCGCATGCGCGCGATGTTGTCCTTGATGGAGGCCGGGAAAAGCTGGACGTCCTGGGGCAGGTATCCGACGCTCTCGCCGAACTGCCGGGGGTCCCAGTTCCGCAGGTCCATGCTGTCCAGCCTGACGCTGCCCGAGGTCGGAAAAATGGAGCCGACCAGCATCTTGCCCAATGTTGATTTGCCCGTGCCCGATGCGCCGACGATGCCGAGCGACTCGCCGGGCTCGAGTTCGAAGGAGACGCCGTTGAGGACGACCTTCTTGTTGGGCGGCGGGACGTAGAGTACGCGCTCGACGTTCAAATGACCCTTGGGCCGCGGCAGGCGCAGCCGGTCGAAATTGAGCGGAGAGTTGAGCAGCAGCGCCTTGATGCGCGAATAGGCGGAGCGGGCCTGCACGAAGGCGCGCCAACCCTCGATGGTACCTTCGATCGGCTGCAGGGCGCGGCTACCGATGATCGATGCGGCAATGATCATGCCGCCGGTCACTTCGCCCAGGATGGCGAGGTATCCGCCCCAACCGAGAACCGCGATCTGCGTGCCGAGCCGAATGAACTTCGATGACCCGGCAAGAACAATGTTGCGGTCCTGGGCGACGACCTGCGATTTGAGGGATTGCGCCGTCTCGCCGCCCCAGATGTTGACACCCTCCGGTATCATACCCATGGCATTCATCGCCTGGGCATTCCGGGCCATGGCGTCTGCCTGCAGATTTGCGCGCGCGGCGAATGCATTGGCGCGGCCGAAGGGAACTGCCGTGATCCGCTGATTGATGCCGGCGATCACAAGCAACACGACCACCGTGGCGCAGACAATGAAGCCCAGATGCGGATGGATCATGAAGACTGCGAAAAGATAGAGTGGTGCGACGGGCGCGTCGAACATGGTCAGAATAACCGGCCCGGTTATGAACGCGCGCAGGTTTTGCAACTCGCCAAGGATCTGAAACTCCCGGCTCGATCCATCCTGGGCCGCGCGGGCAGCGGCGCTCAGAACGGGTGCGCCGAGCTTGCTTTCCATGTCCGTGGCGACCCGCAACAATATGATCCGCCGCGAAATATCGAGCAGGACATGCATCAGAATGGCGCCAACGACGACGATGGTCAGCATCATCAGCGTATCAACGCTTTGGCTGGCAAGCACCCGGTCGGCGATGTTGAACAGATAGATCGGGATCGCGAGGACGAGAATGTTCACGATGAACGAAAAGACGCCGACGGTAACCATGTTTCGACGGCACACCGCGAGGCCCTTGCTGAGAATCTGTCGAAAATCCGCATTCGAGGAACGTCGCTCCATGGTCGGGCCGCCGCCTGACCCGTTTGCCCCATTGGAGCCCGCCGCGCTGCCATTGGCCCCGTTCTTCCCGCCGCCCGAACCGTTGGCGCCGGTTGCGCCGTTCGTCTTGCCGCGGGCCTGAACCGCGTCTTCGCTGTCGTCGGTCTCGGTATGGCGACCGTTCGCACCATTTGCGCCCTTCGCGTCATTGGCGGGGGGTGCCTGCTTTTTCTTTGAAGTGCGCCGGCTCGACTCTTTCGCGGCTTGCGGGGTGGCTTTTTCGTCTTCCGGTGCTTTTTGTGTTCCAGCCATCTTCCTGCCAACTCCTGAAAGATTGCACCTGGTATTGCCGCCTTGGGTGCTACGTCAGTGTGCTGCCGAGCACATCGGAGGTCGCGTAGTCATTCACTGGTAAGAATGTCTCAGGGATATCGTCCTCGTCCGCATCCGAGGACGTGAAGGCGACCAGCTCGGTCGCCAGCGCATCTGGATCCTCATGGATAATCGTGTCGTCATCGGAGACGATGATTTCAGCCTGAATCAGTATCTCATCGTCGTACTGGTCTCCGCCGACGTAGTAGTCGGCCGCCGCACCCGTTGTGACGATCGCGCCAAGGTTTGTGAGCACATTGCCACCGGCATCGGTGGTTTGCGGCACGTACTCATCGCCTTCACCTTCCGCCGGAAGGAACTGCATGAGGGTATCGACGTCTGTTGCAACGATTTCCTGATTGATGACGTTGATGTCGTAGTAGCTTCCGGAGATCACCAGAACGTCGAACGACCCGTCATCGAAGTTGGGAAGGCCCATGCCGGCGGATACATCAAGCACGCCGTCCTGAGCGTTCAGGCTGTCGATAAGGGCCTGGAGCTCGGCGGTCAGGTCGTTGACTTCAGTGGTTCCGAAATTCTCGATGACCGCTTCATTGAAAAGAAAGTTCTCACCCGTCGAGATGGAAGATCCGGGCGCCTCGTCGTCTTCAGAACCGACACCGTTTCCAAGCACCTTCACAATGTCGGGATCGAGAAGGAGGATCTTCTGGTAGATGAGGTTGGCGTGATGATAGTTGCCGTTGACGATAATGAGGTCGTAAGTCGAGCCCAGAGCCTCGAGCGTCGAGATGTTGAACTGGCCGTTGGCGCCAGCGAATACCTGGAACGTGTTATCCGTGACACCTTGGTACGTGATGTCATTGTCTTTCAGCCAGCTCGACTGCGTTACTGAGTGAACGTCGTACAGGTCGCCTTCGAACACGTCGACGTTCCATTCGAGCCCGGCAAAAACGTTGCTACCGGCGAAGCTCGGCACGCCGAAATCGGACTGCAGGAACTTAGCGACGTTGTACATCTCGTTTCCATGCGTCTCGATAGTGAACGCGCCCAGACCCGCGTGCGAGACGGCATCTTCATCCATCAGGACGGTGACCTGCACAATCGCGTCGGTCGTATAGTGATCCCCCACGATCACCATGGTTCCCGACAAGTGATTGACGTCAGCGATGACGGCGATGTTGACCACCTCGTTGCTGCCGCTTTCGATGATTTGTGCCGCGCCCGGATGCCCTGTGAACTCGCCGAAAACCTCGCTGAAGGATTCCACCGGTTGGGATTCCGGCGGTTTTGGCAGTTCGGCATCTTCGGGCTGAAGCTCACCGTTGACATAGGTGCCGGCGTCGACCTGGCTTTTGGTTGTTTCGCCGGCTTCTTTCGCCGCGGCATCGCGCTCGGTGACGAACTCGAGGAGGGCGTCGTTCGCGAAGTTGGTTATGACCAGATCGTCAGGTATCTCCGCATCGGCCGTCTCCATCATGTCGGCGACAGCGTCGTCGATCTCGCGTGAACTCAGAGTGTCAACGGTCATGCCTTCGGGGATGCCGAACTTGTCATTGTCCGCCAGACGGTTGAATTGCTGGACCAGGGACATCAGCTGGTCGCCGCCGTCCTGGTAAGACACCGTAATCTTCGGCTCGGTTGCACCGAGGGTGATCTGAATGGGAAATTTGGGGAGTTTGGACTGGATCAGCGATTGAAACAGGTCGTACGGATTGTCGAGGGGGTCCGGTCGATCGAGCCGAAGCCTGTCGCTGGTCAGGTCGCGTAACGGCGAGACCGGATCGTCAGAGAAAATGTATGCGACCGGATGGCTATCCAGTTCTTCCAGTTCATGATGTTTGCCCGCGAGACCGTCCGGCGTTGGCTTAAGGTCCTGGTTTGTTTTTTTGGAAGAGAAGTCTTCATACTCAACGCGAACCCGAGCCGTTTCGTTATAGATGTGAAGATAACCCGCAAAGTGATAGAGAATCTCGGTAACCGCCCCAGAGCTCATTGCCGTCTCCACCTAGCCTGCTGCTGCACCTTTTAGACCCCGGTCAAGGCCTCCGAAATCATCCTCTGGTCTCCGTTTTTGTTGTTGACCCCCCTCGTAAAAAAGGAACCGCGCGGCGTAACACCGCGCGGATCCCGAATTGCAAACTACAGCAAGACGCTGTCCGTCATGTCGTCTCCAACATTATTGATTGACGACTCGTTGAACTGGATGTTCGCGCCCTGCGTGATGTTCTGCGAGAACACGTTCTGCTCGAGCGCCGCATCGGCGGATGAGTTTCCGGTATCCGCAATGCTGCCGGAGTCGTGGATCTCCGCCTTGGTGAGGATAGACTTGGCTTCGCCACCATAGGCCTTCGCCTTCACGTCGCCGTGCATGTGGTTGTCTTTGATGATGGACAGGGCCTTGTCGTTGTCCACCATGTTGTTGACTTGCTGGACATTGAATGCACCGTCATTGCCGTGGCCGTCGACGTCCTGGTAGACGTTCTGGCCTACAGCGGTGAAGGCCCCATCGAGATCGTCGTGGAAGTCGATATTGTCGATATCGATGACGTCGTTGTCTGACGGCTTCCAGCCCTCGAGACCGAGGTCAACATCAACGTCGACATCCACATCGACGTCCACGTCGTTGTCGACGTGGTTCTTGACGTAGTTATCGACGTCATTGTCAACGTGATTGTCTACGTCGTTGTCGACATCATTCTCATTGTGGTTTTTGTTGTAGTTCTTGTTGCCGTTCAGGTTCAGGTTGCCGTTCAGATTTCCGTTCTTGTTATAGCTCGTGCTCTCCTGATGTACGCCCTGAAGGGCAAACTGGGCCTGGCCCTGGGCCTGCCCTTGACCCTGTCCCTGACCCTGATGCTGGCCCTGGCCTTGCAGTTGTTTCTGTAGCTCAGCCTGTGCCTGAGCTTGCAGCTCGAGTTGGCCTTGTGCTTGTCCTTGTCCCATGATCATCTCCTGACGGGTTGGGACCGGAGATGCATCGCTGCGGCGAGAGTCACCAATCTTCTACGTCGGCGACCACTGCTTGGGCGCTACCGTTCCGGTCTGTCTTCGTTTCAGTCGAATTGATCGCCGATATCGATAGTCTGTCCCGCATCGACGATCTCCCTCAGGTAAAGGGTTAATTAATTATTAGTCAATTGTATAATACGTACCCGTTTGATATTGCGGTACAAATGATTTACCTCATTACAATCATATAAATGTAATAATATTCTCATATAAGTAAAAATAATACATATAAGTCATTGTTATCGTCAATATCACGAAAACTTTGATACTTCACGTACCCAAAATTCTCATTATTTGTACTTGACGTACCCAGATTTGAATTATGGCTGTGCATGTTTTCTGATTGTATGATTCCTGTCATTCTGGCACTCTAGAAACTGGCGCCCGTAACGCGGCGGGACGCCACGCGCCTGATGCGAGACGGTGCCATAACGGAGGTACCGAGATGGATAGGGACGCGATCGACAAGTTTCGCGACGAAGAGGCCGCGTACGACTATGTCGAACGGCATGTCTGGCCCAACGGACCTGTCTGTCCCCATTGTGGGGCTTCAGACCGGATTGGCAAATTGCGGGGTGAGAGCACCCGGATACACACCTACAAGTGTTATCACTGCCGGAAACCCTTTACCGTCAAAATCGGCACCGTCTTCGAAGACAGCAAAGTTCCCATGCACAAATGGCTGCAGATGGTCCTGCTGGCATGCGCATCGAAACGGCCGCTCAATGCCAATGCGGCGAGTTCCATCCTGGGCGTGACCTACAAGACGGCAGCGGCGATGCTTGCGCGGGTTCGCGGCCGACGCCATTGAATTTTTTGACTATCGCTCCCAGATATTGAAACAGGATTGTCAAAAAGCTGCGCTAATGTGCTAGCGTATAAATTGTGAGTGGGCAACAAGTGCAAGGGTTAGTTGTGCGTATGTCGCCACAGTCATATTTCAAGAGTCCACGGGAAACTCAGTTTGAGCGCTTTTTGGAGGCATTGGGCGTAACAGAGGACCAGTTGCCGCTCGATCAGTTCGATCTGGCATTTCACCAACTCGTTTCTGGTTACGAGTACACCCCCATACAGAATGGTTCTGGTTTGTCCGGTACGCCCGTCGAGCCGACGTCTTTTCGCCCGGCTCCGCCCCAGTCACCGCGTTCTAACGGTGCGGCCCGTGAGTCACATTGATGTGGGCGTCGAAATAATCGGCCCATAAGGTCTGCGCGATAGCGGGATCGCCGGTCATTTCGCTTGCCTGGTTTTCGTGTGACAGATGGTCCGCGTGCACACGCACGCCGGCATCTTCCAGCGCGGTTAGAAACCGTTGCGCGCTGGCGCAGCCTTCCTCGAATTCGCTGTTCCGGGCCATGCTCAAAAGGCAGATGTCTTCACCGATGGGGTGTTGTTTGTACCCGGTGATGCTCTGCCAGGCTTCGATCTGCACGATGCCCAGGGCATCGGAGCTCAGCCCGTCTGCCGCGCGCTCGGCGACAAGGGAAATCAACATCCCCATGAAGCCCACCATGTACGGGGTGAGCCAGGCCCGTTCCGGAATGTCGCCCAACGTGGCGTGCCGGCTGGTTGCGACCAGCGGCGCGATGAAGGCAACGGCTGCTTTTTTGCCTCGGTGTGTCCGCAGGAGCTGAAACATGGGCCTTGGACTCCTCCGCAGGGTTGCAATTGTTACACCGAGATCGTGTAAGATGACAGAAATGGCCGACCGCCAACCCGAGACCTCCGAACTGAAGGCGCGGGAGCCCGCTGCAACGCAGTCGCTTGACCGCGGGACAATGATCCTTGCGCTGATCGGCAATCTCTTTGTCAACTGGTCGAACAATGAGAGCCTGCTCGTCTACCTGATCGACCTGTTCATGGATGGTGGGCGTGCCTATTCGCAGGCCGGTGCGTTCGACGACGAGCCGTCGCCCTCGGCCGTCATCGTGTTCTCCACGCTCAATACGACGCGCGCGCGCATCGATCTTATAAGACGGCTCTCGCGTTTCAATATTACCGACCCGCATTTGCAGAGTGAACTCGACCGGCTGTTGGCACGTTTCGAGGCGACGACACGCATCCGCAATGAATTCAACCACGCCATGTATCTTGTCGATGACGCGAGCGGGGAACTCACCCACACGCAATCGACGCGGATCGTTCAGCAGAGCGGAAAGATCAAATTCGGGGCCAAGAAGAAGATCGATCAGGCGCGCATCCGGACGCTCAAAAAGACGATACAGGAAATGTGCGATCTCAACCGCGACATACGCGAACTTCTGGGTCGCCTCGGCCCTTACCTGGTATCAAAGGGGTAGGGGAAACGTAAACGTGCGTTCACCCCATCTGGTGTTTGTGCGGTTTCCTAGAGGGCCAGCACGATGTTGGCGAGCGCCCCTGTCGCGAGCACAGTGAAGGTGGTGGCCATTCCGATTACGCGACAACGGATCGGCTCAGGGTCCTGGCCCATGCCGTAGGCATGAAGGGCTCGTCCGCCGATCAGGGCCACCCCCATTGCATGCAGCAACCAGACTGGCGCGCTCTGCAGTTCCGCGAGCATCATCAGCACCAGTGCCAGCGGCACATATTCGGCAAAGTTGGCGTGAACGCGTGTCGCCCGCAGGACATTGCGGTCGCCGCCGTCGCCCAGGCCCACCGCGGCGGAGCGGCGCGCGCCGATCACGCGCACGCTGAGAGTGATGTAGATGATGGTGAGGATGCTTGCATAGATCGGCGTGATCATCGTCATGGCGTTACCAACCAGCGCTGTTGAACAATTGCCGTCTATACGTCGCGGCACCGCGATCGGATTGCATTTCAACGACCGACCCATCCGCATAGCTTGCTCCACACGTATTTGTTACGGTCCGGCAGCACCTCTCATACAGTGCTTTTGAGGCTGCCTGGGGAAGGAGGACTTCGATGGCCAAAGCCGACGCGCCAACCTCGCTGAAGGATGCAAGTCATCTCTACGAAGTGGAGCGCCGCACATATCACCTCGAGCGTCCCGGTTTCCGGATAAACGAGATGCAACTCTCTCCGACGCAGACCGTGCCTTGGCACACTCACACCAACATCAGCGACACATTCTACGTCATCGAGGGAAAGCTCCGCCTGTACTTGCAGGACCCGAAGGAAGAACGCGTGCTTGTCCCGGGCGAGAGCTATACCGTCGTCGCCGGACGGCCTCATCTCGTCACCAATGCAGGCGATACCTCGATGACAATCCTGGTGCTGCAGGGGGTCGGTGAGTACGACTACGTGCCGTTGGTTCGACCGCATGCACCCTCGGCGCCGGACCCTGGGGAATAGGCAGGAGCATCCAGCGCGACCACGATCCTGCACCTTCAGCTCATCGCATAGACGTAACGGGCCGTGACATAGACGATATAGGCGGCCAGCATGATGCCAGCCTCGATGCGGTTCAGCCGTGCCCCGGTCGACATGAAGATCAGCATTACGCCCGTAGCGGCCACCATGAAACCACCGTCAGCATAAACCACTGTCTCTGGCACCTGCATGGGTCCCACCATTGTCGCAACACCGAATATGCCGAGTGTGTTGAAGAGGTTGCTGCCGACAATGTTGCCGTAGCCGATCGTCGTCTCGCCGCGCAGTGCGGCGATTGCCGTTGTGGCGAGTTCGGGAAGCGATGTGCCGACGGCGACAATGGTGAGGCCGATCAACGCGTCCGATACACCCAGCGCCTGAGCAATGTTCACCGCGCCCCTGACGAACAAGTCGCCGCCGAGCGGCAGGGCGACGACACCGATCAGAATGTAGACAAACGGTTTCAGACTATCGAAAGAAAGGGGCGCGACCGTTTCGACCACATCTTCTGTCGCCGGCCGTCGCTCTTCTGCAGTGCGGTCCTCCCGGAATTTCATGACGATGATCCCGATCATCAGAAGCACCATTGCCGCCCCTTGCCAACGGGGGATCGTCTCCTGTAGGCCGAGCGCCATCACGCCGGCGGAAACACCAAGGAGGATGATGCCCTCAGGGTCCAGTCGGCGGCTCGGCATATCGATGGGCCGGATGAGAGCGGCGATGGCCAGTATCAACAGGATGTTCGAAATGTTGCTGCCGACCACATTGCCTGCCGCAAGACCGGGATTGCCACCCAGGACGGCACGCACACTCACGACCATTTCCGGCATTGAGGTGCCGAATCCGGCGATGACCATTCCGACCATGAGGCGAGAAAGACCGAAACGGACGGCAACCTGGGCCGCGCCGCGCACGAGCGTTTCGCCGCCCAGCAACAACAGGACCGCGCCGAAGATGAGCTCGAAGCCCGTCAGCATGCGGTTGTCCCGATCGGCGGTGGGTGGGGCGCTTTATCCACCGCCGTTCTTGTCCGAGATTTCGGCATTTCCCCCCATTGGTGCCACTTGAAGATAACCACAATTGTGTGCCCCAGCTCCCTGTCACGTGCAACACAACCATGGGCTGGTGCGGTTTTTCCCGAATCAGCTCATTTCAGGGTCATCCAGGTTGGTCTGGATCCACCGGTCCGAGAGGTGGATATCCGTTGTTTCGAGCAATCCCGGCCCGAGATTGTGAAACTTGTGCGGTATGTCGGCAGGCCCGAGCACCACATCGCCCGCCTGCGCCTCGATCTTCTCATCGCCGACGGTGAACATGGCACGGCCGGTTCGTACAATGAACACCTCGTCGTAAGGATGCACATGCCAGAGCGGGCCTTTTCCAACCTCCTCCGTGGCGTAGAAGAACACCGTGACGCCAGTCCCCATATCCTTGCCTTCGAAACGCCCACTCCAGAACTGATCCGTGTTCTCGTAAACCCAGTCTTTGCGCTCAAGGCGGATTGGTTTCCGGCTCATGTCAGGCGTGCTCCGGCGAGTCGGGGGCGGAAAATGTGCGGCACCTGCAAGTGATGCACGCGGTGTCACAACAGGTCAATGTGCCGAGCCGCAAGGCGGTTCGCGGCGTTCAGCCGTGATGCTGGCCGCCGATGCCCTGGAACATGGACCGGACGTCAACTGTAGAGCGGCTGCCGATGGCGTCGAAATTTGCCTCAAGCCAGTCTCCCGTGGCGTTCCGCCCAATGCCGAAGAGGTGCTTTAGGAACGCCCACTCCGCATTGAGCTTGCTCGATGCTCCGAAACTCAGCATCTCTTCATGGGACTCGATGATGTGAACATTCACCATCGAGTAGGCGTCGTGTTCGAGGCGGCCCTCCTCGAGCAGTCTGCGCACAAAATCTATCGCCCGCAATTCGCGCAGGAGGCTGGCATTGAAGGTGATTTCGTTAACGCGGTTGAGAATCTCACGCGATGTCTTCGGCACGCCCTTGCGCTCGACCGGGTTGATCTGGACGATGGCGATGTCGCAGGTCTCGGCATGGCCGTAAAACGGGAACAGGACCGGGTTACCCATATAGCCGCCGTCCCAGTAAGGCACGTCATCGATCACCACAGCCTTGAACAGGAACGGAATGCAAGCCGAGGCCATCACCATCTCGCAGGTGAGCTGATGGCGGTCGAACACCTTGACGCGGCCGGTCTCAACATTGGTTGCGGAAACATAGAGCTTGACCTTGTCGCACGAACGCACAAGCTCAAAGTCGACATGTTCGTCGAGAATGTCGCGCAGCGGATTGGCGTCCCACGGGTTGAGTTCATACGGTGAGGCCATGCGCGTGAGCACATCGAAAAAGACATAGGCCGGTGAACTGTCGAGGTTCCAGTTGCCCATGAACATGTCGAGCGGTGCGCGCTTCAAGGGGCTGAACCGCGCCGCCTGGCTGACGTCGTGCCAGAAGCGATTGAGGGCAGCCCGCGCGCCCTGCCTGCCATGGCGCATCAGGCCGTCGGCGAGGAGAACGCCGTTCATCGCCCCGGCGCTGGTACCGCTGACGGCCTCGATGTCGATGCGGTCGTCTTCGAGCAGCCGGTCGAGCACACCCCATGTGAAGGCGCCGTGTGCGCCGCCGCCCTGAAGCGCCAGGTTCAGTTTCTTCGTATTGGACTTCTTTGTGCTCATCGGTCCTGGGTCAGCGTGCGGTCCAGCCGCCGTCCACGGGCAAGGATACGCCTGTGATGGATGCGGCACCATCGGAACACAGGAAGACAGCGGTTGCGCCAAGCTGTTCCACGGTCACGAACTCCCTGGTGGGCTGTCCGGCGAGCATCACGTCGCGAATGACCTCGTCTTCGCTGATGCCGTGGGCGCGTGCCTGGTCGGCAATCTGTTCGTCGACGAGCGGGGTGCGCACATAACCCGGACAGATGGCATTGCTGGTGATGCCATCTTCCGCATATTCCAATGCCACGGTCTTGGTCAGACCGATCATGCCATGCTTGGACGCGATATAGCCACTCTTGAAAGGCGAGGCGACCAGCCCATGGATGGAGGCGAGGTTGATGATACGGCCCCATTTTCTGGCCTTCATGTCCTTCACCGTGTTCTTGATGAGATGGAAGGCGGCGCTCAAATTGATGGCAATGATCGCGTCCCATTTCTCATCCGGAAAGTCCTCGATAATCTCCACATGCTGAATGCCGGCATTGTTGACGATGACGTCGACCTGGCCGAGCTCGGCCTTGGCAAAGGCAGCGAGATCGCGGATTTCGTCGGGCTTCGACATGTCGGCACCATTATAGCGCACGGTGACGCCGTGCTCCGCCTCGAGCGCAGCGCGGGTGGCCTCGATTTCATCGGCATCACCAAAGCCGTTGAGCACGACGTTCATGCCGGCTTCGCAGAAGGCAGTGGCGATGCCGAGCCCGATTCCGCTCGTCGATCCCGTGACGATGGCGTTCTTGCCTTTCGGCATGGTTGTGTCTCCTTTTCGCAAAGTTCGCTGCCGCGCCGCCAATGCCGGCGCATGCATACATCTTCCTAAGGTTGGATGCGCTCAAAAGCGCGAGAGTTACAACCTCTTGCAAACGAAGGGTCAAGGGGAGGTAACGGCAGAACGCTCAGCGACGCAAACCTCGCGCGGATAGCGGGGGCCGATCGTCTCTGCTACGGTCGACGGATACGGCCCGTCGCGTCATGGGATTCGCATGAACCGGGAGGATTTAAGAGATGCTGCTCCCGTTGCAGACGCTGTATTTCGAGGACCTCTCCGTCGGCATGACCGAGCGGCTGACCAAGGTGGTTTCGTCCGACGACGTCGTCGGGTTCGCCGAAATCACCGGGGACCGCAACCCGATCCATCTCTCGGAACATTTCGCCGCGAAGACACCGTTCGGCACCCGTATCGCCCACGGCCTCTATACCGCAGGGCTGATCTCCGCGTTGCTCGGCACACGGTTACCCGGGCCCGGCGCGGTCTATATCGCCCAGTCCCTCAACTTCCGCGCACCTGTCAGGATCGGCGATACGGTGGATGTGTCCGTCACTGTGGAAGAGCTGGTGCCGGAGAAATCCCGCGCCGTGCTCAAATGTGCGTGCAAGGTGGGAGACACGGTCGTCCTCGACGGCGAAGCCATGGTGAAAGTGCCGCGCGCGCCCACCTCATGAGCCCCATTAAGCCTCAGTTCAGAAGCGCTCGCGGCAACCACAGGGCGATTTCGGGAAACGCCATCACCAGCGCAAGTCCGGTGAGCTGCAGGATCACGAACGGAATGATGCCCCGATAAATGTCCTGAATGCGCACGGTCGGCGGCGCAACCGCCTTGACGTAGAACAGGGCGAAACCGAACGGCGGCGTCAGAAACGATGTCTGCAGGTTGATCGCCATCAGGATCGCGAACCAGTAGACGACGTCGACCCTCTCGACGTGGCCGGTGAAATCCATCTGCATGATGACCGGCGCGAACACCGGCAGGACGATCAGTGTGATCTCGATCCAGTCGAAGAAGAAGCCGAGAATGAAGACCAGCCCCATGATCAGGAACAGGAGTCCCCACGACCCGAGGCCAAGCGAGTTGACCATGCTGATCACGAGGTCGTCGCCACCGAGGGCCCGAAAAATGTAACTGAACATGGTGGCACCGATGAAGATGCCGAAGATCATGGCGTTCGTCTGTGCGGTGCGGTCGACGACGTTGGCGAGGATGCCGCCGAAATGGCGCAGCTCGCCGACAAATCCGCCTCCGACCGGGCGGTCGTCGAGTTCCGTGGTCGCCTCGGTCTGCAACCGGAACTCCCTGACGCCGATGCTCGGCAAAACGACGAGGTTGATGAAACCCAGCAGCACGGCGCCGAATGCTCCGACGCCGGCGGCCTCTGTCGGGGTTGCCAGGCCGCCGAGGATGGAGCCAAGCACAAGTGCAATCAGAATGACCGGCGGGATGAAACTGCGCAGGACCATCACGATCATGCCGCCTGCGGATTGCGGTCCGATGCCGTCTCTCAGCGGCGGTGCCAGCGACGGGTTCAGGCCGCAACGTATGACGATGTGCAGCGCATACAGCCCGGCGAGGATCAGCCCCGGAAAGACGGCCGCGACGAAGAGATTGCCGACCGAGCGCGACAGGAGATCGGCCATGATCACCAGCATGATCGATGGCGGGATCAGGATGCCGAGGGTTCCCGACGCGGCAATGGTGCCGGTCGCCAGCTCGTGATTGTAGTCTCGGTCGATCATGATCGGCAGGGCCAGCAGCGTCATCATGATCACCGATGCGCCGATGATGCCGGTCGAGGCCGCAAGAATGGTGCCCATGAGCGTGACGGCGAGCGCCAGTCCGCCGGGCACACGCCGCATCAGAACCTGAAGGCAGTTCAGCAGGTCCTTCGCGATGCCGGAGCGTTCAAGCATCGTGCCCATGAACACGAACATCGGGATCGCCGTCAGGATCAGGTTCTCCATGATGCCGCCGAAAATGCGGGAGGGCAGGGTGCGGAACTGAATGAACAGGAACTGTTCGGTGAGAATGCCGATGATGCCGAAGGCAAGCCCGACGCCGCCCAGTACCCACGCGACCGGGAAGCCCGAGAACAGGCACACGGCCAGGGCAATGAACATGAAGACGGGAAGCAGTTCGAGAAGGTCCATCAGTGCCCCGCACCGATGGTTTCGTCTCTCATTTCCGCCGGCAGGCGTCCGGCGATACCGGCAACTGCCTTGATGAGCTGGGACAGGCCCGCCAGTCCCATCAGCACGAACAACACGATCAGGCCGCTCTTGAGAATCCAGATATCGCTCAACCCGGTTTGCGATTTCGAAATCTCATCGGAGACGTAGGACTGGACGGCGTAGGGCCAGGCGAGCCAGGCTCCGAGAACGGAATAGGGGACGAGTGCAATCGAAATCCCGATTGCCTCGATCCAGTATTTTGCCCGGTCGGGCAGGCGCTCCCGGACGAGATCGATCCGGATATGGGACTGCCGCGTATAGGCGTAACCCACGACCAGAACGATGAGGAAGCTGTGCAGCCAGTATTCGGATTCCTGGATCTTGGTCGACGTCAGGCCCCAGATTTTCGGCACACCGAAATAGCGCGTCACAACATCGTAGACGACGACCGTGACAAGAACCGCTCCCAGCCATCCGCCGATCTGCGCAATCACCCGGAGTGCGTGATCGATAATGCGGCTAAGCGATAACAAGCCCTGCACCGCAGGTCCCCCCTTCATCTCGATCCAAATCGTAAAAGCTGGAACCGGAACGCTCGTGCGGGAGGCCCGGCCTCGGTCGGCCAGACCTCCCGGGTCTTGGCGAGGAAGTTACTGAAGGTAGCCGAGATCGCTCCAGATCTTGTACTGCTTACGGAAGCTCTGCAGGCTGTCCCAGACCTTCTTGAAGTCCGGGTTCTTGGCAGCCTCTTCCGCGGCGACTTCGTTCCAGGCCTTCTCGTAAGCGGCGAGCATTTCGGGCGGCCATTTGTGAATGTTGACGCCCTTCGCCTTCATCTCGGCCAGGGCCTTGCCCTGGATCGCTTCGCCTTCCGAGAACTGGTAGGCGACATTGGCCTTGCAGGCGGTCTTGATCAGTTCGCGCTGCTGCTCAGTCATCGCGTCCCACTTCTTCTTGTTCAGCAGCAATTCCTGGATCGTCGATTGCTGGTGCCAGCCGGGGAAATAGTAGTGCTTGGCAATGTTGTAGAACCCGAGGTTCTGGTCGATGGCCGGCATGGAAAACTCGGTCGCGTCGATGGTGCCGCGCTCAAGCGCCGGGAAGATGTCTCCACCCGCAAGCAGCTGCGTGTCCACTCCCAGTTTCTGCATCACCTTTGCGCCGAGGCCGAAGAAGCGCATCTTGAGGCCCTTCAGGTCTTCCGGGCTCTTGATCTCCTTCTTGAACCATCCCGAGGCTTCTGGCGCGAGCACGCCGCACGCAAGCGAATGCAGGCCGTTCTTATTGTAGATCTCGTTCATGAGATCCTCGCCGCCGCCGTGCCACATCCAGGCAAGGTATTCGCCCGCCGCCGGTCCAAAAGGAACCGCGGAGAAAAGGTTGAGAGCGGAGTTCTTCGAACCCCAGTAACCGGACACAGACCAACCGGCGTCGACAGAGCCGTTGGCCACGGCATCAAAAATCTCAAGCGGGGGCACCAGCGCCTTGGGCTCGAAGAACTTAACCTTGATGTCGCCGCCGGAAATCAGATTCAGGTTGTTCTGGAGCCGTACGCCGGCCTGGCCCAATTGAATCAGCGAGCCTGGAAAGGTCGAGGGCATGTTCAGCTTGACCGGTTCCGCATTCACCGGCGCGGCCATGGGCATCGTGAAGCTGACAGCCGCCACAATGGCCAAAAGCAGTTTCTTCATCGGTGTTCCTCCCTGTCGGACTCATTTTGGCATCCGTTACCGCACATTATGTGCATTCATAACAGTATGCGGTAATGCATACATTATCAAATTGGCACAGTTATGCAAATGGGGCGAGCCGTTCCGGTCGCGTCGTGAAGCGAAGCGGCTTTACCGCAGTGTCAGAGGAGGGAAATGCGGATTTTATCGAGCAGGGTGAGAATTTCAGTCGAGCCGCGTTCGCGGTGCCGGCGGACCAGGGTTCCGGTCTTGTCAGCATCACCTTTGGACAGGGCGGCAACGATTGCGCGATGTTCCTTGTTGGAAATTGCCAGGCCTTCGCGCAATCCGATTGTTGCTATTTGCGCGCGATGGGCCTGGTCAAACAAGGTGTTGACGATGCCCTTCAGCCGGCTGTTGCTTCCCTGGTTCACCAATGCCCGGTGGAACCTGTCGTCGGCGTGGGCCCACGCATCGAGATCATCGTCTTCGAGCGCGCGTTCCATATCCCGCACGGCTGATGCCAATGGTTCGAGCGCCGCCTTGTCGGGTTTTGCGCTGGCAACATCTGCGGCCGCCAGCGGGTCGAGCGCGGTCAACAGCTGATAGATCTCACGGATATCCTTCGCGGCGATCGGCAGGACACGGGCGCCACGTCGCGGGATCAGTTCAATCAACCCCTCGCTCTGCAATTGCCGCAGAGCCTCGTGAACCGGCGTACGGCTCATACCAAGGCGGGTGGCAATCTCGGTCTCGGCGGCTTGCGTTCCCGGTGGCATCTGATTTTCCAGGATTTCCTTTTTCAGTTGCCGGTAGGCATTCTGAGCAAGGCTGGAACTGGAAGGCTCGGTCATTTCGCCAATGCTCCCGCGGTGTCGGCCGCGTCCGGCTCCACGACCGTTAGCGGATCTGCATGCAACTGGACGATGGAATCATCTCCCGCCAGCAGAGCCGGAAAGTGTCGTCGAACCAGGGGGTCGTGCCCCGGAATCACATGATCGTCGCTTTCGGCCAGTGTCCGGATCGTCCTGAATCCGGTCAGCATCTCGGCGACGTCGACAACGAGAGGGAACGGCTTCCCGTGCCGGTAGTTCTCGTAATAGTGGCTGGCGTCAGAAGCGAGCACGACCCATCCGCGCCGGGTGCGCACACGCACGCATTGCAGGCCACGGCTGTGGCCGCCGATCAGATGGGTTTCCACACCGGGCGCGATCTCCCGTGATCCCACGGAAAACTCCACCCGGCCTGCATAGAGGGCCCGGACGGCATCGCAGACATGCTCTCCGGTGAACGGTGCACGCATATGGTCCTGGCACATGCACGAACCCGTGGCGAAGGCCAGTTCCGCCGCCTGCAGGTGCAGCGTTGCATTTGGGTAGCTTTTCAGCCCGCCGGCATGATCGTAGTGCAAGTGGGTGAGAATGACGGTGTCGATGGCGTTGGCCGCTACGCCCATCCGGTCGAGCATTGTGGCCGGATTCTGGAGGATCGGCCGGCTCCGCCGGTCGGCTTCGTCGGGATCGTAACCGGTGTCGACGACGATCGACCGGTCACCCGACTGCAACAGCCAGACATAGTAGTCCATCGCATGCGGACTGGCGTGGTCGTCGTCCATAATGAAACTGTCGGCCCGCGTCCGCGCATTGCGTTCGGCATATTTCAGGGCATAAATCTGCCAATGATCGGTCATTGCCTTCCATCAGGCCCGGTTCCATCGTTACGGAAACTGCCGACAATGGTCTCAATGCCTTACTCGTCTGCATTTCATGTCGTATGCAAATATGCATGCGCTGTCAATCGAGCGGCGTTCCGACCGGGAACGACTATCCATACGACAGGCCGCGGCGCATATGAGGAGAAACCTGCATGAACGGTAAAGACGTGATGAGGGTTGCATGCTTCGGCGCCGGGTACTTTGCCCAGTTTCACTACGATGCCTGGCGACGGATCGACCGGGCCGAGATCGTTGCCGCTGTCGACGCGGACCGGTCCAGGGCCCAAGCCACGGGACATCCGGCCTTTGCGAGCCTCGATGAGGCGCTTGGCGGGGAAGCACCTGACTTGCTCGACGTCATCACGCCACCGCCGACGCATTTCGAGACCATCCGGACAGCTCTGGATCGGGGGGTGAAGGCGATTATCTGCCAGAAGCCGTTCTGCAGCAGTCTCGACGAGGCTCGACAGGCAGTGGAGATGGCAGAGGCCGCCGGCGCGCAGCTTGTCGTGCACGAGAACTACCGTTTCCAGCCCTGGTACCGGGCCATCCGAAAAGAGATCGAAAACGGGCGGGTCGGTGAACTCCTTCAGATCACGTTTCGCCTGCGCCCGGGAGACGGCCAAGGACCGGAGGCCTATCTCGACCGCCAGCCCTATTTCCAGACCATGGAAAAGTTCCTCATCCATGAAACGGCGATCCACTGGATCGACACGTTCCGGTTTCTCGCTGGCGAACCCGAGAGTGTCTACGCGGATCTGCGCCAGCTCAACCCGGCGATCGCCGGGGAGGACGCGGGCTATTTCATCTTCGGGTACGCGAACGGGATGCGTGCCTTGTTCGACGGCAATCGCCTGCTCGACCACGCAGCGGAAAACCATCGCCTGACCATGGGCGAGGCGCTGATTGAGGGAACGGCTGGCACGCTGTCACTGTTTGGAGACGGGTCGGTAACGTTCCGGGCCTTCGGGAATCGGAACTCGGAGGCGGTTCTGGAGGCGCGGGATTATCAGGGGTTCGCCGGAGACTGCGTCCACGCCTTGCAGACCCATGTGGTGAACGGCATTTTGGACGGAACGGAAATCGAGAATCTTGCCGCGGCGTATCAGCGTAATCTGGCTCTCGAAAAGGCCGTCTACCGCTCGAACGAGGCCGGCGCGAGAGTGAGCGTTTAGCGGCCGCGAAAAACGGCTCCCTTCCACGTGAGCGGACGAAGCCGCTATAAGATGTGCAGGGAGAGCGCCATGCGCACGTTTTCAAAGCCGTTTACCCAGCAGGAGCCGATCAGCGAGGAGGCCATCGCACGCGCGGTCAAGGTGATGCGCACGGGCAGACTGACCCGATACAACACGCTCGAAGGGGAAGACTCCGAGACGGCGCTGCTGGAGCAGGAATTCGCCGGCTATTTGGGAACGCCCTATTGCCTGGCTTGCGCGTCCGGAGGTTATGCGCTTCACGTGGCGTTGAAGGCCATTCAACTGGAGCAGGGCGCTGGCGTGCTTTGCAACGGCTTCACGCTGTCACCTGTGCCCGGCGCCATCGACAATGCCGGCGGGCGGCCCGTACTGGTGGAGATCGACGAGGACCTCAAACTCGATATGGGTGACCTTGAGAGGAAAGCCGACACGAGCGGCGCAAGGGTTCTGATGTTGTCGCACATGCGCGGGCATATCTGCGACATGGACCGCGTCATGGACGTGTGCGAGGCGCGCGGTATCACCGTGATCGAGGACTGCGCCCATACCATGGGCGCGCGCTGGAAAGGGCGGCTCTCAGGTACATTTGGCAAAGTCGCCTGTTTTAGCACCCAGACATACAAGCACATGAACTCGGGCGAGGGTGGTTTTATCACCACCGCGGACGCGGACGTGATGGCGCGGGCCGTCATCCACTCCGGTTCCTATATGCTCTACGATCGCCATCTCGCCGTGCCGGGTCCGGAGGCGTTTGCCGACATACGTCTCGAAACGCCGAATTATTCGGGCCGTATGGACAATCTGCGTGCGGCGATCCTGCGGGTGCAGCTTGAACATCTCGACGAGAGTTGCCGGCGGTGGAACCTGCTTTACGGTGTGCTCGAACAGGGCTTGCGTGAAATCTCCGGTATCCGCGTTCCGAAGCGTGCCCAGCATGAAGAGTATGTTGGCAGTTCCATCCAGTTCTCACTTGAGGCCGCCAGCCCCGATGCCATGCGTGCCTTCGTCGGTGCATGCGGCGAGCGCGGCGTGGAGGTGAAATGGTTCGGTGCCGACGAACCGGCCGGCTTCACCAGCCGCTTCGACAGTTGGCGCTATATCGAGGACATGATCGAACTTCCCAATACACGCCGCATCCTGGCAACCCTGTGCGATATGCGTATTCCGCTCACCTTCGACGAGACGGACTGCCGTCAGATCTGCGCCGTCATCGGCGAGGCGGTGGAGACGGTCATGGCGGGCGCAGATTGACAGCTGGCGTGCGCGGACTGGCCCGCCCGGTTCTTCTTCAGACCGTTGACGTGAGTTTCAGCCCGACAATCCCGGCCAGGATCAGGCAGATGCACCCGAGCCGAACGGCTGTGGCCGGGTCCTGAAACAGAAAAATGCCCAGGATCACGGTGCCGACCGCGCCGATCCCGGTCCACACCGCGTAGGCGGTGCCGAGGGGCAGATCACGTAACGCAAGGCCGAGCAGAAACAGACTGATCACCATTGCCGCGACCGTCGCCAATGTCGGCCAGAGGCGGGTGAAACCATCCGTATACTTCAGTCCGACCGCCCAACCGATTTCAAACAGACCTGCAAAAAACAGATACGTCCAAGCCATTGTTTGCGTCCTCCCCGAAAGCGATGTGGCGGAACCCGGCAATGAAAGTTTCCGGCCCCGCCGCCAGGGACACTAACCCGGATTCGTTTCAACTCTGACGTTTGCATGCCTGATGGCGATCCGGCGCCGGCCGTGTGCCGGACACCGGTACGTCAGCGCTTGCGCCCGATGATGTTCAGAAACGCGCGGCGCAGGCGTTGTGGCACCGTTTCAAATGCAGCTTTGGCCGCATAGGTGCAGGCGCCGAGAGCGGCGTAGGCGTGGCCGCGTGAGGTCAGCGGAACCGCATAATCGCAAACCTTCACGGCGGCATCCGTCCACTGATACTTGTACGGATCTGCCGGGGCCATAAGGTCAAACGTATCAATATCCCCGTCGAGGCAGTGACGTATCGTATCATCCGTGACAATCCCCCCGGCGCCGGATTGAACGAACTTCTGATCGAGGCTGTAAACGCAGATGTGGCTGGCAAGACGTCCCTTGCAGGCAACCCCGATCTCAATGGCGGCCGTTTCGTCGCCGACTTTCAGAACGCCGACTTCACAACCGGCAGGTCGTTCGCCCGATGCCAATGCGCTGGAGAAGAAGGCATCGATGCGGCGGTCGGAGAAGGCCTTTGACACCAGCGCCTGTTTCTCCAGCCAGAGCCGTTTCATGTCGATGGCCTGTTGGGCGGCGGCTGCAGCGGCGGGGCCTTTCTTCAGAACCTCGAAACTGATCTCGCCATGTTCGGATAGCCGACGGCGTTGGCGGCGCCGATTCTTGCGCTGACGCGAGGAGAACCGGGACGCGTAAACATCATAGGTGCCGGCCTTCGCAAGATCGGCGTACGGCGCTTCGGTCTCCTGATCGGGTCGAACGCCGAGCTGTTGCAACAAGGCCCAAAGGACCGAGTCTTCCCGAACCTTCGGAATGCACACCATGTCGCCGGCGAGATCGGCGCAAATGAACCGCCAGCTGGCGTTCATCCAGTCCATCTTCTCCGGCGCATCTTCTATGATCACATCGCTGTACTGGCTGACAGGCGCGCCCATCCAGCAGATGTAGCCCACGCCCATATGCCGGTTGGTGATAAGCGGCCAGATCATGACGACACGTCCGTCACGCCGGCCCACGACGACGCTCAACTTGAGATCGCTGTCGGTGCCGTCAGGCACCAGATAGCTCTGACACCAGTGCCAGTTCCAGTTGTAGATCTGAAAAAGCTGATGGCACTGACCGGCCCGTTCGAACAGGCTGTTCCAGTCGTTCTCGAGCGCCTCAAATGCTGCGAAATCACGGACCACCTCGAGATCGAGGCCGCATGCCTTGTGGCTTGCGGCTTCGAGAGTGGTTTGCGCCGTATCGTCCGTTGCTGAGCGTTTTCGCAATGTCCGGGCCGCGCGTTCCGGATACAGCCCTGTCAGTATGGTTCTTGTTCCTGTCATTCCTTCATCCATAGATACGGCAGATCCACTTACCTGTGCGCTGCATGCTGTTCCGCATTCCCTGCGGCCTGTCTCCGTGACGCCGGCCCTTTCGGGTCATGCGTCTGCCACGTTGCCAGCCGGGCCCATTGCGGGCGCACGAAAAGGAAGGCGAAAGGGGTGTTGCGGACGATCCAGTGAAGGATCAGGGCGCCTATGAGACCGGCGACGGTCACCAGGAGTGAAACGGTGCCAAGGTCCGTTACCCATCCGAGTTTGAGAAGGATGATACGCGTCGCTGCCATAGGGATGGCGAAGGCGAGGTAGATGACGATGGAGTTCGCGCCGCAGTAGCGTAGTGCCTCGCCCCAGGAAACCCGGGTCAGCAACACGGAGGCGGCGACGATCGCGCCGACGCCGGCAAAGCCGAGAGCCAGGCTGACAATCGGGAGGTCGGCGTAACCGGCCTCGACGAAATAGCCGTTCACGAGGCCCCACAGCGCAAGACCGGCCATCGCCTTCACCGGTTCTGCGTCGATCTTCTCGGCAAGGCTGAAGATGTGCGGCGCCAGAACGTAGCCGGAATAGAAATAGACGAAGCGGCTGGCGAATTCGTCGACGATGGTGCTGCCGGTATGAACGTCGGAGATTTCCAAAGCCGCTGCCACCAGCCAGACAATCACCGGCGATACGTTCCTGAGACCTTTCGTGACGACGAAAAAGATCGGAAGCAAATAAATAAACCAGAGCGTGCCGAAGGGTTGGACGTAAGCCTGCAGATAACTCAGAACCACGCCTCCAAGTCCGGCCTCCGACATGATCATCGGCGCCTTCAGGGCGAACTGTATGGTCAGCCAGAGCACGTAAAAGTACGCGAAATGAAGGACCTTCCGGTCGAGATAGTCGGGCCAGTCACGGTCGATACGCCGCGCCAGAAACAGACCGGCGATGAGGAAGAAATCGGGCATTCGGAACGGCTTGGCGAAGGCCACCAGTTCATGCATCCAGCCTTCGGCCCCGGCCGCCGCCTCGACGCCAAGTGTCGAGTGCATCATCACGACCATGACGATGCAGATGCCCTTGGCGTAGTCGACCCAGGGGACGCGGGCAGTCTGTGTTTCCGGATGCATGAGCGGCCTTCCCCACAAAGATACGACGGATGCGCCGCGAGGATAGCCGTCCCGATCACACTCAGACGCTCAGCCACCTGCAAGCCGCTTGAGGTGTGCGCATGAGAAGATTGGCCCTGCCGTCATTGCGACGCTATCCGTTCGTACCAAGAGTTTCTTAAAATTCCCTGCGCAGCCGGGCCGTTTTACAGCCCTTTTTCAGTGCGGTTGTTGCAAAAGCACACAGATGTTACGGGGCAAGAAAGCTGTTCTTAACCCTGTTGGCCACGGTTTTGGGGCCGAAGCGCCAGTTTGGTTGAGAGCAAGCGGGAAAAGAATTGGGGACGCCGACGCAAATCTCGCCGTCCGCATGCGTCGTGGCGTCCCCAGTGTCATGGAGCAAGCCCCATGACGATGTACGAAAACACGCCCCGGCCGGAGAAACCGGACCAACACCGAGGCTGCCGTCTCGCCGCCTGTGTTGATTACCGTGTTTTCGCCCCTTCGATTCGTCCTGAATATACCGCACTTTACGTGCGCCTGCCACGCTTTCGCCCCATTTCAGACATGACAAGGTCTCTTTTTTGGCAGGCTGTTGCCGAAATGCGACAGGGGTGACGAGCGCGTGCGATCATGGCAAAACGCGGCCGCACGGCGGGTGAGATAGGAAGGAATCGCAGCATGGGAGAGCAGTATCGCATCCGTCCCTTCAAGCCCGGCGACCACGACCGGCTCCACGAGATCCGCGAGGCGGCATTCAGACCCGTGTTCCGGTCTTTCCGCGAAATCGTGGGTAAGAAGATCGCGTCGATCGCCATGGTGAACGCGGAGAAAGAGCAGGCCGAACTCCTGGACAAGATCTGCAAGGACGACTCATCCTACGATCTCTTCGTTATCGAGCATTCCGGAGAGGTCGTCGGCTTTTGTGGCCTGAAGCTCGACAACAAAACGAAGGTCGGTGAAATCGAGCTCGTCGCGGTACATCCGGACCAGCAAGGGAAGGGTCTCGGCACCGCGCTCAATGAGGCCGCGCTGGACTTCATGCGGAAGGCCGGCATGCGCGTCGTGACCGTCGGTACCGGCGGTGACCCGAGTCACGCGGCTGCGCGTCGGTCCTATGAGAAAGCCGGTTTCGGCCCGACC
This sequence comes from Hyphomicrobiales bacterium, assembly GCA_028280515.1. Classification (GTDB taxonomy): domain Bacteria; phylum Pseudomonadota; class Alphaproteobacteria; order Rhizobiales; family Methyloligellaceae; genus UBA2767. The sequence continues at coordinate 31,690 of JANQLP010000155.1, forward strand.
ATCCCGAGCGTGTGGATGTTCCGCACGCTGTGATACATAACGCAGACCAAATGGTCTAAGCGCACTGAGTGCGTTTTTTTGTTGACTGTGACGACCGGTCTCTCTTTAGTGGTCAGAACGCGTCACGGAAGTGACACATGCGAGCCGCGGGCAATCGGACCATGAGGCCTCCGGCGGCACGCGATGAAGACCCCAGACAGCAACCGATCCCGTAAGGAGGAGTAAGGACATGGCAGTTGCGGCGTCTCAGCTCAAACGTGAATACAAGCAAGGGAAGATCCGTCTCGAACTCAATCTTCCGAAAGGCGAGAAACTGAAAGGTGCCAAAGCGGAGCTCAGCATTGGCGAGAACACGCCGGCAAAGTTCAAGCTTAAGGGAGGCACGAACGATTTCAGTTTCTACAGCCGTCCTGCCGACAAGATTGCGCTGACCGTCAAAGGCGAGCTCAGCAAGTCGCTCGGCGTGTTCGAGGAGAGGTTTGATATTAAGGGTGGAAGCAGCACACCGACCGATATCACGCTTGCCTTCACCAAACTGCCGAAGCCGGAGAAGAAAGAAGCCCAGCCGGTGAAGAAGGCGCCGCAGCCCAAGATCGTGAAGACCGAACCCACTCCGCCGAAATCGCCCGCTGTGGCGTGAACCGAATTCAATAACGCCTGCCTTCGTCGATGGCGGGAACAGATGCGGCTCGCCGTGCTCCGTCACGGCGGGCCTTTTTCATGCCGCATCCGGTATGGCGCGCACCAAAACCGTTTTTCCCGGATGGCGCGAAGAATCCTGACCATGAGTCCAGAACCCAGGATACGATGCACATGATATTCTGACCCTTTTAGGAAGCAGATCCAAAGGGGGTTCAATGATGGCCAGCAAAGAGATTATCGAAAGCGCGGCCATGCCGCAGGCGCTCGCACGGTATTCGCAAGCCGCAAAGGTTGGCGAATTGCTGTTCGTATCGGGTCAGGTTGGTATCAATCCCGAGACGGGCGAAGTGGCCGGTCCGGACTTCGAGACACAAGCACGCCAGGCATTCGAGAACATGCGCGCCGTATTGGCTGCGGCCGGATGCGGCATGAGTGACGTCGTCAAGACCACCGGCTGGGTCGCGGATCCAGATGCGTTCGCAGATTTCAACGCATTGTTCGCGGAGTTCTTCCCCGAAGCCCCGCCGACGCGGTCGACGCCGATCGTGGCTCTTCCCAAGGGATTGAAATTCTCCATCGAGTGCATTGCGCGCGTGCCTGACTGAGGGCGCTCAGACCTTCTTCGCGACGATGAACCGGCTCGGAGGGGACACCGAGTGGTTTTCCGCCTCGAGTATCTCAAATCCGGCGTTCGCGACCGCGGATTCGAGTTCGTCCGCGGTCAGCAGGCTGACGTAGGGCGCATAGCCGAAGAACCGCATGACGGCGATCGGGATGCCCCAGAGTCGGGTCTGGTCGGCGATACAGACGGTCTTGGAGATCAGCAGTCCGTCCGGTTTCAGGAGATCACGTATCCTCTTCAGCGTCCCGGGCAGGTCTTCCACCAGATGCAGGAAGCTGAACCCCATAACGGCATCGTAGGTGCCCGGCTCGAAGGCCTCGGAGAACGGCGTCCCGACGACGAAGTCGATGTTCCCGGTTCCACTTTTCTTGGCCTTGGCCCGGCCGATCTCGATCATCGTGCTTGAGAAATCACTGGCTGTAATGTGTTTGACGCGAGGGCTGAGAAGCAGGGCGGTTGAGGCCGTGCCGCAGCCGACTTCGAGGACACGGTCGGTGGGTTTGAGATATGACCGGACGCGCTCCATGGTGTGCTCGTAGGCGGGCATATTCTTGATCGGCCGCTTCGAGTACTTCTCGGCGTTCCGGTCCCAGAATGCGGTGCTGTAGTCCATCTCGTTCCCGTCTTCACGATGTTGCGTTTGGATAGACGTCGCTGGTGATGTTGTCATGAAAATGTTCCTCTCAACTTGGCGACGGCGACGCGCCGTTTCATCCACACACCTGCTCCTGCCGCCGCCAGCGCGCCGAGCACGTCAGCGATCAGGTGGCGCATGGTGTCGGTCAGGCCGTTCGGCACCCTGCTTACATATGCATCGATCAAATATGAATTGCCTAAATTTGCAGGCTTGATATACGAAAATGCATGAATTGGGAGACCGTCACGTTCGACTGGAATCAGGCCCGCGCTTTCCTTGTCACCGCCGAGGAGGGGTCGTTGTCCGCGGCCGCGCGCGCCTTGGGGCTGACTCAACCGACCCTCGGGCGCCAGGTTGCCGCGCTTGAAGAAAGCCTGGGCGTGACCTTGTTTGAACGGGTTGGCAAGTCGCTCACCCTCACGCAGCCGGGTCTGGAACTGCTCGACCATGTGCGCGGCATGGGCGAGGCGGCGGGGCGGTTCTCGCTCGCCGCTTCAGGTCAGTCACAGACGATCGAGGGGCACGTCAGCATCACCGCGACGAACATGATGGCGACATTTCACCTGCCGCCAGCCTTTAAAAAAATCCGTGAGACGGCGCCGGGCATCGAACTTGAAATCCTGGCGTCGAGCGAGGTCCGTGACCTGCGCCGCCGCGAAGCGGACATCGCCATCCGTCATGGGCGACCGGAGCACCCCGAACTTATCGCCAAGCTCGTCGGTGAAACAACCGCGCATCTGTATGCCGCCAGCGAACATCTCGACGCCGTTGGCCGCCCGCAGTGTCCGGAGGACATCGCGGATGCGGATTTCATCGGTTTCGGGGATCCGACCGAGTACCTGACCCATCTGACAGACCTTGGCTTGCCGATCCGCCGTGAGAACTTCAAGACCACGACCAATAGCGGCACGGTCATCCTCGCGCTCATGCGGCAGGGGTTCGGTATCAGCGTGCTGACCAAACAGGACGCCGACAAGGCGGACGGCATCGAACAGATTCTGCCCGATCTGCAGCCGATCCCCATCCCCATCTGGCTTGTTACGCACCGCGAGCTTCGTACCAGCCGCCGCATTCGTCTGGTGTTCAATCTGCTGGCCGAAGAGATTTCGCGGCGGGCTGGGAGCAGCTGATTGGTCAAACGGTGAATTCAATTCCCACGTTCGTTCGTGAAATGCACAAGGATGTTTTAGATCGTCATCCCGGACAGTGCACGCGGCACGTGATCCGGAATCCAGCGCAAAAAGAGGCAAAGCCGCTTCTGGATTCCGGCGTTCGCCGGAATGACGATGGTAAGGCAAGACCACAAAAACCGTCATCCCGGACAAGCGGCGGCCTTGTGGGTCGATATGCCCACGACCTCGATCCGCCGCGCGATCCGGGATCCAGAGTTCAGGAATGTTGCGTGTGGGACATCTGGTCTGGATTCCTGCTTTCGCAGGAATTTCGGACTCTAAAGCAGCCAGGCTGAAACCTGCCCCCGCGCAGGTGGGGGCCAGAATGACGGCGAGAAAGGCGCGCGGACGTTTCAGCTTCCCGGCCGGTTTGACCCGCGTCGGATTGCGGCGCGGGTGCCGACGACTTTCTCCAGAAGATTGGCTGTCGCTTTGGGTGCGGATACCATCGCGTCGTGGCCGGTGGCCAGTTCGTGCATGCGCCAGCCGAGCGTCCTCGCGCGCTTGTGCGATCCGGCGGCGGGCGGATAGGCGGGATCCGTACAGGCGATATAGTCGACGGGAATGCCGTTTGCCGGCGGGGCGTTGAGGATCAGCGGCGTCGTGCAAGTCCCAAGCGGGTGCGGAGTCAGCAGACGCTTGAGATGCGCGACCTGATCGGGCTCCGTGACGCCAAACGTCTCCGGTTCGCCCACCGGCAAGGACACGCCGCCACTGCTTTCTTGCGCCGCCGCGAGGCGTTCGTCCGCGATGTCGCCGGGCAGCTTGCCGAACCATGTTTCGGCATTGTCCATGACGGCACCGTCGAGGAAGATGAGCCGGCGCAGGCGGTGCGGTGCCCGGTCCGCCACGCCGAGGATGACCGCGCCCGCGAAGCTGTGCCCCACAAGTGTCACATCCTCGAGTTCGTTCCAGTGCAGGTGGTTGACGATATCGCCGATGAAGGTGTCGAAGGTGATGTCCTTCGACATCAGATGCGATCGTTCGCCGAGCCCCGTCTGCGTTGGCGCCGTGACAGCGTGGCCACGTGCGCGCAAGATATCGGCGACGTCCTTCCAGCACCATCCGCCGTGCCACATTCCGTGTACCAACACGAATGTGAGGGGCGCCTTCTTGCGCGTCTTTGTCGTCTTTGCAGCCACGGATCACTCATGCCCCGACAACGCGGAAGAGGCAAGAGGGAGAGAAAGGAGGGGGGCGTGTCGGCCGTAAAACTGCGTGTTCTCAAAATGAAGGCGGACCGCATTTCGCGGTCCGCCCAGTATCGATGAGACAGTCGTGCAGGGGGACGTGTGAGATTGGACTGTAACCGCCCGTGCCGTTAAGCCGCCTTGAGCGGGATCGGCACGGCCGTCTTCATCGATGCGTCCTTGGCCACGGTCCAGCGGTCGAGCTGAATCTGATTGAGCATGTTCCTCTCCGTTATTCCTTTGTTTTCGCAGTTGGGGGGCGGCCGACCGGTCGCACCTGTTATGCCCAAGCAACGCCGGCAATCTTGTCCGCGCCCGGACCGCGCGCCAAGGTGCGCGCCAAACCGCCAACGAGTGCCAGCTCTTGTTCTGCCTTGAATTTCCGTCGGGTACGCCGCGGCTGTTCACCGGGGCGCAACCCGACGGCGAGGGCGATCCTGATGCCGACGGGGAGATCGTCCTCACTGCCCGCCGGGACGTTTTCCAGTCCCGATCGGGCGTCGTTCCGGCTTCCAGGGAACTCAAACGCAGGTTGCAGCTCGTTCAACATGGGAACTTCACACTCGGCCTCTGAGCGATTTGACGTCTGCGTCTGCATTCGAGCCTCCCTTTGGCTGGCTTCTCGTATGGTCTTCCGGTTCGGCGGACTGCCACCGTCTTTCTGAAATGGGCCATTCCGGTCCGGAATGCCAATGGAATTGGATGTCAGGAACAATAGAAAAAAACTATCTAATGCTGTCGCTGCAATAGAAAGTTGATTTGCTGTGATTTGACGCGTGGTCGGATGCCGGCGGGATCAGTCTGTTCGTTTGCCAGATCTGCTGCGCTTCATGGTATCGATGGTCCGCCGCATCAGAGCGAGAAAAACCTCGCGTTCCTGAGCGGACAATCTCATGCTGATGGGTCTCAACATCCGCGACGGCCTGAAGATGTCGGAGCGGCTGCCGCGAGGCGCGAGCCATCGGCGGGCATGAGTTGGAGACGCGGAACGGGCGCGCGCTTCGCTATCCCGGCTGTTTCAGGAAGGTCAGGAGCGTGAAGCGTTCGCCCGCAGTGACCGGCAGGACCTCGTGCAGCATCGAACATGAGAAGACGATGGCGCCGCCTGCGGGCGGACAGAACAGCTCATTGCCATATTCCGGGAAACGCAGATTGCCGCCCTCATACTCCCCGGTGTTCAGATTGATGGTGACCGCGTATCTGCGTTTGGCGACCGAAGGGTTGCAGTTGTCGCGGTGGACGTTGAAGAACCCGCTGTCGGTTGCCTTGTAACAACCGACGCGCAGCGCTTCCATGTCCCAGCGATGGAAGTGCAGCACCTTCTTCAGTTCGGGCACCAGGCGCGGCATCACGCGTCCCAGTATGCGCTGTTCTATTTCCGGGTCGTTCACGATGTAGTCTTCGCGGCGCTTGATGTTCTCCGCGACGCCGGCGCGGTTGCTGGCCTCCGCGCCATAGCTCACCTTGCCGGTTTGACGTTCGCCTTCGCGCCAAAGCCCGATGAGCCACTCACAATCCTCCGGCTCGAGCACACGCGGCACGGTCAGCACAGGCACGGTGCGCTTTACGGCCTGTGGCTCGCCCGAATAGGCGGCGTTAAGAAGCTGCTCATCGAGCCAGCCGGGCAGGGCGTCGCCGCTCTCATCGATATTGGCGATGCCGACGATGCGCTGGTTCGGGTCAAGCACGAACACCGACGGAACGGGCACGCCGGAGAACTTCGCAAAACCCGATGTGATGTCACCATCCTCGTCGACCATTGTCCGGAACGGCCAGTCCGCCTCGCGGATCTGCTCGGCGATCTTTGCCGCATCGCCTGAACAGAACGTCGCGACCTGAACGCGGTCCTCGTTGAGCGCTTCGGTGAGTTTCGCTGTTGCGAGATCTTTCAGATTGCGGTCGCCACAGAACACCAGCGCGATCGGCTTGCCGGTCACGGCAACATAGAAGTCAAAAAGCTCGCCGTCCGTGTCCGGACAGCTGAAAACAGGGGCATGGTCACCCGGCCCCAGACGCGGTTTCACGTCAGCCCGTTGCGATGTCGACATTTCCCTCCCCAAGAAAAGCGGAGGCAGTGTGCCAGATGATTTATGGTCCGTACACTGTAATTTGTGCACGGATGACCGGGCATGCCAGCCCGCCCGGGTCCTTATGTTCAGTATTGGAGAAGGCAGCCTGCTGCGCCTAAGATCGCCACTCCTGAAAATCCACCGGGAGCAGTCATGAGCGAACCGACCGTGGCACTGGCACTGGGTGCCGGCGGCGCCCGCGGCCTCGCCCACATCCGCGCACTGCAGGCACTCGACGATCTTGGGCTCAAGCCCGCCGTGATTGCCGGGAGTTCGATCGGTGCGATCATCGGGGCGGGCTATGCATCCGGCATGAGCGGAGACGACATGCATGCCTATGTGCGCGAGCGGTTCGAAAACCGGTTCGAGCTGCTGGCCTCTCTATGGAAACTGCGGCCCCAAGACGTGCTCCGCTTCATGGCTGAAGGCGGGCTCCGGTTGGGCGAAATCAGCATCGAACGTGTGATCGACGTCTTTCTGCCCGACCAGGTCGTTCGAGATTTCTCCGAGCTTAAGATACCGCTGCACGTGGTTGCGACCGACTATTACGCGCAACGCGATCATGTGTTCCGCTCAGGGGCATTGCGGCCAACACTGGCCGCGTCCGCGGCGATCCCTGCGGTCTTCCTGCCGGTGAAGATTGGCGGTGAGATCTATGTCGACGGCGGCATGACGAACCCGGCACCGTTCGACATCCTCGGCGGGCACGCCGACATCATCGCCGCCATAGACGTGTCCGGCGGCCCGCAAGGCGGGCGCGGCACGCGCCCCGGCAAGGTGGATATGATGTACGCCTCGACCCAGTTGATGCAGCATGCGATCATCGCCGCGAAGGCGGAAAACCACCAGCTCGATATCTGTCTGCGGCCCGACGTGGGGCGTTTTCGCGCGCTCGATTTTCTGCGGACCGAGAGCGTGCTGACGGCCTCCCTGCCGCTCCGGGACGAGTTCAAACGGGCACTTGGAGCGGCCATGGAGAATGTCATCAAATGCCGGAACGGTTCGCCTGCATGAGGCTGCCGGACCATCCGGTTGAGTCGTTCTTGTTCGCAACCAGCATGCACCAGCCTGCGAAGATGCATCCGGCAATAACGCCCGCAACGTGGGCGCCGATGTGCGGCGGCCAGGCAAGGCTGCTGGAGAAGACAGGGCCTATGGCCGCTTCCCATCCGATCTTGGCGAGGTCGAGACCGAAAGCCGCGAGCCAGAGCTTGTGTCCCGTCTCGCGCCACATGCCTAAAGTGAGGGCGACATAAAGCGCGTTCAGGACCGCCGACAGACCGCAATAACAGGCCATGGCCGGGAACCCCAGAAAGAGCGCGGCGGAAATCATAAGGGCGGAGAAGCCAACAATACCGCCCGCCAATCGGCCCGGGCCACCGAAGTCCGACGTCTCGTAGAGAAGCCCGAGGGCGAGCAGGGCGCCAACGTTGGTGACGAGGTGCTGCAGGTCAAGGTGAACGAGGTGTCCCGTCACGAACCGCCACCATTCGCCATTGAGGATTTGGACCCGATCATAGACGAGTGGTTCCGGCGTGCCGCCAAAAAGGGCGTAGAGACCGAGGCAGATGCCGGAAAGAACGAGGGTGACCCACGGCAGGCGCAACCTGCCGTGGGGTTTGGTGCGGAAGCGCGTCATGCGGCGCTCCGTGTGAAGCGTGTCCGCAGCCCGGCGATGAGCGCCAGCAGGGCGAGGATCAGGCCGGGCAGACCGAAAGCACCCGATCCGCCGCCACCGGTGTGGCTCGGCTGCGGGGAGTTGAACATCGGCTTGGAGGTGTCCACGCGGACCGACTGGACCGGCTGCGTCTGACGCTGCGCCTTGGCCTTGGCCTCGACCGCCAGACGGTCGCGATTGGTCCGTTTCACGGCGAGTTCCTGGAACCGCGCATCGCGCACCACCAGCATCGAGGTGAAGGGGGTTACGATGCCGTATTCCTTCGACGTGTCGATCACCGACGACTTCACGTCGGCGTCGGGACCCAGCACCGCAAGCCGGTTGAGGTCACGCTCGATCTGGGCGTAGCCCCACAGACGCTCGATCTCCGGGTTCCGGTCGGCAGTCTCGGGGAACGAGAACCGCGTCTCGTAACTGACGGGCTTGCCCGAGATTTTGCCGGACAGACGCAGCGTCGTGTCACCATGGCCCCAATAGTGGCCGAAGAGAACGAGCTGTTCGCCCCGATACAGTGTCGGATTGTCCTTGCGGCGAATGTCGTCGATCCGCAGGGACGATGCCGTATCGCCAAAGGTAAGTTTGACACCGTGCAGGGCCTCATGGGTGACTTTCGATGTGGCCTGCAACAGCGTGCCGACAATGTCGTCGGAGTTCGAGACGGTGACGGCAAAGCCACCCGACGCATTCGTCATCGGCTCGAGCAGCGGCACGTTGGCGCTGTTGCCCATGATCGCCGTGAACAGCCGCACGTCCTTCTTCTGGGTGAGCCTCAGAAAGTCGCGGGTTTCGGTGACGCCCACATTGGCCACGCCGTCGGTGACGAGCACGATCGCACCAGTGCGGTCGGAGTCGAGGGCGTCCAGTCCGAACTCGAGGCCGGCGTAGAGATTGGTTCCACCTTCGGCCGTGACCGACCGGACGTCATTGACGGCCCTTTGCACGTTTTCGGGCGAGGCCGCTGTGAAGCCGCGGGTCAGCTCCATCGGTGCATTGTTGAAGAACACGATGCGAAAGCGGTCCTCGGCGCGGAGCTTGCCAAGCGCCTTGGCGACACCTTCCGCAAGCGTTGCGATCTTGCCGCCCATCGAGCCGGACCGGTCCAGCACGAAGACCCAGTCCCGACCTTCGGTGATCGGCTTCAGGTCCATGCCCGGCGTCATTGTCAGCATGAACGTGCCGCGGCCCGAAGCGTCCTGCTTGTACGGCACCATCTCGACGCGACCCGGCAGGTCGGCCTTCTGGCGCCAGTAGACGACGATATCGGTATCGAGCTTGACTGGCTGACTCTGCGGCTGCACGGCCTGCTCGGTGTCGGCCTGGCCATTCACGGGTGTGGGAGCAGGCGCGGTTGGACTGAAACTCGCATTGTCCATGTGGACGCGCCAGCTTCCATCGGGGTCCTGGGTAATCTGCGCCGCAGAGTGCGCGGGCAGACGCAGGGCTTCGACCGGATAAGCGGTACGCAGGTGCAGATCGAAGCTGAACGACCCGGTGACTGTTTGCTTGGCGGTCCAGAAAGCGAGCTTCTGCTCATCCACGCCGCCTTCCTCAAGTGGATAGACGTAGTGGCCGATGCCGGTGTCCAGTTTCGCCGGCTGCATATAAGCCAACCTGACCTTCACGTCGGAATTGGCGCGAACCGGCCACACCTTGATGTCGAAGGTGCGATGGCCGTCCTGCTCGGCGAGCGCCGTCTCGCGCCCGGCTTGCTTCTCCTGATTATAGATTTTTCGCGCCTTCTGCTTCTCAAACACTTCGCCGGTAACGGGGCTACCGTCGATCCAGTAAGTGAATTCGGAAACGGCCGCGTCTTTCGGCACCGGGAAGGAGTACGTCGCTTCCAGGTCCTGCACGTGAGGGTTGGCAAAGGTCTGCTCGACAGTTGTGATGGCATATCCGTCTTCCACAACCACGCCGACCTTGTGATCGCGCAGATCGAGGCCGGGTGCGCCGGTGGCCGGGGTCAGCAGACCAACCGCCCGGGCCTGGGATGCGCCGAGTACGGCCACGATGAACGCCAGTAGGCCGGCAACGGCAATGCTCCTGCTTTTCGATATCCAGGTCATGTCTCGCTCCTTTTTCTCAACATGGACGCCGCCGCTGGTGGCGGCACTGCTCTGATCTTTTATTGAGCAGTGATTATTTTATTTAGGTTGAAATTGATCAATGGTCAATATATTTTTTGAACAACGTTCAGAAAGAAGATGAGTCAAAGACGCAGAGATGGCGCGGCGGTCAGATCACACACGGGAAGAACTCACGCGCATGGCGCTGGATGCCGCGCACAGCATCACCGCGCGAGAAGGATTGAGAGGGCTGCGCGCCCGGCAAATCGCGCGCGATATCGGTTACACCATCGGCACGTTGTACAACCTGTTTGAGGATCTCGACGACCTGATCCTGCACATGAACGGCGAGACACTCGACGCGCTGTATGCAGTGTGCGCCGAGGTGCGGTTAAAGGGGGAACCGGTGGAGGACCTCGAGGCGCTGGCGGAACGTTACCTCGACTTCACCCATGGCCATCCGCAACAATGGAGCGCAGTGTTCGAGCACAAGCTGCCACATGGTCGCGTGTTACCTGAGTGGTATTCCGAGAAAGTGGCCAGGCTGATGGCGCTCGAGGCACAGGCACTGGCACCCCTGTTCCCGAACGGCGATCCGGAAGAAATCGAGCACCATGCGCGCGTACTCTGGACCAGCCTGTTCGGTATGGCGCTTGTTGAGAGCGCGGGCCGCCTGCCGGAAGGTGAAACGGCGCGCTCGCTCGTCCGCTCGTTGATCGAGACATATGTGGCCGGATTGAATGGAGCGCCGGCGCGATGACGGGTCAACCGGCCGGCATTCATCGCCTTGAGGGCGCTCTAATTGAGATCGTTTCTTTGCCAAAAGACCAAGTCGACGAGACGGTGGCGGCTTGTAGTATTCCCGTCATAGTCTAAAGGCATGTCTTTGAGCGCGACGCAGCGGGACTGGAGGACACCGAACATGAACGACAAGCCAAGCGACGACGCCCAGCATGAATGGGTTGAACGGGAGCTTGAGGATAGCCTCGACGAAGAGCTCGAAATGGAGCTCGATGATGACCGCATCTACGGCGACTTTCCGAAGGTCGAATTCAAAACGCGCGAATCCACGTTGCCGAGACGCGACTATTTCAAGGAATTGCTGCGGCTGCAGGCGGAACTGGTCGAGCTGCAGGATTGGATCATTCATTCCAAATACAAGCTTGTCGTCGTGTTCGAGGGGCGCGACGCCGCCGGCAAGGGCGGCGTGATCAAGCGTATCACCCAGCGGCTCAACCCGCGCGTGTGCCGCGTCGTCGCTTTGCCGGCACCGACCGAGCGTGAAAAGACACAATGGTACTTTCAGCGCTATGTGCCACACCTGCCTGCGGGTGGTGAGATGGTCCTGTTCGACCGCTCCTGGTACAACCGGGCTGGCGTCGAGCGGGTCATGAACTTCGCAACGGACGATCAGGTCGAACAGTTCTTCCAGGATGTTCCGGAGTTCGAGCGCATGCTGGTGCGTTCCGGAATCATGCTCATCAAATACTGGTTCTCTATCACCGATGAGGAACAGCAGTTGCGCTTCCTGATGCGCATTCACGACCCCATCAAGCAGTGGAAGCTGAGCCCGATGGACCTGGAGTCGCGGGTGCGGTGGGAGCAGTACACCAAGGCCAAGGAAGAGATGCTTGACCGCACGAACATACCCGAAGCACCCTGGTTCATAGTCGAGGGCAATGACAAGAAGCGGGCACGGCTCAATTGCATCAATCACCTGCTGTCTCAGGTGAACTACAAGGACGTGCCGAACGATCCGGTCAGCCTGCCAGACCGGGTGTTCAACCCGGACTATGAACGTCGCGTTCTGCCCACCGATCTTTATGTTCCGGAGAAATTCTGACGCGCGCTGCGGCGCGGCTGTCGAACGGCGATGCCGGTTTCGCTTCTGAGTCAGTCAGGAAATCCGGCGGTACGCAGGGCGTTGGCGACACGCTGCAAATCATCGTCGCTCTTGAAGGGAAGAAGCGTCCCAATAGTCGAAATCCGCATGGCCGGGTTGATTTCGAGCGCTTCACGGGCCGCTTCTTTGGCTTCAATGGGTCGTCCTGCCTCCGCATATACGAACGCGAGATCGCCAAAGGCGATTGCTCGGCTGGTAGGGCCATGGGCGCGTTGAAGTCCGTCCTTGGCCCACTTTATGGCCTCACGCGTATTGCCCTTGAAGACGTAGGCGCGCGACAGGACAAGTGCGAACCAGGATGGATACACGGGGCTGAGCCGCATCGCGCGCTTGAGCATTCGAATCGAACGGTCGTAGTCGCCGATATAAAGCAGGATGGCTCCGAACCGCCCGGTGATATCGGCGTTGTCGGGGACGAGGTCCACTGACTTTTCACCACTTTTGGCCGCTGCATCGTAGCGCCGCGCGAGAAGATCCAGATAAGCATCCGCAGACAGGATTTCGCCGCGTTCGGCGTCTGTAATCGTGCCGTCGACATTTGCCGCTTCGTTCAGGATCTTCGACGCCTCCACCAAAGACTGCCATGAAGACGTGCTGTAACCGAGGCGGGCATCGGCCAGGTGCGTTCTTGCTTTCAGCGTTCTGGCCGGACTGAATTGCGGATCGAGCGCCAGCGCCTCATCCATGAGGCCGCGGACCTCGCGCATCGCGCTGGGAGTAAAGGTCCGGAAAAGCTCCTGACCCCTTGCATAGAGCAGAAAGGTATCGAGGTCGTGGGTGCGCTGACCCCTGATTGCCGCCTGCAGTCCTTCGGTGAGCTGGACCTGAAGTGCCACCAGAACCTCCAGCGTGATTTCATCCTGGATGGCGAACACCTTGTCGGTCGAACGGTCGTATCTCTTCGACCACAGCAACCGCCCGGTGTTGATGTCGACGAGATTCGCGATCACGCGAACACTGTCGCCCATCTCCTGGACACTGCCGTCCAGCAGATAACGCACATTGAGATTCTTGCCAATGGAGGCGAGCGCATCGGCGTTCGTAAAGCCGGCGGCGTCCAGCCGGTGCCAGACCACCACGAGGTCGGGAACCTGGTCGAGACTGTTGGAAATCGAGGCCTGCAGTCCGTGGGCGAGGATTTGGGCATTCGTTCCCGTGCCGATCGCACGGAACGGAAGCACGGCGATGGAGAGCTCTTCCATCTTCGGCGGAGCAATTCCGTCGGCTGCCGTAGAAGACGAGGTCGTTTGCGACTGCCACCAGTAGGTGCCGCCGGCGCCGATGGCCAACAGGAGTATCGCTGCAGCAGCCACATATCGAAGACCGGAAGATGGCGCCTTGGTTTGCGCCGACAAGGTCAATGTGCGCGCCTGTTTGACCGCCGGGCGCGCAGTCGTTGTTACCGCCGATTTCGTCTCCTCCGGTTCGAATTCCAGAGTCGGACCGTTGGTCGGCCATTTGACGCCGTTCAGCTTCAGGTAGTCCTTCAGATTGGCCGCCGCATATGTGAATGCCCTGGCGCGCCGGTTCGGCATGAGGTTTCGATGGGTGAACATCAACCCGACGGACACGCGCGCGAGCAGGTACTGGCTATCCATGTTGGACAGGCGGTTTGGCTCATGCCGGTCGACCCAACCAAACCATGTTCGGCGGATAGTGCGAATCAGTTTGATCAGGCCGACGTCATCGCCTTTTGGTTCGACCGTACTCGCGGCCCCCCGGGCAAGATTATCGAGGATTGATTTCCAATGCGCGGCGGTCGCTTCGCCGCGTGAATGAAGCAGATAGGTGAAAACGAAATAGGCGTGATCGTAGAAAAGGAAATCATCCCGCTCGTATAGATCGAGATCGATGAGAAAGTACTGCCGCTTTTGCCGTGGCGGCGCTGCGATCAAAATGTTGCGTCCGTGCAGGTCGCCATGGCTCTGACCGCGCACCGCACGAAGCTGCGTCCGCTTTGGCAACGGCACAACCCTGCGGGCAAAGGCGTAAGGGTTGGGATACCATTCGCCCTGGAAATTGATGCTCGGTTCATCGGGATCGATGCCGTGCTCGGTCAGGAAAGCGCCGATACGGCCCTGTTCAGGGTCGAGGCGGTAGTCAAGCCAGTTTTCCAGCAAGGCCTGAGGCTCAAACAAGCCATCAGCCAGCGTGTACTGTGCGTTCCATTTCTCCAGCAAGTCGTCCGAAACCCGGCGGCCGAAGGAGAGTTGCTGCGCATAGGGGCATTCGATCCAGGGAACCGCATATTCCAGGCCACGCCCGGCAATGGACGACAGCATGGCGATCTGGTTGTCCTTGCGCGACGCGTGCAACAGGCGCGGCAGATGTTCTTCCGCGTATTCAGGCGTGGTTTCCACAGCGATGCGGTGCTTGTCGAATTCCTCATCTTCGGACCAGTCGGCGGGATTCGCCGTGTCCAGCTTCAGGATCGCCTGTCCCTTGAAACCGCGACAGCTCAGATCGGCGACATAAACCTTCGCGCCCGAAAGGCCACCGCCGAGAAGCCGGTTGAGGTAGAGCTCGCCCGATATCTCCCACTCCGCGCGGATGACCGGCAACAGCGCTGCATAGGCGTCCGGCCACGGCAGACCGCTTTGCTGGTTCGGTGGGCCGGTTTTCTTGCTTTTGGACGTCGTCACGGATAACTCGCGAAAAGCCGGCATTATGGGAGGCAGGACTGCCTCCCGCAGTAGGACGCTCTGAGGCACCGCGTCAAGTCGTTCGTGAGAGTACCAGATGGTGCACTATATGGAAGTGACAGTCCGTACAGGTGAGTCCGGAATTCTTGATTGCGAATGCATCAATTCGACTATTTCGAATACAGTTTTCGATTGAGCAAGCATTGCAACACATCCAATACGCGAAAACTGCCTAGGCCGGAGCCTGAAACCGAGCTTCGAACCCAAGCCGGCGCCAGATGGCGAAAATGATGAGCGGGTTCAGGAGCACAAGCAGCGTGACCCACCAGGCAAACGCATGCTCGATATCATCGAAACCGGCATAAAACGCCCACATGAACAGGCTTAAGATGCCGAGCAGGAAAGGCAAACCGGATGTGACCACCAAGAGCCGCGCCGCACCGGTGAGTTCAAATTCCGGGTGATCCCGCGCGGCAACGGCCACCTGTATCGCCATCAACAACTGCGCCAGTACGGTGAATCCGAAAAACAGACGAACGCCGATCCGGCGTTGCAAGGCAAAGGCATCACCGATTTCGCCGAGCACGGTGGCGTAGATGATCAGACCGAAACTTGCGATCAGACCGAAACCGAGCATGGTCCGTCTCAGAACGGTCATACGGTCGAGCAGGGTTGCGAGCCATGCCGACACGAGCACCCAGTAGACCATCATCAATGCTCCGCTCGGGATGATCGTTGCGCGGAAGACGAGGCTTTCAGGCATCTGGCGTCCGGTGGCGCTGATCGCCGTGCAGGCGTCAATATACGGCATGCACCACGGCACATGACCGTGGGATGCGGCGATGAGATAGGACACGTGAATGGCGCCGAACGGAAGCAGGGCAACGATCAGGGGGACGAAACTCAATTTCATGGGTCAGCGCAGTCAAAGATTCCTTCAGCAGCACTTTTACCGCGCCGGCAACCGACGGGCCACAGGCGCCCAGGGACTCCCTTGAATGAGCGGTCGGCGCCGCCGCAAAAGACACACATACATTTCCCTTGGGGGCGACCCGGACCAGCGGGTACGATTGCTGCCGGCGCCCAAAATCGGGGAGGCGGGATGGAGCATACGGGCGAAATCGACCCGGGTCTGCAGGGCCTTTTGCAGGACCAAGACGAAAGTGCCGTGTCGGTCCTGGGGGAGAAGTTTCTGCGTGACAAGGATGCCGCGGATCACCCACCGCAAACCGTTCTGGTGCTGAGCGACAAGCGGCTCTATCAGCTTGGACCGTACTACGAGCGCGACGCCTCCGAAGCGTTCCGCAAGGCACAGGGGACAAACGAGGTTCCCCTTTCCGATATCACCGAAGTCAACACTGTGCACATACCGGTTTCGCGTTGGATCTCGATCGTCGGTGGCATTCTGCTGGTGCTCGGGCTCGGCATCCTTCTGGCCGGACTGATCGACGGCAGCGGCGTCGGGCTGGCGCTCGGTCTGTTCATCGGTGCGGTATGGATGGCGGTACCCGGGGGCCTGATGCTGTTTCACGCCCGAACGGGCGGCGAAACATATCTCGATGTGACGCACGCAGGCGGCTCCCTCGCCGCGCCATGCCGCGCCTATCCGGAAAACGAGCTCAAGGCCTTCAAGACCGCCCTGAACGACGCCGTTCACAATTAGTCCAAGTCTGGTTGTTTGCCCTTTTTTTGCCGCGCTGTCCGGATGATCTTCCAATTCGTGGCCGCATGGAGAATCGATCACTGTTCCGCTTGGGAGACGGCCAAGCGCAGACAAGGTCTTCGGTTCCCGACTGAAAGGACGATTTGACCCGGAGTACTGAGCGGCCCGGCGCGGCGCGCCAAGACCAACCGAAAACATGCAGGACATACCCGGCTATACGGCCCGCTCCGATCTGGAGGACTGGGCAGGATACGATGACGTTCGCGAGGATGCGGAGGACCGCGAAGGTCAGGCGCTCGGCAAGGTTCGGCAGATCCGGGATGTCTATTTCTTACTGCACATTCCGAAATGCGCCGGGCGGACCGTCCAGAATTTCCTGAAAACGAGGTTCGGCCAAGGTGAGCCCACGCCGGTGAGGAAGGGCCGTTCCGGCTGGTACATGGGCAAGCGGATTCTGTTTCCCGGCCGGCGTAAGGCGCCGTACCGCTTTTTCGGGAAGCGCTATGAAAGCCTCTCTGCCGTCTCCTTGAGTGCGGTCGACTTCGTGTTCGGCTTTTACGTCACGAAATCGATGATGGCGCATTTCCCGGACCGTAACGTGAAACAAGCCGTGCTCATCCGCGATCCGGTGAGCCATTTCTATTCCCATTACAACTTCCGGATGGGCAAATACGTTGCCCAGGGTCTGCGGCCCTTCGGTTTCGACTTGTGGTACAAGAGCCGGCGTCCCAATCCGATCAGCAAGTATCTGTTTGCTTATCTCGAGGTGCCGTTCATCCGGCACGTCTTCATGTCCGACCAGAAGAAGCTGGATGTGATCCTGGACGGGCTTGCGGACTTCTGGCACGTCGGCCTGCACGATGAATGCGGCGACCTGATCGCGCGGATTGCAAAAGAGCAGCGCGTCTCGGCGGATTTCGAGGTGCGGAACGTGACACAAAGCCAGTTCATGGCGTTCGCTGAGTTCAACAAGCGCTATGGCCGGAAAATCAAGGAAGAGAACGGCCTGGACCAGGCGATTTTCGAGTTCTTCTCCTCCGATGTGCCGATCGAGCAGCGCACGCGGCCGAAGGTGCAAAGCCGCGAGTGGCGCAACATCATACGGGGCGGTTTCGTGCCCTGGTACATTCTCCGCTACCGTATGAAACGGCGCTACGGGGTGTAGGCGTCTGCGTTGATTGTCGGCGATTTGACGTCGACGGTGTCGGCCGATCGAGACCTGTGCAGGAATGCAAAGAAAAAGCGCGTCGCGAGCGGATCGTGGCGCGCTTTCTCGATGTGAGATGTATCGTGTCCTATTGAACGTCGGCTGATGGCTGGAACAGGGTCGCCAACAGCATAAGACGGGACAGACCCACCGCGGGACCGGGGCAGGGAATGGCGGGGCCGTGTTCCAGGCTTTCAAGTTGCTGGGCGCGGGCCTGCGCGGAGACTTCCTCCCACCAGCGTGCCCAAGGCCCCATGGACTGCCCGGTGTCGTGGTCTGCGAATGTCATGCCTTCTCTCCCTTCATGGCGGGCAGGCGGAACGGCTGTCCGGTCGGCGTACCCGCATAGATCTGCGAGATTTTCAATCGCTCCGGCACGGGGAGGAAGACGTCCATGGCGTCCGGCCGCCTGGCCAGCAACGCAATGACCATGATCAGCACTTCCGTCTGTCGCATGGATTCCCCCCACGCACACGCCACTCTTCCCGGTCCCGCATAAGCGGAGACAGGCTGTCTGACATCATTCCCTGTATGGTCTTTGTGTGTCCCGCCGCTGCACGGCCCGGGCGCTTTGCTCACCGCGTCTTCTGGACCCGGGAGGCGGCGCAATATCTGTCTAGTGAAACCCCATGCCGGCACCGCATCCTTTTGGGCATGGCGAGCATTAACGTTACCGTAACCATGCCGAAGCGGCCAGCATCACCTTTCGCATTGGTTAATGCGGGGCGATGAGACGCGTATCTGTCGACCCTGCTGCATCAAATCTGGATCAGACGCTGGCCATCTGAAAACACTTGGGTCCATTCCAGAATACGCACGGACTTGCGCAGGCCCGTAGGCCAAAACGGGTCTTCTTCGACCAGCTTCCAAACATCCTGCGAAACGTTTGCTTCAACCAGCCACAGGCCGCCGGCACCGGACCCATCATCGTTTCTCAATGGTCCGGCTGCTTCGATATTCTCGGCATTGCGCTCAAGAAACGCCAGATGGTTGGCCATATATTCGGCGCGCACCTCATCTCCCGTTCCGGGATTGTCTTCAAACAACACGACAAACTTCATTAGGTCTCTCCCCTCGTTCGGTCCGCCAACAGTATCGAATCGCGCTTCTGCAGATTGAAGGTAAATGAATGCAGCAATAGACTGCAAAAATGCAGGTAAAGAACTGGAACGATCTGCGTTATCTGTTGGCCATAAAAAGAGGGCGAACCCTCGCCGCTGCGGCCCGGCTGACCAGTGTGGACGACACGACCGTCTCGCGCAGGCTGGCGGCGTTACAATCCGCATTCGAGACACAACTGTGGCGGCGTCTTCCGGACGGGTCGCTACAGCTTACGTCACGCGGCGAGCAAATTGTCCGTTGCGTGGAGCGTATGGAGCATCAGATAGATGTGATCTCCGAGATTCTGGGCGCGGAACGCGACGCGTGCGTCGGCGCGGTGCGTCTGACTTCCGTACCGATCATCGTCAATCGCCTGCTGACACCCAAACTCGGCAAATTGCTCGATGCGCATCCAAAACTCGAAATCCAGCTCGTGCCCGAAAGTCGTGACTTCAGCCTCACGCGCCGCGAGGCTGATCTCGCGCTGCGCCTGGCCCGACCGAAAACCGGGGGGACGAGGGTGAAGGCGCGGCGCATAGGGCAGCTCGAATTCGCGGTCTATATCGCTTGCGACTGTGCTGCCGATGAGGGGATGAAAATGCCCTGGATTACCTACGACGATACAATGGCCCACCTGCCGCAGGCTCAATGGGTCGCCAGGGCCATAAAAAGCGGGGATGGCGATCTTGCCAGGCTGAGGGTCCACGATGCGGAGACGGCTCTGGAGGCGGCACGGGCCGGCCTCGGCCGCACTTTGCTTCCAACAGCGATTGCGGACAACGAAACAGGCCTTCGCCGTTTTGAGGTCGACGATCCGCCGGCCTCGCTCTCGCGTGAAATCTGGCTGCTCGCCCATTCTGATCAACTCGCATTGCGCCGGATCGCTGCCGTGATCGCATGGGTTGAAACCGTATTCCGGCCCAAACAATCCTGCACAACCAATCCTGAATGACGAGCCTCTGACGTCCTGGCCGCCACCTCCGCCGGCTGAGGGTGGGCCATTTTGTTTCACTGCCGTAGCTCTTGGTAACAACGCGTTGATTCCACGCAGCATCAGCCCATATCGGCAAAAACCCGCAATTCCCGGCCAAGAACCGGCTGCGACAGGAGAGGACGATGCTGCGGATACTCTTGAACATCACAGGTCTTGCATTTGCGACGGTCGTGGGATTTTTCGCGCTTCTGACAATTCTCGTCATGACCCTGTATTGGGACAGCGTGCTGACATATCTATTGGGGACCTGAGCGCTTGTGCTGACGCAACGGGCTACCCGGTCAGCGCGATTATGACGAGGCCGAGCGCCAGCAGCCCCGCAGCGCAGAAGCGGCGTGCGATCGCGCCTTCGCGCAGAAACAGGCCGGCAAGCGCTACGGAAATGGGAATGGAGGCCTGGCGCAGCGTGGTCACGGAGGCCACGTCGGCCCCGCGCTCGTAAGCAAGCAGGATCAGATAGTATGAGAGATAGGCGAGAACGCCCGGAACCAGCAGATGGGTCGGCGTGAAGCCGCGCAGCTGCGCCGGCTGCAAAGGGCCGGCCGCGCGCTGACGGCGCCACCACAGGAACGCATAGACCGGCACCAGGATGCCGTTGGCGGCGGTCATCTGCGCCTGCGCTGAGAGCGTTTCCATCAACCGGGCGTCGGCGAGCGAGTAAATGCCCGTGCCCGACATCGCCAGCAGCGCGAGGCCCAATGTGCCCGGATCCTCAAGGAAGTTTGTGCCGCGCTTGTAAAGCAGAAGGAACCCGCCCGCGACGGCCAGAGCAATCCCCAGAAGAACGACCAGCGGGTAGGACTCACTGAGGAACAGCACGCTGAACACCACGATGAAAACCGGAGAGGCGCGAATGATCGGATAATAGGCGGACACGTCTCCGCGCTGCAGGGTGGCAATCAGACAGAGGCCATAAAGCAGCAGCCCGCCGGCTGAAACGGCCATCAACGGAAGCACGTCAAGCAGCGCCGCGAAGTCCACGCCCGCATAGAGGCCGTGCGCAAAGGCGCACAGCGTCAGCAACGTCATCAGTGCCAGGAAGCCCAGATAGGGGTCGGGGTTTGCCTTGAGGATGACATTCCATGCGGGATGCAGCACGGACGACACGAGCACCATCAGTACGATCTCGAGCGGCATATGTGTCGACCCCGAAAGATGCCCGGATTGCACGGCCAGCCGGTGTTTCGCTGTATGACGCCATCAACCTATCATGGGGCAGGTGCAATGGGCGGGGCACATGGCGGCAGCACCGGATTCTCAGGCCGTCCGCACGGCCGGACCGGCCTGCCGTCAGGTGACGGTCAGCAGGGTCATGCAGGTAAGCGTGATCAGTCGCGTGAAGGTCGCCCAGGCAGGATCGCTGTCATAATGACCGGCCGAACGCCACACACCGACCGTGGCGATCACGTTATAGGGCACCGAATAGACATAACCGGCAACGAAAGCCCATAGCGGCTGGTCCTGGGTCAGCAGGATCAGGAAGAGTACGCTCGATGAGACGTTGACGACGAGGCCGCCGAAAACCGCCCAGGTCCAGAAGGCGGTGTCGAGCGGCAACTCGCCGCGATACAGACGAAGGAGGGAGGACATCGCTCGAGTCTCCAGGAACCGAAACAGCAGATGGTTACTTGCCGGCGCGCGCCTCGGCGAGCAGGCAGAGAATTTCATACATCATGGTCGCGCCGACGAGTGCCGTGTTGCCCGACGGATCGAAGGGCGGCGAAACCTCGACCACGTCGGCGCCGATCAAGTTCGCCCCGCGCAGGCCGCGCAACATCCGCTGGGCCTCGTGGGTCGTGTATCCGCCGATTTCCGGCGTGCCGGTGCCGGGCGTGTAGGCAGGATCGATCCCGTCGACATCGAAGCTGATATAGGTCGGGCCATCGCCGATGACGCGGCGCGCCTCCTCGACCACCTTGTCGACGCCGAGATCGTAGAACTCCTCAATATAGATCACCCGCATGCCGCTGTCGTGCGAGAAGTCGGAATAGTCGGACGATGAGCGCGCGCCGCGAATGCCGATCTGAACCGTCCGCTTGGGGTCGAGCAGTCCTTCCTCGACCGCACGGCGGAACGGCGTACCGTGATGGAACTTCTCGCCGCCATAGCCCGCGTCGCCGGTGTCCGTGTGGGCGTCGAACTGGACCATGCCGACGGGTTTGTCCCTGGCGATGGCGCGGAAGATCGGCAGCGTCATGAGATGATCGCCGCCGCAGGACAGCGGTATCACGCCGGCGGCCGCGAGCGGCTTGTAGAACGCCTCGATCAGTTCGAGGGACTTCATCATGTTCATCGGCACGACCGGTGTGTCGCCCGCATCGCCCACCTTGCAGTGGGCATAGGGGTCGACGCCGGTCGCGTGGTGGACGCGGCGGATGAGGCTCGACATGTTGCGGACCTCGCGCGGCCCGTGGCGCGTGCCGGCGCGGTTGGTGACGGCACCGTCGAACGGCACGCCGACAAGCGCGATGTCGAGAACCGTGGGGTCGGGAGCGTAGGGCAGGCGCATGAAGGTGGGGATGCCCGCGTAGCGGGGAACGACCGTGTTGTCGAGCGGCTCGAAGCGGGGCGTGTCACTCATCTGATTGTTGCTCCAGGAGGGAATGGTCTTCGGGGAGGAACGAGACTAGAGCAGTCCCTGCGCGGGTTCCAGAGAGCACGCGTCGAAAACGCCCATCACGCGGCCTCAGTCGCCGGATTTGTCGGCCCTGAACATCTGCACGATCTTGTAGAGGCCGCCGAACCACATGCAGATGGCGATAACGGCAATCAGGTAGATATCGGAGGATGGGCTGGCAGCGGGCGGCAGCTTGCCGCCGCTGCTCCAGCCCACCGTTACCTCAGCAGAATAGAACTCGTGGACCGCCATCCAGCAAAAGACCAGCACGAGTGGTGTGTACATGACCTGGCCGGCAACGTAGAGCCATTTGCTGCTGAGCATAGGCGCCTCGGGGGATTAAAATGACTGATCAGGGTTTGTCTGCGAATTTGAAAACCTGCAATGCACTTTTGCCAACCAGAACCATTGCCTTTCCCGACGGATCTATCTGCAAGAACTCATAGATCTTGAGCGGTCCATACTCCTGAAGCATTTTGCCGGTGCGAAGGTCGAATATTTCAAGTGTCTTGCGCTTCGAGTGCTCGATGCGCCGGAATATCAAAAGCCGGTCAGTTTTGCCCAACCCGGCAGTTACGCCAAACTTCGAAACGTCACGCAGTTTTACCGGCCCTGACCACAATGTATGTTCTCGCGTCGAAGTTTGCGTGTTCCATACCTCGACACTCTTCGTAGTCTGTTGAGGCTTGCCTTTCTCAACGTTGAGTGGATGCCTGTGAATGTTAAGTACGATCCGACTAAGGTCGTTGTTGTGTGCGGTCACAAGTGCGCTGGTCGAGTAACCTGACTTTTCTCCAACGGGGAACGAGATCGGCTCGAAATACAATCGTTTTGATTCCAACTCGAAGGCCAGAACAGAGGTAAGTTTGCGGCTGCGGTCGTTGTATTGCTGGTCGTCTGAGCCGAATGACTCAGACGTTCCGACAAGCACCACATTCTCGTTGTGGCGAGCAAGTTTTTGCAACGAGAAACGAGAGATCTGATCCGAGAATGGAGTATCCAGACCGACACGCTTTTCCACCTTTGCCGATGCAATGTTGATTTTCATGGCCGCCAGAAATCTGTTGCGAAATCTGGAGGCGTTACAGTTGATCCAGAGTGACTTGGAGTTGGCGGAAAATATCATTGCATGACCGAATTCGCACTGATCCTTCTTTGTTCCAATCAACAAAACGGGCCTGAGATCGGCCATCGACACAACGACATAACCAATTCTGTCCTTGGATGCGGGTCCATGTAGCCTTGCCGCAGCATAGGTGCCGTCGGGACTAAATACCAATCCAAGAACAGAACTATCCTCGACGCCGCTAAGTTCGATGGTTTGACGTGTGAAGTTTCCAGCTTGGAGGTCAAAAATGTGAAGTGTTGGGACTCGGTTTTTTGGATCGTGTGATGTCACCAGTATCGTGCGGCCGTCTGGTGCGAAGAACCACCGGCCGAAGTCGCGTATATTGGGAATTCGCAGTTCTTTTTCCAGCGACAGAATTTGTTTGCCGTCCGACTTCACGCTGGGTTCGAAACAGTCCGTGATGTTGTGTTTTTCACAAAGAGCAAGGAGGCCTTCCCGTCCCAGGCGTGCAAGATGCTCAGTTGCAAACCACATCGCACCGGCAAACCAATCGCCTTTCTCACAACCCTTAGCGAGCTGCTCACCGTAAATCTCTCGACGTGTCTTGCATCCACCAGAAAGTGAGTAATCCAAAACGGCTTCGTAGAGTGCTCGGTTTCCCAATGGCGTGCGTTCTTCCGAGCGTGCAGAAGCCGTGGCCGCCAATGTGAGACAATGACCAAAAAAAACTATCACCGCTATTGATCTAAAAAACACTGTCACACCTCAATAGATCAGATGAGGCCTCCTCATCTCCGCCCAGGTCTCTTCATCTGGTTCGAGCCGGGCGTCGAAGTCGGCGGGCGTGGCTGACGCGTCATCCACCCATTCACGCAAATAGGTGCCGCCGCTGAGCAGATCAATGGCGAGGCGTTCGGTTTCGTACTCATAGGGGAAGTCGCGCCAGATCTCGTAGTCGGGGTGTAGCTGCCGGACCGCCTTGAGCAGCAGGGCGACGAGACGATAGGGGCGGAAGGTCTCGTGGGCGTAGGCGCCCGTCTCTGTATGGATTTGCAGGCCCGAGCACAGCGCGCCCACATGCTTGTGGAACGTCGGCTCGAAGAAACAGGAGCGGATGAGCGCGCCGGTCAGCCAGTCTGCCGACAGGCCGCGCATGGTCTCAAGCACTTTTTCGAAGTCGATATCCGGCGCGCCAACGACTTCGAGGGAGATGGTCGTGCCGCGCCCTTCCGACAGGGTCGTTCCCTCGATCAGCACGGTGCCCGGAAAACAGCGCGCCATGTTGAGGCTGGAGGCGTTGGGCGAAGGATTGACCCAGGGCAGCTCGTGCACCGGCCAGCCGTAACCCGGTGCCGCGTCCGGATCGTAGCCGGTCATCGGGATGACGGTCAGGTCGACGTCAAGCTTCGCCTGCGCCGCATACCATTTGGCGAGTTCTCCGAGGGTGAGCCCGTGGCGCATCATCATGGGTCCCGCGCCGACGAAACTCTCCCAGCCGTCCTCCAGGATGGTGCCCTCGATGGGCCGCCCGGCGGGATTGGGACGGTCCAGCACCCAGATCGTCTTGCCGTGCTCGGCGCAGGCTTTCAGGAAATAGACGAGCGTCGTCACATAGGTGTAGATGCGCGTTCCGATATCCTGCAGGTCGATGAGCAGGACGTCGAAGCTCTGCATCATCTCGTCGGTCGGGTAACGCACCTCGCCATAGAGGCTGAACACGGGGATGCCGTAGCGCGGATCGGTGTAGGTGTCGGACTCGACCATATTGTCCTGCTTGTCGCCGCGCATGCCGTGCTGCGGACCGAAGGCGGAGGCGAGGGAGATTTCCGGGCAGTGGCCAAGCGCGTCGAGCGCGTGCGCGCCCTCACGGGTGAGCGAGGGTGGATGGCCGAGCATCGCCACGCGCTTGCCCTCAAGGGGCTTTCTGAGGGCCGGATCGTCCAGCAGGTTTTCGAGGCCGAGTTTCATGCGGGCCCCTCATAGCAGAATTCGCACGACTCTGCCTGCTTTCAGAGGGTTACGGTAAGCCGTATTCCGGTCGTGATCTGAACTGGATTCCGGCTTTCGCCGGAATGACGATGGTGCGGTCCAGGCTCTGAAGACCGTCATCCCGGACAAGTGGCGGCCTTGTGGGTCGATATGCCCGCAACCTTGATCCGCCGCGCGATCCGGGATCCAGAGTTTGCTTGCATCGGGTGTGGCACGTCCGCTCTGGATTCCGGCGTTCGCCGGAATGACGAATGAGAAAACGGCTTGGCTGAAGCCTGCTCCCGGGCAGGTGGCTATCCGGTGATGGCCGGACCTGCGAGTAAATCTACGAGCGGTGGTCGGCGTTGAAAATCGCGGCGGCGATCAGCCATCGCCCGTCCGGTTGTCGACGGAATTTCAGGACCTGCCTGCCGTACTGCTCGACGTCTTCGCCATCGTCTGCCTCCAGCACCCGCACGAAATGGGAAATCAGGACCGCAAGATCGCCGTCGCCCTCGACCGTGTTGTCGATGACCTCGAACCTCTTGATCTTCGGCCATTCACGCATCCATCGCCTGAGCGCATCGTGTCCGACCACATCCGCCATGTTCGGAGGCATGAGGCGCGCGTCTTCGGTCCACTGCATGAGCCAGTCGTCGAAATCCTCTTTCGGAATGTCGAACAAGGTCTCCTGGAAGACACTGACGATCGTATCGATGTCATCCTGCGTGAATTCGCTGTCTGTCATCTCTCCCTCCTTATGACGGTGAGCCAATCTTGCGGACCTATACTGAAGTTAAGCATCTGTCCCCTCAATTGCCGGGCCTCGTGCAACTGAAATCCGGCTGAAGCCTGCCTCCGCGCAGGCGGGGCCCGAATGACGATATTACGGCAGGACCAAGAAAACCGTCATCCCCGACAAGCGATGGCTGAGGCAATCGATATGCCCATGCCCGCAATCCGCCGTGCGCTCCGGGATCCAGACCTTTGCAGCATCGCGTGCGGTCCATCTGACCTGGATTCCCGCCTTCGCGGGAATTTCAAGTCTTGCAACGCCGCGTGAGGTGAGACGCCAAGAACGCAACGAGGACAGGCTGGCGCCCGCCCTCGTTTCTCAGACGAAGATGATCGACGAACCTAGCGGAATCGCAGACGGTTCGAGCCGCTCAGGCCATTGAAGTTCTGACTGGCACCGCTGCTGCCCTGTGTCCTGACTTTGATGCACTTGGTGCTGACATATTCCGGATAGTTCGAGTACGTGCAGGTGGTACATCGGATGCCACCCGCGTGATAGGTGTTCTCACAGGTCTTTTTTTTCGTCGATCCTCCCGGCACTGCCAGCGAGCCGGCGGCTAGCCGGATTGGCGAGAAATCGCCGGTGGCGGGTTTCGTGAGGTGTGGCGCCGCGAGCGCGCTGCCCGAAATGGCGAGACCGGCGATGAAGGCTGCGATCTTCAGGGACGTACGTGCCATTGGTGAAATCTCCCTTTCACGTTGAGTGCGCAGCGCTTGCGTGCGCTGCATACCCGTCAGTCGCGTGAGACGTGTGAAAGGTTCAACGGATGCGGAAAACTCTGCAAAAGACACGTCGGGAGAGCGTCGGGTTTACTCGTCGGACATGTCCATGAGCGCCGCCATGGCCTCGGTTTCGATGACCGCCATGCCGATCAGGTAGCACAGCATGGCCCACTTCTGTTTTCGGGAGATCTGATGCGCGGTCAGCAACAGCTGGTAGACTTCCTTCAGGGCGGCGTCCCTCGGCGGCGTGTTAGACGCCTTGGCGCGGCATGTCCGTCTGCGCCTGTAAGTGCCCCATTCCATATGCGTGCCCCCGATCCGGAGCCGCCTTCGACACGAAGACGGAGTCAGACGATCCCGTCCGGGAAGGCCCGGACCAGACGCAAGAATATGACAATTTCATAACAGAATGATGACAGGGCGCGCCGTGCGTCGCTATTTCATCCGTTTGATCTTGACCGTGCCGACAGGCACGAGGCCGCGACGCCCCAGAAAATGCCGGGTGGCGACGAGCCGGACGGACTCGCGCGGTTGCGTGTCGGCGTTGGGCGCCACATAGGTGCCGCCGCTGTCGCTGCCGGCATCCCACGCCACGAGCTGAAAGTCCGCATTTGCCACCCACTGGCCGTCGATCACGAGCGGGACGGCGCTCAGGCCGGTGAACCAGTCCGGACTGGGCGCGAGCATGGTGACGAACGAGAGCAGCGGATATTCCTTCGAGGTTTCGACAATCGCCTTCATGGAGCCCGGCACCTTGTCCAGGCGCGGCAGCTCGAAGATCGTGCCGACCCGGTTACGGCGCTGCGCGTCCGCCAGTTCGGCCTTGAGGATAGCAAGCCGTCCGACCTCCGCCAGCGCCTCCAGTCCCGACGAGGCCGTGTGCCCGTCGCGGAACATGGAATAGCGCTGACGGTGCGTCGCGCCGACGAGCCGTGAGAGGTGGCCGCCTGCCTCGGGAAACTCGTGCGGTGCCGATTGAGCGCTCCAGGTGATGTCGATGGTGAGTTCGAACGTGGCCTTGTCATCGTCCGCCCAGGCCTGCGTGGCCAATGCAGTGGCCAGCAGCAGCGTAAGAAGATGCAGGACGCGCGTACGGATCGAAGCGGGCATATGCGTGTTTCCTTTGCAAGATCAGGTGGCTGTTTGTTGCAGACCGCCGTGCTCCCTGGCGTTACATGGTCAGATTGAAAGCGATGGAGATGCGTTCCTCGCCGTCCTTGCATTTGGATGGTTTGACCGAGTGCTTCACGTAGCTTCGGAACAGGATCATCTTCCCTTCTTCGGGCTTGATCGGGATCATCTTCATGTTGAACCCGTTCACCCGCGCATGCGGCGGGTCGAGCATGGTGTCGTTGTAGGGCGAGTGGATCAAAAGGTCGCCGCTGCCTTCCGGCGCCTTGGCGTAATAGATGCCGCTGATGACGCAGTTCGCGTGGGTATGCACCTCCTGGGCGTGGCCTTCGCCGTAAATGTTGAGCCAGCACTCGGTGAAGATGAGAGGCCGGAACTTGACATCGAGGTCGAGAATACCGGCAAAGGCATTCGCCTCCTCGACGATCACGTCGCACAACGGCTTGAATTCTTCATGATCCTTGAGCGTGCCCGGCGCGCCGATGGTGGTGTAGAGCTCGCAGCTCCACGCCTCGGGCAGGGTGTTGGGCTCGGTCTCGCGGATCTTGTCGATCCCCGCCTCGATCTGGCTGTTGATCTCGGCCGCGTTGGCGATCTTCACCTCGCGCACGACGGTCGGAAAATACAGAAGCGTGTCGCCCTTGTTGTCGCTCATGGGGCCCCGGAAACTGCGCGTGAATGGCACCTACGGATGAGTTACGAAATGTACCGGGTGGCGGTTTCGTTTGGAAGGGCTTGGTTTTGCGAGACATTTGTTCCCCGGGTCCACACAGTTTGACGGGGCGGCGCCACCCTTTGTTTCCGGCCAGAGCCTTGTGTCCGTGTGCATACCGGATCATCTTAACCTTGGGAGTCGAAGACCGGGACGGGAGATATGTATCGATGATCACCGAGGACGACTACAGGCAATACATCGCCGATTTCAATGGAGCCTGTGCCGGGACCGGCATGAACTTTTCTGAGTTCTTTGACAAATGGTACGAACCGGACGCGACCTTTGAGTACATCCCAAAAGCGGCCGTAAACAGCGGCAAGGAGAGCACGGTGGCATTCTGGAATGGCGTGCGGGACATCATGGAGGAGACGATCCGCGACCACACGCGTTTCATCACATCGGGTTCACAATTCGCCAGCGAAGCTCCGATCGACTTCCTGTGCAAGCAGGACCTGGAATGGGTGGGTGTGCACTACAAGGCGGGAACTTCGTTCCGGCTGATGATGGCAGCCTTCTACGACGTCGGCGAGAATGACAAGATCAAATATACGCGTGTGTATTCGATCTACAATGAGCACTACCAGGTGACGTAGCGCGCCGCACCGCCATTTGCCGATGTGACCACTATCGAGAAATCTCGACGGTCCGCCGCGCCGAGGTGTATGACCCCGGCACGGCACGCGTTGTGTCAGCAATCGCCGATGGTCTTCTGCCAGCCGATCGTGAAGGTCCATTCGGTCTTCATTTGCGGACCGTTGAGATCCTGATAGATCGGCGCACCTGCTTCTGCCGCCAGACGATGCCCGCATATTGCGCCGCGCTGGCCGATGAGATTCACACCGACGAGAAGGTCGAGGCGCTCGCCGCCATAATTGTCCGGGTCGGCCGTTTGGACGGGCGCGATAATGTTCGGATCAATGCCACTGATCGTGTCTTGTGTCCGGCCCGCGAGGCGGACGGACGTGGCAACCCACGGCGCCCACTGGTATTGCGCCCAGACGGTGCCCTGGTGAATGTCCCCAAGGGAATACCCCTCGTCGTTCTCGTCTTCCAGGCGCAGCCACGCCCGGTATTGCCCGCCGAGCGAGAAGTTGCCGACCCGTTTGGTCGCGGTGACGCCCGGCAGCAGGTCCCATGTGCCCGATCCAAGCTGCATGGCATAAGGCAACCGTAGGTTGGGCCGCGTGTTGTTGGGTGCGAGAACGGTGCCGCGCTCCGTGATCGATCCGGTTGGCGCGCTTATGCCCAACAACAGATTGACGTGGGTTTCGCCGTCCGGGGTTTTCTCGTCATAAAGCCCGATCAGCGCGCTGAGGGACACATCGCCAATTCCGTCGGTGCTGGTTCGGAAGGTCCCCAGCCGTGTGGTCCCGACACCGCCCTGGAACGTGATGTGATCCATCTTCTTCTCGACGTAGGGCAGCATGCCCATAATCGTGACGCGGTCGCTGATGCCGTACATGGCACCGAACATATGCATGTCCATGCTCATGTCCTTCGGCACGACCCGAAGCGTCGGCGGTTGACCCGGCGTTCCGAAGAAGCGGTTCGGCACGGTCGTGACGATGGTCTCCGGAGAGACATTGTTTTCGCCGATGCGGTTCCCCTCCATCCACATCCGCATGTAACGGTAGGAGAGCATAAGCTCGCCCGTGTGATGGCGGTGGTCGCCCATCACGCCGATCGGCCCATGGCCATCGGCGCGGGGGGCGGCATGGATCTCGCCGTCCTTGTAGGTGACGTTAAGACCGCCAGGTGCAGGACTGTCTGCGGTCGCTGCGCCGGAGAAAACGAAAAGACAAACAGCCACGGCACTTGTTGTTGTGCGCAGCCGCGATAACCGATTTGAAAAATACATGATCGTTGAACCCTGAAAGCTGTGAATGTGCACCCACGCCCAAAGCCGCAATGTCTGATGACACCGGCCACAGGGTGGGATGAAGGCGTTGTTTGAGCTTGCTAGAGTTCGCGCGGCGGCGCTCTCTTGTGAGCGTGAAGGCAGCCGGGATTGCGGATGTCGGTCTGCGCCGATACAGGCGTCAGGGATGCGCCTTGACGAGCGGACAGGACCGCGACGGAGTCAGGCGTTGGGAGAAAAACGGCGCTGCCCGCAACCTTGCAGGCGAGGCACTGAATTGCAGACGGGTCCTCTTCGGACTCACCGACCGGCGTTCCGTCGGCATCCACGATGATCCGCTTCATGCCGTCGCCGGTACAGATGACGATTGTGGAGTGACCTGCCGGAAGATTGCCGGGGTGCATCGCGGCGAAAGCAGCCGGAATCGCCAGTGCGGTCAGAATGAGCTGGCAGCACAAGCTGGCAATTGCCAGACCAGCGGCAAGGCGCTTCCAGTATGTTCCCCGGCGCCGCGTCACGGCACGTCCCCCAATAAGCCCGTCGAGACCGTAACAGGGCGCACAAAGCCTCTCAACTGCGGCCAGTTGCCGCGAACCGGCGTGAACGTTGCAGGACACGACCTGACGGCAACCGGTTGAAAGTGTTGCGCTGCGCGTGAATTGCTAAAGTCGGGATTGGGTTCCGGGAGAGCGACCAGATCAACTGGCGCGAAGTGGCCCCCGCACGGATGCGGGGGCCGTTTTTGCTAGCGTGAGATCTCGGCGGTCGGCCGCGGCGTGGTGGCGGTTTCCGCGGGCAACATTGGCAGCGTGACATCGGGGACTTTGCCCGTCAGGCTGTTCAGGAAGGCAACGAGGGCGTCTGCGTCCTCATCGCTCAGTTCCTTGCCGAGTTGCGACTCCGCCATGATCTGGACGGCAACCTTCAGGTCCCAAACCTTGCCGGAGTGGAAGTAGGGTGCCGTGACCGACACATTGCGGAGCGGCGATGCTCTGAACACATACTCGTCATCGATCGTCTCGGTGACCTGGAAGCGTCCCTTGTCACCCGGAGGCAGAATGTCCGCGCCGGGCTTCTCGATCAGGCCGAACGGGTAATATCCGTGGCCACCGAGGTTGACGCCCTTGTGGCAAGCTGCGCACCCCTTGTCGATGAACAGCGCCAGTCCCTTTTTCGCCTCAGGCGTCAAGGCGTCGTCATTACCGTTCAGGAACGCATCGAACGGAGCAGGTGTGATCAATGTGGCTTCGAAGGCCTCGATGGCCTTGGCCATGTTGTCGAAATTCACCGGCTTGTCTTCCTCGGGAAAGGCTTCCGAGAACCACTGCACGTACTGCGGCATGCTCCCGAGTGTCTTGACGACGTTTTCCGGTGTGTTGGCCATTTCGACCCCGGCCTGGATCGGGCCCTTGGCCTGTTCCTTCAGGTCTTCGGCGCGGCCGTCCCAGAACTGCGCTTCGTTGAGCACCGAGTTAAAGACGGTCGGTGAATTGCGCGGTCCCTTTTGCCAGCCGTGACCGATCGACGTTTCCAGATTGTCATCGCCACCTGTCGTCAGGTTGTGGCACGAGTAACAACTGAAAACGCCCGAGGCGGAAAGTCTCGGATCAAAGAAGAGTGCCTTCCCCAACTCGATCTTTTCCGCAGTGATGGGATTGTCCCTGACACTTGGAATCGTGGACGGCAGTGGCTTGAAAAGCTCAAGTGCTTGTTCACGCAATTCATTTGCTTGCGCCATGCCGACCCACAATGTGGATGCCAGGACTAATGAGATGAAACGCTTCATCGAAACCTCCTGTCGTGGTGACTGGAAGTTTCGCGATTTCAACGGGAAAGACCCTGATTTAGATCAGTTCTAAACTGCGGCATGGCGCCGCAAGGCACTCCTCGACCACAAATCCGGGTGCGCTGCGGGCCGGATCTGTCGGCCCGACAGCGCTTTCAAGAACTCCTCCGAAAACGGAGAGATTGTAGGAGGTCCCAACTGTCACCGGGTCTTTACCGACCGATTTTTCCGCCTTTGAACAGAGGGGTACATTTCCATCCGTTCCAGAACCAGTTGTCGGGACAGGTCCGGTGCAGGCGGGTCGGAGGAACCTGTTGGGGCCGCATTTGCGGCACGGTCTTTTGCTGCTGGTAGCCCCGCATCACGGCAGTACTGTTCCCCGGGTTGACGGCAACGCCTGGCCCCGTGAGGCCGGGGCTCCGTTCGCCCGCATTTGCCGCGTTCATCAGGGCGGTCGTTGTGAGCGCCAGGACACCGAGTGCCTTTAGGATGTGGTTGGTCCGCATTTTTCCTCTCCCTTTGCGGTTTGAAACCGAGCCCGTCCGGGCTCGCGACTCATTAGTCGCTGTGAGAAGCAAAAAGGTTCAGCGCAGACAGACATATGGTCGGTCGATTCAAGTGGGAGGCAGTGTGCATTCGAAAGGGTACGGGGAATAAAGCGGGTGGGCCGCCGTTGTCTCGTCGTGACACTTCCGTGACATGGAAAGGATGCGCCGTGACATCATCCGCATATGCCGTTGAACTGATTGATGCAAACCGGGCCGGCTCCGGGTGGCCGCAGGGGCCGACCGGGCGACCCGGCACACAGTTGTTCGTTTCCGTCTTCCGGCATCTGCCGGCAATCGCCATCGGTGCGGTTATCGTTGTCGGCGCCTGGTTCCTGCCGGAGAGCATTGGCACCAGCGCGAAGATGGCGCTTGCCATCACCGGTCTTGCGATCGTCGGCTGGACGGCAACGCCGCTTCCAGACTCTGTGGTCGCCGTCGCAGCGGCGCTACTGTTGGTGGTTACGGGCGTGCTGCCTGAGAAACAGCTCTACAGCGCGCTCGGCAGCGAGCTGATCTGGCTTCTGGTGGCCGCATTCGTGATCGCCGCCGTGGTCAAGGGCAGTGGTCTGATGGAGCGTCTGGCGTTTGCCGCGGTCCGGCCGTTTTCCGGGATCACTGCGTTCTTTCATGCGATCGCGTTCGTCATTTCGATAACGGCGTTCCTTATTCCTTCCACGTCGGGCAGGGCGGCCCTCCTGTTGCCGGTCTACATGGCGCTTGCCGAACGCATGCCCGGCGCCCCGTCACGGCGCGCGCTGGCGCTGCTGTTCCCGACGGTGATCCTGTTGTCCGCAGGCGGTTCGATGATCGGTGCCGGCGCTCACTTCGTTGCCGTCGAGGCAATCTACCGGGCCGCAGACGTGTCGATCGGATACATCGACTGGCTGTTGCTGGCCTTTCCCTTGACCTTGCTGGCGAGCCACGCGGCCGTTGCGCTCATCATTGCGTTGTTCGTTCCAAAGGACGAGCGGCGCGCTGTGCTCTCACGGCCCTCACGCGCTTCCGCACCTCTCAGCAAGAAGGAGCTCCGAATTGGCATTGCGCTGGCGGTAATTGTTACCTTGTGGCTGACCGCGCCCTGGCACGGCATGGGCATTGCGCTGGTCGCATTCGGCGGCGCGATTGTGCTGCTGACCAGCCTGTTCAACTCCGAAAAGCCGAAAGAGGTGTTCCGGAAGGTTGAGGTGGAACTGTTGATCTTTCTGGCGGCCACTTTCGTCATCGCCGACGCCGTCATCCTCTCCGGCGCGAGCACCTGGATGGCGCAAGGAGCGATGGCGTTGCTGCCGGAGCGCGCGACAGCGTCGTTGCCTCTCATCGTTATCTTCCTGACCGTGATCGCGGTGCTCTCGCATCTCGTCATAAACTCGCGCACCGCTCGTGCCGCCGTGCTCATTCCCGCACTTTCTCTGCCTATCGCAGGTTTCGGTCACGACGTGACGCTCATGGTCCTGGTCACGGTGCTCGGGACCGGTTTCTGCCAGACCCTCATGGTGAGCGCCAAGCCGGTGGTGATCTTCGGGAACGCCCAAGGCACGACCTTCACGCAGTCTGACCTGACACGGCTGGCCATCCCGCTTTTGCCGATCAAGGCTCTGCTGATCATCGGCTTCGCGCTGTTTGTCTGGCCGCATCAGCTCCCCACACCACAACCTGCCGACACCAAAGTTGCACACGTGCATGACCTTGCCTCAATTCCAGCCGCGCGCGCCGCGCCGGCGGCGGATCCTGAGCCCGTTCTGGCGGGAGCGCTGTGCACCCGCCCGCAATTGCAGACGGTCATGCTGGCGACCATTCGCGAGCGAAAAATGTGGGCGTCCGGCTGGTGGCATGTCTGGGACCGCCTGAAGCGTGATGGTTTCAGGGTCGAGCGCGGTCCGGTGAAACAGATCTATCGCGCCGAGAACATGGTGCTGCTGCGCCCCAACTCTACACGTCTTGCGGCGGGCGATCTCGCGCCGGAGAGCGTTGCCGCAGCCCGCGCCGCATGTGCCGATCCCATCCCCGCTCCACGCCCAAACCCCCGGCGGGCGTGAACGAGGGGAGTGGATGATCGCCTCGCGGAGAGAAATCCCGCGGGGCGGTTTTTTGTCTGCGCCGGGAATAATTCCCATGCCCGGCCGTTGTCGTTCCAAACAGCACAGGAGAGCAAAGGCCCATGTGTATCAACATCTTGATTGCCCCGTCCGGATTCAAGGAATCGCTCGGCGTGGATGATGTCGTCAAAGCCATATCGAAAGGTGTGAAGGCGGCCTTGCCGTCAGCCCGGGTTTTGAAAGCGCCGATGGTCGATGGCGGAGAAGGCTTCACCCATGGACTCGTGAAGGCGACAGGCGGAACAGTGAAGAAGGTGAGGGTGACAGGTCCGGTCGGCAAGCCGGTGGACAGTTTTTTCGGGTTTCTCGGCACCCGGGGTCCGAAGACGGCGGTCATTGAAATGGCCGCGGCGGCCGGGCTTAGCCTGGTGCCGCGCGACTTGCGCGACCCGACATCCACTACCAGCTTCGGTGTCGGCGAGCTCATTCTGGCCGCCCTGGAAACGGGCGTGGAACGGATCCTGCTCGGCTGCGGTGACAGCGGCATCAATGACGGCGGCGCCGGCATGGCGCAGGCGCTCGGCGCGCGGCTGCTGGATGAGTCGGGAGAGGAAATCGGCCGCGGTGGCGCGGAGCTTGTGCGTCTTGCCCGGATCGAAACGGACGGTATCGACCCGCGTCTGGAACACGTGCCCGTCGACGCCGCCGTGAACTGGCACAATGTGTTGTTGGGACCGAGGGGCGTCGCCCGGGTGTTCGGCCCCCAGAAAGGCGCGAACGAAACGCAGGTGGTCGTGCTCGAGCAGGCGTTGGAGACCTATGCGGCACGGCTGAAGGCCGACCTCGGCCTCGACATCGGTCACGCCAACGGGTCGGGCGCATCAGGCGGCCTCGGCACGGGGCTCGTTGCCTTCGCCGGCGCGCGATTGCATCCGCGGTTCGATATCGTCATGCAGTACCTGAACTTCGAAGCCATGCTCGGACAGGCTGACCTCGTGATCACAGCGGAAGGCTCGCTGGACCGTCAGAGTCCCTATGGCAAGGTGCCGTGCGAAGTGGCGCGGCGCGCGCGGGCCCACGGTATCCCCACCATCGCCCTCGCCGGAACCCTCGGACCCGGCGTCAGGCAGACCTTTGCTGCGGGCATCGACGCCTGTGCATCCATCATCAAGCGACCCTGTACGCTCGAGAAGGCCATCGACAAGGGCGAGAAGCTTCTGCGCCGCGCAACAGAAGACGCGATGCGGATGATTCTGGTCGGCATGCGACTGAACACTGATGTTCACCTGAAGCGGGAGGCGTTTGACAGGGCGCACTCCGGTGCGCCCTCCGCTTCCGCCACGCGGCATTGAGGGGTGCTTCGACCTCTGGAGCATCACGGTCACTTCGATGACGCGATTGTCCGCTTCGCTTGAGAAGCGGACAGGTGAGGGGGAAGGCCAGGGCGTGCGCCCGTCTCGCGCCGATACCGCGCCCTGGCCGACCTTCCCGAACTTCAGGCGTGCACGGAGGTGGCGATGTCAGCTTCAGCCTATCGCAACTGTCCTCTTTATCAGCGTCTTGCATGAACCTCTTGTCCTGCTCCCGCGACCAACCCACATGAGGTCTGAAGAGAAAACGGCAGAGACATGCAAAATTTGCTGATCGTGCTGGCAGAAGTGGTGCACGCGCTGCTTCAGGGAAACCAGCCGGCAAAACTCAAGGATAGAACGGACCGTACTGAACGGAACGCAAAAAACGGACATCGTTGAGCGCATCCAGGCGCGCGCTAAAGGTCAGTGCTACTCCAGGTCGGTGGTTCGTGTCGCGGGCTCGCCGTCGGGCGTCAAGGACCCCCTGTAACGCACGATCAATCCCTGTCCGAGAGGCGCACTCAGAGCGACGTCGAAATGAAACGTTCCGTTCGTGACATATTCACGAGCGTCACTTGCCGGGAGAAGAAGACGCGGGATCGCGATGCCTGCAAACCAGCCCCGGCGCACCGGTAAATGCATGACGCCGTTCGCCGCCGGCAACTCCACCTCGAAGGTGAACAGCCAGAAACGCTCCCGGTAGCTGTAAGGCGTCGCGGAGGGCGTCAAACAGGAACGGAAGACCTGCCCGTCGAAACTCCGCTCCCAAATCTCTCCGTCCTCTGTCCGGGTCTTGGTGACGGTCAAAGGTACATTGTCACCAGCGGCGGGAAAGCCGACGAACCAGGCGGTGAAACGCGCCAGCCAAGATGTGCCACGGGCCACCTGAGCCGTGCCTGAAAAGCTCTCGACGTCCTGTACGTCGTGGAGCGCCCGCGCTTCCGGCGCCAACGACGTCCACCTCTCCCGAAGCGCTGACTGAAACAGACCGGGACGGTCATGTTCGCTTGTTGCGGTCGAGACCGCGATATCGGACAGCGCCGCTTCAATGTCGGCAAGCGGGATTTCCGACAGACACGGACGCGCGCCCGGCGCAACCTTGTCGGGTGCGCGCAGCAATGTCCGTGCAACGATGCACGGAACGTAGGGGCCATCGCCGGCTTCCGCGATCAGCCGCCAGATCCGTTGATGGATCGTCCCGTTCACTTTCCCGGTGACTGCCACCTGCATAGCTCCACGGTCCGACCCGAAAGGCAGCAACAGGTCGGAAAGCCACTTCATGAAACGTGCGCGCGCCGGCGTGACCCTGATGGGAACAAGCTGTCTGAGCCGGCGAAGCACGGAAAGCCCGGCATTCAGGACGTCAAGCTCCATTCCGGCGCGGAACATCACCGAGCGCGCGCGGAATGCGTCTGGAAAGAGCTTGATGTCCGGGACACTGATGAAATAGCCGGCGCGCTTCAGTCCGGGAGCGAGCTCGAACACGCGTTTGTCGGTCCAGCAAACCGTATCCCGCCACATGCCGCCCCGCCACACCGGCGAGGCGAGGCCGACCTGTCCGACGATGCTTGTGATGACCGAAACGCCGCGCGGTGCGCGGTTGCCCGGAAGGATGGCGATGTCGATCAACAGAATCTCGTCAAGACCGGGCGAGAGTGCCGCAACCACGGCAGAAGACAGGCCCGGCACACTGGAGGCACCGGAGAGCACCCAGCAGCCTGCGCGTTCGGCGTCGCTGTCCAGTGCGGCAATTCCGGCGGTGAAGTCGGCGTCATCGGAAAGATCGAGATAGTTGACACCGGCCTCGATGCAGGTATGGACCACTCGGTAGGGTTCGCGTCCATACAACTGGTACGGTCCGGCAGCATCGATAACCACATCCGGTTTGCGGTCGAAGACAGGTTGCAGATCGCCGCGCAAATCAACCTGGATTGGTTGTGCACCGAGCTTTCGCGCGCAGGCTTGCGCCTTCTTGAGGTTGCGGCCCGCTATCCAGACCATGTGGCCGTCCCTGATGAGGAGCTCGGCAAGCAGGGCGCCGAAGACGCCATAGCCGCCAAGGATGACGACCTTCATTCAACCAGCCGTGCACGAAAGTCAGGATCGGCGACCGCGCACATGTCCGTCTCACCGAATAGCCGATACCGGCTGCGCGCGATCCGGCGGTAGAACCAGTCCTGCACCGGTCGCGGCAAGATGCGGAAAATCTGCAACACCCGACCGGGGCCGCCGAGGCGCGCACCGGCGCGAATAACACCGTCGAGGGACGTGTAGGCCCTGCCATCAACGAGATAGAGCCAGCTCTCGGGGTCGCCTGGGTCGAGCCCATAGTGCTTCAGGACCGCCTGTCCGGTGTCCGACTGGACACGGATAATCCTGAATTCGTTTGAGCGGTCGAACCGGGCGATCAGGCGGGCGCCTTTGGTACAGAGGACACAATTCCCGTCCATGAAGACGCGTGGACCGTTGTCGTCGAAATCTGGCACGGACGGGTCATGCCTATACGAGTATGCATCTCGTTGGGCATTCGCATGCATCTGATACCTCGGCACGTGCGTTGCTATGAAAACCTGATTGGCACTCAGGACATGGCAAGATGGTGTCATCTCGTGCAGAGATTTCAAGTGTTCTGGTGCCCAGTGTCGCTGTCTTTTTTCTGCGGTGCGTTATGCAGTTATTTTTTAACCGATCAATATAGATTTGTAATGTTCGGCCCCTCGCATTCGGGCCATAGATATGTTTGACTTTTTAGGATTCGAGCGGGGTGCCGGCATGAGCAAAAACGCCACGGCAGTGACGAACCCACTTCACGATTTCCTGGTCAGCCTGGAAGACGCGAAGACAGTTGACGAAGCCTGGGCCAAGACGCTCGTACATGCGCGCAACCTCGGAGCGCATCACATCGGCGTACAGGTTTTTACCGAAGGCGCCACGGCGTGGCGGAAGTGGTCGACGCCGAAGTGGATCGAGGAGATGTACGAGGAGACTGTGTATCCGGCCTTCGACCCGAAGCTGGAGCACTGTCGCCGAAGCCTGACACCTTATTTCTACGAAAAGGGTTTCTGGGACCGCGATCCCTTTCTGCCCGAGCCCCGGCGGTTGCTGGATGAGGAGCTTGTCAGTGTCGGCAACCGGGCAGCAGTGGCCTTTCCGAACCACACCGCGTCGCGTCAGGGCTGGGGCTACTTCGCCTTCACAGGCAATATGGAGCGTGCCGAATTCGAGCGGCTGTATGCAGATCGCGGCAGCGAGTTGCAGCTCGCCGGTATCGGCGCGTTTAACCGGATTCGGATGCTGTTGAATGAGCAGGAAGCGACGCGGATCGGCATCACCAACCGCGAGCGCGAATGCCTGTTGTGGTTGAGCCGGGGCCTTCAATATGACCAGATCGCCGATCGCCTCGGTCTGCGCAAGGTGACGGTCGAGTTTCATATTGCCAAGGCGAAACGCAAGCTCGATGCGCGCACGCGCGAGCAGGCGCTCATCAATGCGGTGCAGTTGAATCTGCTGGATGTCTGAAGAATGGACTGCGCCCCGCACTTTCCATTGGCACCCCTATGGATATCCATAGGTTGTGCCTCCATACATCAGCCCGCAATCTGGCCAACTCCGCAGATTACGGACAGGTGGGTTTGTAGATGACGTGGCGGCAGGACAAAGCCTCTGTAGAGCTGAACACAGGTTCGGAACGCGACACCTCGGCGCAGGCCGATGCGCTGGCAGAGCTCATCAAGCGGGTGCGCACGCTGCGCAGTCAGGCCGCCTATCACGATCTCGATATGATCGCATATCTGCTGCACATGGCTGAAGTCGAGGCGCGCGACAATCTTGTCCGCATGGCCAAAAAAGACCCGCGTGAAATGCGCACACCTAAAGATTAATCCGGCGGAACGCATGCGGCGGGAAGTGTCGGCGAGCCGGATGCGCAAAAAAGGAAAGGCAGGATCTTGCCGAAGCTCGATCCCGCCTCCCTGTAACCGAAAAATCGATGACAACCGAAGCTCTCTTCGCTCTTTCGATCGAGTGTAGTTTGCGCTGAGCGATTGGCGCTCGCAACTGGCGTGTTCGAGTTATCCACCCGACTCCACAGAAAGATGATCCCTGTGGATTACTCCGAACCACGCTGATAGTGAGTGGTGCAGGGGCCTCACTGCCTGGCGCCGGAGCCGGGCGCGCCTGGAAGTCTGTCGGCTCTTGGCATGGCCTGGCTTTCCGCTGCGTCGGGTGACGCCTGGCTCTGTTCAACGGTGGTTTCGAATGTGGGACCGCCTGCGCCGACCGCCCCGCACTCGCAGCCCGGCACGAATTCCTTCTGATATCGGAATGCGTTTTCCAGATCCACGTAGCGTTTACCTTTGAGATCGACCGCATTGGAAATCTGCTGGCCCGGATTGCGGTGGACAAAGAGCCGCCCGATCGGGCCGCAGCGCTGGACGCAGGCCTCATTGTCGGATTTGAATTTCGAACGTCCGACCTTGAAACTGATGGGGAAGAAGAAGCCGTCACAGGTGCGGACGCACAGTGTGCGGAAGGTGCCTCCGCCCGGGCGTGTGGAGCGTCTCTGATTGTTGGGTGCCGATTGTCTCGGTGGCGGCGCCGACTCGGCGGGAGGGGGCGGCTGTCTCTTGCCCCATGACCAGGGCCAAAAACCCTGCGCCTGAGCCGGGCCCACGCCCAACATCATGATGGCGGCCCAGGCGCAAAAAACACCGGAGGCGGTCCAGAGCCGGTTTCCCATGTCCGCGTTTCCTTCGGAGCCCGTTCCTTGCGGGGCACAAGAACAAAGCCGGGCTCCTGCGCAGTATTTAGGAACGCCGGCGCCAACCGCAAGTGGTGCCTGCCATCGGTAGCACCTAAGGAAATGGCCAGATCAGGCGCGCTCGAACCCCCGGAAGATCTCCCAGTCGGTGACGCGTCGATCATATTCGAACTGCTCCCACTCAGCCGCATGCACATAGTGATCGACCACATCATCGCCGAACGCGGCGCGGAGTATCTTCGAGCGGCCAAGGGCGCGAGCAGCATCGCGCAGCGTCTTCGGAATATCGCGGGCCCGTTTCGCGGCGTAGGCATCGCCTTTGAATTCCGCCTCGAGATCGAGTTTCTGTTCGATCCCGGAGATACCGGCGGCGATCAGAGCAGCGAAAGCGAGATACGGATTGAGGTCAGCGCCGCCAACGCGGCACTCGACACGAACCGCTTCAGTGCCGGCGCCGCAGATACGGTAGCCGGCGGTACGGTTGTCGTTCGACCAGACGGCCTTGGTTGGGGCGAATGTGCCCGCCTGAAAGCGCTTGTAGGAGTTGATGTGCGGCGCGAGGAAAAGGGTGAGGTCCGACGCATGGGCCAGCAGCCCGGCCAGATAGTTGCGCATGGTCTCTGACATGCCAAGCTCGCCGCCCTTGTCATGGAACACGTGTTTCTTGCCGTCCTTCGACCGGAGCGACTGGTGGATGTGGCAGGACGATCCGGCCGCCGTGTAGTCCCACTTCGCCATGAAGGTCACGGCGCGTCCTTTGCCCCAGGCGATCTCCTTGCAGCCGTTCTTGGTGATGACGTGATCATCTGCGGTGGTCAGCGCGTCGGCGTAGCGGAAATTGATCTCTTCCTGTCCGGCCCACGCTTCGCCCTTCGTGTTTTCCACCGGGACACCTGCGCCATAGAGCCCGTTGCGGATCGCCCGCATCACGTCTTCTTCCTTGGTGGTTTGGAAGATGTGGTAGTCCTCGTTGTATGGGCTGATCAGGTTGAGATCGCGGTAGCCCTGCCGGTGTGCCTCTTCGAAAGATTCCCGGAACATGAAGAACTCCAGTTCGGAGGCGATCATCGCGCCATAGCCCATCGCCTCGAGCCGCGCGAGCTGGCGTTTGAGGATGGCGCGCGGAGACACTGGCACTTCTTCGTGCGTGTCATGATCGAGCACATCGCACAGAACCAGTGCGGTGCCTTCAAGCCAGGGGATGCGGCGCAGGGTCGAGAGGTCAGGCTTCATGGTGTAATCGCCATAGCCCGTCTCCCAGCTCGCGGACGCATAGCCCGGCACCGGCTCCATCTCCATATCCACGGTCAGCAGGTAGTCGCACGAGTGGGTTTCCTCGATGCCCGCGTCGAGAAAGTGCCGGACGTGGAACCGTTTGCCCATGAGCCGCCCCTGCATGTCGGTCTGGGCCATGATCACGGTATCGATCTCGCCAGCGTCAGCGGCCTCGCGGAGTTCTTCAATTGTCAGGTTTCCCGGCATGAACCGCCCCCCTCGGTCTGCGCGCAGGGCATGGCGTCTGCAAATTGCCCTGCGGATTCAGCGGGTGAGCGTAGAAAGCACCATGCCCGA
Organism: Hyphomicrobiales bacterium; assembly: GCA_028280515.1. Taxonomy (GTDB): domain Bacteria; phylum Pseudomonadota; class Alphaproteobacteria; order Rhizobiales; family Methyloligellaceae; genus UBA2767. The sequence goes on from JANQLP010000155.1 coordinate 74,205, forward strand.
TGGCAAGGCGGTTTTGGTCCTGGGCGGCATCCACTCGGCCTGATGCGGCGGCGTGCCCGAATTGCCGGAACGAAAGCTCTCTAGCTCTTGCCCCGCCAGGGCACCAGCCACTTCTCAAGTTGGCGCATCAGGATTTCGATTGTGAACCCGATGATGCCGATGATGATGATGCCGATGACGACCGTGTCCGTCTGCAGGAAGTTCTTGGCGATCATGATCATCGAGCCGACCCCGCGGTCGGCGGCGACCAGTTCCGCCGCGACCACCGTGCCCCAGCACACGCCCATAGAGACACGGAGTCCTGTGAAGATCTCGGGCAGCGCATTCGGCAGGATGACCCGCGTGAGGACCTGCCATTTCGAGGCGCCGAGCGAGTAGGCCGCGTGCACCTTCGAGATGTTCACGCTGGACACACCGGCGCGCGCCGCAATTGTCATGATGAACAGCGAGGCGAGGAACAGCAGAAAGATCTTGGCAAACTCGTCGATACCGAACCAGAGAATAATCAGCGGGATGAGCGCAAGCGGCGGGATCGGCCGGATAAACTCGACGACCGGATCGAACACCCCACGAGCGACCGACGACAGTCCCATCGCAAGACCGAGCGGGATACCGACCAGGGCACCGTAGAATACGCCGGATAGGACGCGGTACACGCTGATCGCCACATGATCCCAGAGGGCAACGTTGCGGAATCCATCGGTCCAAAGCGTGTCCAGCCGCGTGGCAACCGAGCCGAACGAGGGCCAGTAAATCGGCTTGATCCAGCCGAACGCCGTCGCGACCCACCAAAGAAGCAACAGGGCGGCGACCGTGATGATGCCATAGCCGCGGCCGGAGTTGACGGCCGACGCGTCTCCGAACTTCACCGTCTTCTGGCGGGTGAAGCTGTTGTCGGCGAGCCCGAGCCATATCGCCAGGTTGGATGCCGGTTTCTTGTCAGATGCTGCTTGTTTCTGATCAGCCATTGCTCCGCGTCCCCTAGCTGGCTTCCTGGCGGCCCATGATCTCTTCCTCCATCTCCCAGATCATGGAGAGGATTTCCTCGCGGTTCTTGATGAACGCGGGCGCGGCCTTCACGTCGCGCGGACTCTTCTTCAGGCCCATCTCCGCGAACGGCAGGCGATACTCCTTCTCGATGCGCCCGGGGCGAGGCGCCATCACGATCAGGCGCTCGCCGAGGAACAGGGCCTCCTCCACCGAGTGGGTGATGAGAATGATGGTCTTGCCGGTCTCCTTCCAGAGCTTGAGAACGAGCCCCTGCATTTTCTCCCGGGTCAGGGCGTCGAGGGCGCCGAGCGGCTCGTCCATCAGGATGACTTCAGGATCGTTTGCCAGACAGCGGGCAAGGGCGACGCGTTGCTGCATGCCGCCGGAGAGCTGATAGACCGGCTTGGTGGCGAAGTCCTCCAGACCGACCACCGACAGCAGATGATCGACCGTCTTTTTGATTTCGGCGCGGGGTTTGCCGGCGACGCTCGGGCCGAACGCGACGTTTTTCTCCACCGACATCCATTCGAACAGCGCGCCCTGCTGGAATACCATGCCGCGCTCCGCACTCGGACCCGTGACCGGATCGTCATCCAGGAAGACCTGGCCCCGCGTCGGCGACAGGAACCCGGCGACGATATTCAGCAATGTGGTTTTACCGCATCCCGAAGGCCCGAGAACGGAAACCAGTTCACCCGGTTCGAGTTTCAGGTTCACATTCTCCAGAGCATGAACGTCCGCACCGCCGGGCACCGTGAAGACCATCGAGACGTCGTCGACATTAAGTGCCTTCATTGGATATCCCCCCTTGGATGTCCGGTACAAAAAGAACCGGGCGCACCCTGCGGTCTGCCCGGTTTTCCGTGTCTAGTTCGTCACGAACTTTGAATTGATATTGTCGTCATAGCTTGGCAAGGACTTGTCCATCTGCTTTTGCTGGACGAAGAAATCCGCAACTTCCTTCGTGAACTTCTGCACTGCGCCACCGAGCCAGGCGTCCGATGCCTGGTCCGCCTTCGACGGGAACGAGAACATCTTCAGCAGGTTCTCCGCGGCGCCCTTGTCCATGCCGGCGGCGTTGGCGATCTTTGGCAGGGCGGCAGCCTTGTCCTTGTAGTACGCCGCATTCGCCTTATCGGTCACGTCGATGAACTTCTGCACCAGGTCCGGATGCTCGTCGGCAAATTCCTTGGTGACCGAAATCACGTCGAAGACCCGGATGCCGATCTCCTCCTGCTCCTTGGCGGTCATGAGGTATTCACCGGTCTCCTTCATGCGCAGCATCGGGCCACCGAATGCACAGCCCATCACGATATCACCGCGCGCAAACGCGACCGCCGCATCCGCACCGTTCATCTGCACCATGTTGACCTTGGTCGCGTCGACGCCCAGATGGTCAAGCATGCGCAGCAGCTTGTAGTGGGTGACGTTGCCGATCGGCGTTCCGACCTTCTTGCCTTCCAGTTCCTTTGCGTTTTCCTTGGTGATGCCGGACGCTTTGCTGACGACGCAGTTGTCGGCCTCGGCATAGGAGACGGCAACGCCCACCAACTGCAACGGCAGTCCGCTGGACACCGCGACGACGTAGGGGACGAGGCCCTGGCTGTAGGCAATCTGGACCTTGCCGGAGGCCATGGCCTGGGTCATTTCGTTGCCGTTTCCAAAGGCGCGCCAGTTGACCTTGACGCCGAGTTCCTTGTCGTAAGCCTTCTCAAGCTGGGCCACCTGGTTGGCCGTCGGCCATTCCAGGAAGTAGGCCACGGTAATCTCTTCCGGTTTTTCCGCCGAAAGGGCCGCACCGAAGGAAATAGACACTCCGACAGCCAGAGCTGCCGCTGACGCGAGAAATCGTTTCATTTGCTTGAGCTCCCTTTGAAACGTTGTGTGCTTCGTTGGCAAAGCACGGCTTTTGCATTTTGCGGGTCGCTTGCCGCCGGGACGGTACGTCGTCCCGACTGTGACGGTCGAGCAACCAAAATGTAACCGTTTTCATAATTGTTACATCAAAAAGCGGGAGAAAACCATCTCTTTTTTCAGTTTTGAAAATGATATATGCTGGTCATATAAAACGGTTACATTAGCTTGGAGCATCCAACTGTTGCGAAATGTCAGACCTGTCGGAGCATAAGGTGCGGCCAAGGTCGTCTTCGAGACAGGGTTCCGGTGGCATCCGCGCGGTGGCACGGGAGGCCGGTGTCTCAACCGCGACCGTGTCGCGCGTCTTCAACCGTCCGGAGAGCGTCACGGCAGAAACGCGGTCGAAGGTGATGGAGACGGCCGACCGGTTGTTCTATGTGCCGGACAACGCCGCGCGGGCTCTTTCGTCACAACGCAGCCTGCGCATCGGCGCGCTGATTCCGACGATCGATGACTCCATCTTTGCCCAGTTCGTCACGGCGCTGCAGCGGGAACTCGGCAAGTCCGGATATGCCCTGATCCTGGGCATCGATGAATTTGACGCCGAGCTTGAGTTCAAGGAAATCCGCAGTCTGATCGAGTCCGGCGTCGACGCGGTCGTGCTGTGTGGCGCCAACCGCAAGGCGGTTGTCTACGATCTGCTGCAGGCGCGGCGCATTCCCTATCTGCTGACGAACGTCTATCAGCCGTCCGGACCGCATCCGTGTGTCGGTTATGACAATCATGAGGGTGCGGGATCGGCAACGCGGTACCTTCTCGAGCAAGGTCATCGGCACTTCGGCATCATAGATTTCCCGGTCGAGTCTAATGACCGCGCCGCGCTCCGCGTTGCCGGGATATCCGCGGCATTGGCCGAACGAGGTCTGGAACTGAATTCCAAGGCCCGGGTCCATCGTGCTTACAGTTTCGAGGATGGGCGTATCGGACTGCGCACCCTGCTCGACAACGCACCGGAGACGACCGCCATTCAGTGCGGCAACGATGTGCTGGCGATCGGCGCGCTCTTCGAGGCGCAGGCGTTGGGGCTCAAGGTCCCCGAGCAGCTTTCGATCGTCGGCTTCGACGATCTCGATCTGGCATCGCAGATCACACCCAAGCTGACGACGGTCAAGGTTCCGACTGACATCATGGGCAGACGCACGGCGGAGACCCTGCTGCTCACACTGTCCGGCGAACCGGCGCCGCACGCCACGCGGATCGACACCAATCTCGTGATACGCGGCACGACCGGGCCGGCACCCGCGTAGGGTGCGTGGCCAACTTGGAGCGGACCAAGGGAGGACGGGGGACATATGGCAGAGCTACCAAACCACAGCCGCGTTGTGATCATCGGCGGTGGTGCCGCCGGGTGTTCGGCCGCGTACCATCTGGCAAAGATGGGCTGGACGGACGTACTGGTTCTGGAACAGAACGAGCTGACATCCGGGTCGACCTGGCATGCGGCCGGCAACTGCCCCAATTTCTCGGCCAACCGCGACGTCATGCGCATGCAGGCCTATTCCATCGGACTTTATGAGCGGCTTGCCGAGGAAGTCGACTATCCGATCAACTACCACCAAACCGGTGCGGTGCGCCTTGCCCGCACGCCCACACGGCTCGATGAGTTCAAGCACGTGGCCGCTGTCGGCCGCGCCATCGGTATTGATTTCGAAGTGGCGACCCCGTCGGAACTCAAGGCGCACATGCCGTTCATGGAACTACACGATCTGCAGGGCGGTCTGTGGGACGCAAAGGACGGTGACATCGACCCGGCGCAACTGACCCAGGCGTTTGCAAAAGGCGCACGCAATGCAGGCGTCGTCATCCGGCGTTTCTGTCCTGTGCTTGCGATCGAGCGGCTCAAATCGGGCGAGTGGGAGATCAAGACGCCGCACGGCGAGGTGAGGGCGGAGAAGGTGGTCAATGCGGCGGGCTACTATGCGCCGATCATCGGTCGGATGGTCGGGCGCGAAGTACCGTCGGCGGTGATGGAGCATCAGTACATCGTCACCGACGACCATCCCGAACTGTCGGTTGAGGGCGCCAGGTTCCCGATGCTGCGCGACCCGGACGATAGCTATTATCTGCGCCGGGAAGGGAACGGCCTGTTGCTCGGACCGTATGAAAAGCAGGCGACGCCTGTGTGGCGCGAGGGCATTCCCGGGGACTTCTCGTTCGAACTCTACACGGAAGACCTGGAGCGGCTCGAATGGTACATCGAGAGCGCCTGTGAACGCGTGCCGATACTCGCCGAAGCGGGCGTGCGCAAAGTGATCAACGGACCCATTCCCTACACACCCGACGGCAATCCGCTGATCGGTCCCGTGCCCGGTGTCGAGAACTTCTTCGAGTGCTGCGTGTTCACCTTCGGTATTGCCCAGGCAGGGGGTGCGGGCAGGGTGCTGGCTGAATGGATCGTGGAGAGCAGGCCGGAGTGGGACATGTGGGCGTGCGATCCGCGTCGGTTCACCGACTATACGAGCCCGCAATATTGCGAGGCCAAGGCTGTCGAAGTGTATGCGCACGAATACGCCATGCACCTGCCGTTTCTCGAGTGGCCGGCGGGCCGCCCGATGAAAACCTCGCCGTTGTACGATCACCTGGCCGCGAAGGGCGCGCAATTCGGCGATCGCGGTGGCTGGGAGCGGGCAACGTGGTTTCCGCGAGACGGCGATGACCCTGAGAAGGGCGAGAACGGCTTTCATCGTCCGGACTGGTACGACGCCATTGGTGAGGAGTGCGCCGCGGTGAGCGAAAGGGTCGCAATCCTGGATATGCCGGGTTTCGCCAAGTTCGACGTGTCCGGCCCGGGCGCCGCTGCGTGGCTCGATCACCTCATCGCCGGTGCCTTGCCAAAGACGGGTCGGATCGCGCTGTCCTATTTCTGCGACGAGGCGGGCCGGATCGTCACCGAGATGACCGTGACGCGGCTCGCTGAAGACGCGTTCCGCCTGACCGGACCGGCGCCCGGTGAATGGCAGGACCGGGATTGGCTGGTCGATCATCTGCCGGATGACGGAAGCGTCACGCTCGTCAACATCACGAAGAAGCTCGGGACCCTGGTGCTTGCGGGCCCACATGCCCGTGACACGCTGACCAAGGTCACGAGTGCCGACCTGGACAACAGCGCTTTTCCCTGGCTGTCCGCCCAAGAGATTGAAGTCGCCGGCACGACTGTGTTCGCTATGCGTGTGAACTATGTCGGCGAACTCGGATGGGAGCTGCACGCACCGGTCGCCGAAATCGTCAAGCTGTACGAGGCCTTATGGGCGGCGGGCGAAGAGTTCGGTATCCGGGATTTCGGGGCATACGCCATGGAGTCCCTGCGTCTGGAGAAGTGCTACCGGGCGTGGAAGCAGGATCTGCTGCGTGAGGTTTCACCGCTCACCGCTTCCCTCGACCGCTTCGTCAAACTGGACAAGGGCGATTTTCTCGGGCGTGCCGCTCTGCAAGCGGAGAAACAGCAGGGATCAGCGCAGCGTTTCGTCCCCCTTCTGGTGGAGGCCGGCACGGCGGATGCGCCATTCGCCACGCCGGTCTGGCACAATGGTGCCCGTGTCGGCTTCGTGTCGTCTGCGGGCTACGGATTTCGCATCAGGAAAGCAATCGCGCTCGCTTTTGTCGACGCCGAGCATTGCGGAGAGGGAACAGCTTTAGAGCTTGAAGTTCTGGGAGAACGCGTCCCGGCAGTTGTTGCCAGGGAACCCCTGTTCGATCCGAAGAACGAGAGGCTCAGGGGGTGAGTGCGTCGGCATGAAAGTGCGACGGGGGAGATGAGAATATGCGCGCGTTGCCGACAACAGCACGGGTCGTCATCATCGGCGGGGGTGTCTCGGGGTGCTCGGTCGCCTATCACCTCGCGAAACTGGGCTGGACAGATATCGTCCTCCTTGAACGCAAGCAGCTGACCAGCGGCACCACGTGGCACGCGGCCGGACTGATCGCGCAACTGCGCGCCACCGCCAACATGACGCGGCTGGCCAAGTACAGCCAGGAGCTATACGGCACGCTTGAGGACGAGACAGGCGTGGCCACCGGCTTCCGGCGGTGCGGCTCCATCACCGTTGCTCTGACCGACGAACGTCAGGAGGAAATTCTGCGCGGTGCATCCATGGCCCGTGCGTATGGCGTCGAGATCGAGGAGATCTCGGCCGTACAGGCGCAGGAGATGTATCCGCATCTCAACATCGAGAATGTGGTGGGCGCGGTCTATTTGCCCAGGGACGGGCAGGGCGATCCCGCAAATATCACCCACGCGCTTGCCAAGGGTGCCAAAGCGCGCGGCGCATCGATTTACGAGAACGTCAAAGTGACCGCCATCCACACGGATGGTGGACGGGTTTCGGGCGTCACCGTGGAACGCGACGGCGAGGCGATGGAGATCGCCTGCGATCACGTTGTCAATTGCGCGGGCATGTGGGCGCGCGAGGTGGGCGCCATGGCCGGCGTCGCGGTGCCGCTGCAGGCGTGCGAGCACTTTTACATGGTCACCGAGTCCATCCCTGACCTGCCGCAACTCCCGGTGCTGCGCGTGCCCGATGAATGCGCCTACTACAAGGAAGACGCCGGCAAGATGCTGCTCGGGGCGTTTGAACCGGTCGCCAAACCGTGGGGTATGGACGGCATCCCGGAGGATTTCTGCTTCGACCAGTTGCCGGACGACTTCGACCATTTCGAGCCGATCCTCGAGATGGCGGTGAACCGGTTTCCCGCACTTGCCGAGGTCGGCATCCATACCTTCTTCAATGGGCCGGAGAGCTTCACGCCGGACGACCGGTTCTATCTCGGCGAGGCGGCCGAGGTTGAGAACTACTGGGTGGCGTGCGGATACAACTCGGTCGGCATCCAGTCCGCAGGCGGGGCTGGCATGGCGCTCGCCCAATGGATGGAGGACGGCCAGCCGCCGTTCGACCTGTGGGACGTGGACATCCGCCGCGTCCAGCCGTTTCAGGCGAACAAGACCTTTCTCTACCACGGCGCCACCGAGGCGCTCGGGCTGCTCTATGCCGACCACTTTCCCTATCGCCAAATGGCGACGGCCCGTGGTGTGCGCCGTTCGCCGCTCCATGAGCACCTGAAAAGACACGGCGCTGTCTTCGGTGAGGTCGCGGGCTGGGAGCGCGCCAACTGGTTTGCCGATAACGGGCAGAAGCCCGAATACCAATACTCCTGGGAACGGCAGAACTGGTTCGACAATAATCACCGCGAGCATCTCGCGGTCCGCGAGGGCGTCGGGCTGTTCGACATGACGTCCTTCGGCAAGATTCGGGTGTCGGGACGCGACGCGTGCGACGCCTTGCAGAAGGTGTTCGGCAATGACGTGGACGTGGCGGCCGGCCGGATCGTCTACACGCAGATGCTCAATGCACGGGGCGGGGTCGAAAGCGACCTCACCGTCACACGCCTGTCTGAGACGGAGTTCCTGCTCGTGGTTCCCGCCGCCACGGTGCAGCGCGACCTGGCCTGGCTGCACCGCCATATGGACGCCGACGCACATGTCTTTGTTCACGATGCGACGAGCAGCGAAGCAACGCTGTGTGTTATGGGTCCAAAGGCGCGAAATCTGCTCTCGAAGGTGTCTTCGGACGATCTTTCGAACGAAGCACATCCATTCGGGACCATGCGCCATATCGAAATCGGCATGGCTCTGGCCCGCGCCCATCGCGTGACCTATGTCGGTGAACTGGGGTGGGAGCTCTACGTCCCAGTAGACATGGCGGCGCATGTCTTTGAGGTGCTTGTCGAAGCCGGCGACGATGTCGGGCTCAAGCTGTGCGGGCTGCATACGCTCGATTCCTGCCGTATCGAGAAGGCGTACCGGCATTTCGGCCATGACATTACCGATGAGGATCATGTCCTCGAGGCCGGGCTCAGCTTTGCAGTGAAGACGAAAAAGGGCGATTTCATCGGCCGCGACGCGGTACTTCGGAAGAAGGAAGCAGGCCTTGAACGCCGCCTGCTGCAGTTCAAGCTGCGAGAGCCGGAGCCCCTGCTGTTTCATCACGAACCGGTGGTGCGTAATGGCGAAATCGTCTCCTACCTGACGTCGGGCAACTATGGCCATTATCTCGGCGCTGCCGTTGGGCTGGGGTACGTGCCGTGCAAGGGCGAGAGCGTTCAGGATATCCTGAACTCGGCGTTCGAAATCGAGATTGCCGGCAGCCGGGTCGCCGCCGATGTGTCATTGCAGCCCTTCTACGATCCGAAGTCGGAGCGCGTCCGGGTCTGACATGCGGGCCAATCCATTGTCCTGTTATGCGCGGTCTTCTGACTGATCGAGAACCTAGAGCATCATGCGTTCAGATTGACGCGTTTCGTCGCGAAATCTGAACGCATAAAGATGCTCTAGCACTATAAGATATAGAGCAAATTTATCCGATTAGGTTGAAACAGGGTGAGTCAACCTAATCGGATTTTGCTCTGGGCCCTGGCTTTAACCCGTCTCTTTGGAGCAGTCCCATCTGCGGTGCGAAAGGCCCTGGGCGATGCCCCGAACTGCCGCTTGAAGGCGCGTTGGAATAATCCGGCGCGTGTTCCGGTCGGGTCTGGGGCCGCGAGGGACGCGTCCTGGGCAGGACGGCCGATGGTCCGATTAAAATATACGCCCCTCGCGGCGCCCTGCCCTGATGTATTGCGCCCCGGTCCGAACAAGAATAGGCTTCATATTCACTTCTGTATTGCAAAAATCGGGATAATAACATGGATACTCTGAAGGCCTTGCAGGTGTTCGTGGAAGTGTCCCGGCAGGGTGGGTTCGCCAATGCGGGCAAGGCGCTCGGCCTGTCGCCATCCTCGGTCAGCCGTCATGTGGTGAATCTTGAGGATATGCTGGGTGCGCAACTGTTCCACCGCACGACCCGCAGCCTCAGCCTGACGCCGGCCGGTGAGGATGTGCTCGGGCAATGTCAGGGCATTGTGCGGGAATTCGATGCGCTGGTGAAAACAGGCCGCCGCGAACGGGCCCAGCCAGAAGGGCGATTCCGCGTCACGATGCCGGTATTTGTCGGTGCGATCCTCATGGAGGATGTTGTGGCCGGCTTCGTCCGGGACTTTCCGCAGGTCGATCTGGATCTCCTGCTCGTCGACCGTGTCCTCAATCTGGTTGAGGAGGGCTTTGATCTCGCCGTACGCGTCGGACGATTGCAGGACTCAACGTTGATCACACGCAAGTTCCTCGACCTGAACCTGGCCCTGGTCGCGTCACCTGAGTACCTTGAGCGGAACGGTCCCGTTCTCAAGCCCGCCGATCTGGCCGCACACAATTGCATCATTGATAGCGCCGCACCCTACAGGGATCGCTGGCCGTTTATTCACAAAAAGACGACCAGGCGTCACAAGGTGCGTGGTAATGTCAGCGTGAACAGTGGCGCTGCGGCGCGTGACCTTGCCGTCGGCGGCGTAGGTCTGACGCTTTTGCCGGAGTACCATGTCTTCGAGGAGGTGGCGCAAGGACGACTGGTTACCGTCCTCGATGATCACATGATCAACTATGGCGGGATCTTCATCGTTTATCCCAAGAGCCGCCACCTGTCGGTTACCGTGCGCCGGTTCGCCGACCTGTTGATCGCTCAGTCGAAGCCGATCAGCGCCTATCGGGACCGCGTGAAATCGCCACAATCGCCGACGGAAACCATGTCCCGTCACAATTGATTGCGAGAGTGTTTCCAGATTTCTCGCAGTACATACAAATAACGGCGCAAGCGTTGTCCGTGTCGATGTGGAGTGCAGAATGACCCTACCTTCAATGCAGAGATCATTGGCGCAATTCGTTATCCGGCCGTTTCTGATTGTGTTGATGAGCACCTTCCTGATGGTCGGCTTTAACAGTCCCGGCATGGCTCAGTCCGGCGCGGTGGATCAGGAGAAACTCGCCGGAAAATGGCCGCGCAGTTTCGAAACGCCCGATGGTTCGTCCCTGACGCTGCATCAACCGCAGGTCATTGACTGGCAGAACTTCAAGAAGACCACGGCGCTCATCGCCAGCGAGTACAAGCCGAAAGGCAGCAAGACCACGGCCTTCGGTGTCATTACCGTTACGGCGGATACAGCCGCCAATAAGGAGAGCGACGAGGTTGTTCTGACCGACCTCGCGGTCACCAATGTGAACTTTTCGACGCTCTCGAGGAACCAGCTTTCGGATGTCGCCGTCAAGATCGGGTCGCTGCTTCCCAACCGTCCGCTGACCCTGTCATTGACGCGTTTCCGCGCCAGTCTGACCGATCATGAGCGTATGAAAGACGTCAAGGGACTGCCGACGGACCCACCGCCCATTTTCGTTTCCGAGAAGCCGGCCGTTCTCCTCCAGACCAACGGCAAGCCGACAACCGCACCGGTCAAAGGGACCGAAGGCGTCGAATTCCTGGTCAACACGAACTGGGACGTGCTGATGGTGGGCAAGCCCCCCGTCTATTATCTGCGGATCGACAAGTCCTGGGTGTCTGCATCCGACATCAAGGGGCCGTGGGCTGCGGTCAAGGAGCTTCCCGCGGCACTCTCGAAACTCCCGAAGGACGACAACTGGAAACAGGCCCGTGAGGCCATGCCGCCGCAACCTTTCAAGGACGGTGTCACCCCTGCGGTCTATGTCAGCGACAAGCCGGCGGAGCTCATTGTGCTCAAGGGTGCACCCAAACTGACGGCGATCCCGAACACCCGGCTCAAATGGGTATCGAACGCCAATACGGACGTGTTTTTCGACCCCGACGACAAGAGCTGGTACTTTTTGACGTCGGGACGATGGTTCAAGACCACGGACCTTCAGAAAGGGCCATGGAGTTTTGCGACCGACAGCCTGCCGGATGCCTTCCAGCTGATCCCTGACGGCCAGCCTTATTCGCTCGTCCGCTCCTCTATTCCCGGCACGTCGGAGAGCGAAGAGGCGCGGCTTCAGGCGTCCATTCCCACGACTGCCCGGGTGGAGCGCAAGGCCGTTACCGTCAACGTGACCTATTTCGGAGAACCCAAATTCGAGCCAATCAAGGGCACGAACCTCTTCTATGCGGTCAATTCGAACTACACGGTGATCCGCGTCGGTTCCAAATACTATGTCCTCTTCCAGGGCGTCTGGTTCGTCGGCGATACACCCCAGGGACCATTTGTGCCGGCAGACAGCGTTCCCGATGACATCTACAAAATGCCGCCGTCATCGCCGGTCTACAACGCCACATATGTGCGGGTGTACGACAGCACGCCGGATTATGTGGTCTACGGCTACACAGGCGGCTATCTCTGGGGTTTCCCCGCCTGGGGCACCTATGTGTACGGCACCGGCTGGTACTATCCGCCATACTGGGTTTACCGCCCGGGCTGGCCACCGATCTACCGGCCGTGGCACGTGACCTACGGCTCCGGCACCTATTACGTTCCCGGACGCGGTACGTTTGATGCCCATTGGGGACGTGCCTACGGACCTTATGGCGGCATCGCCGCCGGCGGAATCTACAATGTGAATACCGGCGGATATGTGCGCGGTGGCGTGGCCTGGGGGCCGTTCAACCAGGGTGCCTACATTGCCGTGAGGGGACCGGACGGAAATGTCTACCGGGCGGGCATCATCGACGGCCATGTCTACAAATCCTGGGATGGCAAGGGCGTCACGCCGACCAACAGGTGGGCAGCACGCGGCGGCGGCACGGCCCCCGCCAACTGGCGCCAACGTGCGGGTCAGCAGCAGGGTCTCTTTGCCAACAAGAACGGTCAGGTGTTCCGCAACAGGAAGGGCCAATGGCAGCAGCATGGTGCCAAGGGTTGGCAAAAACTGAAACAACGGCCGCCGAGCCAGAAGCCGGGACCGGCCAACCGGCCCGCTCAACGGCAGAACGTGCAGCAATTCCTGGATCGTCACCAAATGGCGCGCCAAAGGGGCAACCAACTGTTTCAGGCACGGCAGCAACAGTTCCGCGGCGGACACGGCGGTGGATGGCAGCGCCCCACGACACAGCGTTTCCACGGTGGTGGCGGGCGCCGTGGCGGCGGCAGACGGTTCTGAATGCCGAGGCAGCCCTATTGGACTTGATGCAGGGCCTTTGCGGCAGTGCTCCCGCCGGAATCCGACGTGGTCTTCGGCGCGGGACGGCCGGCGTTGCGATATGCCTTCGGCGAAGCCCCGAACTCGCGCTTGAAGGCGCGGCTGAACGCGGCTTCCGATTCATAGCCGGCGGCAAAACCGATTTCGGAAACTGTCCGCTTGTTGCAATTGAGCTCTTCGGCTGCCCGCAACAGGCGACGGCGGCGAAGATACTGCATCGGCGAGGCATCGACCAAACGGACGAACTTGTCGATGAGTGAGGAGCGCGAAGCGCCCACCTCGCGCGCCAGGTGTTCCAGCGTCCAGGACCGGTCAAGCTGGGTATGGATGAGGGCGATCGCCTTTGAAGTAACCGGATCGCGCAGGCCTGCGAGCCAGCCGGCCTGACCTTCCGGCAGGTCTTTGAGATAAGAGCGGACGGCTTCAGCGAACAGCACCTCGGCCAACGTCGCCAGATTGGCCGCAACCGCGGGACCACCTTGGCTCAGTTCGCGCATGGTATGGCGAATGGCCCCTTGTATCCACGCACCCGTCGACGTGTTGAGCAGATCAAGCTGCATGACCGACGGCAGGCACATGAGCAGCGGATTGTTGATGTCGTCCGTGCCCAGATATCCGCACAGCATGTGTGTGCGTTTGCCACCGCCGCCATACCGGATTCGGGCAATGCCGCTCTCGATCTCAACCGTGTTCAAGGCGTCGTTCTCAACAGGCTTCAGGCCGGTATGACTGCTCAGCATGTGGAAATCGTTGCGAGGCAGAAGCAGAAGCGCGCCCTTTCGGGCGAGGAGCGGAGCTCCGCCATTTGACTGCAGATACAACTCCCCGTCCACGATGTAGTGGTACTCCATCAGATGTCCGGGAACCGGCATGTCAGGTGGCAGGTCCTCGGGCCGTGCCTGACCCGCCACGCACCATGGCGCAGTGAATTCGGCATCGAAGAACACGCAACCGGATAGTCTCATTGCGCGGAGCAACTTGCTTAACGCGTCCATACGTTCAACGCCTTTCCGTCCGCATGTCCGGTATTTCGGACAAGCATTTCGGACTTCCCGTCATTCATGAGGCCGGCAACCTCTCCTATCTCTCCGCCCAAGTTGGCGGAGTGCCGAGTATGGGCCGCGCATGAACTGAAATAAGAGTCGAGAAGGAACAAATCAACATGGAACAAATTGACGAGAGCAAGCTGCACGATTTCGTCGGAAAGATGCTGGTCGATCTCGGCGGTGCCTTCAGTGTACCGCTCGTGCGCATCGGTGAAAAACTGGGGCTCTACAAGCTCCTGAAGGCACATGGACCCATTGGGGCGTCGGAGCTGGCCACAAAGGCCGGCATCGCAGAGCGTTATACCCGCGAATGGCTGTCGGCGCAGGCCGCATCCGGCTACATCACATATGACGCCGTGTCCGATGCCTTCAGTCTTTCCGGCGAACAGGCGATGGTGTTCGCAGAGGACGACAGCCCGGTTAATCTGCGCGGCGCGTACGACGTGAGCGCCGCCATGCTCGAGAACCAGCCGAAGGTGCTCGAGGCATTCAAGACGGGCAAGGGTGTCGGCTGGGGCGACCAGGCGGGTTGCCTGTTTTGCGCCGTCGGCCGCTTCTTCCGCCCGGGTTACGTCAACCATCTGGTGAACGAGTGGCTGCCGGCGCTGGACGGCATGGTCGAGCGGTTGAAAGCCGGTGCCCGCGTCGCCGATGTCGGCTGCGGCCATGGCTTCTCGACGATCATGATGGCCCAGGCCTTCCCCAAATCCGAATTCATCGGTTTCGATTTCCACGAAAGCTCGATCAAGTCGGCGCGCGAGCACGCAACCGATCACGGGCTCAACGACCGCATCAGCTTCGAGGTGGCGACGGCGCAGGACTTTCCGGGCAAGGACTACGACCTCGTGACGTTCTTCGACTGTCTTCACGACATGGGCGATCCGCGTGGTGCAGCCAGGCATGTCCACTCGACGCTGAAGACGGATGGCAAATGGATGATCGTCGAGCCCATGGCCGGAGACAGTCTGGAGGACAACCTCAATCCGGTCGGTCGGCTCTATTACAGCGCGTCGACCATGATCTGTCTGCCGACGTCGCTCGATCAGCCGGTTGCCGAGGGCCTTGGCGCCCAGGCCGGCGAGGCACTGCTGAGCGAGGTGATCAAGTCGGGCGGTTTCTCCAGCGTGCGCCGGGCCACCGAGACGCCGTTCAACATGGTGCTGGAGGCGCGGGCGTAGCGACGCCCAAAGCCCCGCAGAAACCTGGCAACAAGGACCGCAATTTCAGGAGAGCACGATGTTTCAGCTCGAGAGATTCGTGGAAGACTGCCGCGCGGCGCTGGCGGAAGATGAGACCCACAAGGCCATTCGCGAAACGGTGGCCCGCGCCGTTTCGGACCCGGTCCGGCTGATTGATACGCTCGGCGCGCCGACCGTCGGAGGCGTACAGCGTCTTCTCCACACGCCTGATTTGACGATCCTCAATGTCATCTGGGCGCCCCGCATGACGCTGATGCCGCACAACCACAATATGTGGGCGGTCATCGGCGTCTATGCCGGCCGTGAGGACAACATCTTCTGGCGCCGTATTCCTGATGATCCGAAAGGGCGCATCGAGGCTGCAGGCGCCAGGTCTCTTGCGCCATGCGATGCGGCACCGCTTGGCAAGGACATTATCCATTCGGTGACGAATCCGACCGGCGTGTTCACGGGCGCGCTGCATGTGTATGGCGGCGACTTTTTCGAAGCGCACAGAAGCGAGTGGGAGCCGGAAGACCTCACTGAACAACCGTACGACGTCGAAAAGAACATGCGCCTTTTCGAAGAGGCCAATGCGCGGGTCGACTCGTAGGCGCCAGACCTTTCATCACTTGGCCGGTTCCCGAACGTCAACAGTTGCAACAGCCATGAATCTGACCTCAAGAGATGTACGGGCCCCACGTCCGAAAGTGATCGCGCTGCGCTGTTCCGGCGGCGGCGCCGGCCAGTTCGATACGCTGAGTAACGTGCTCGGAAAGGGCTTCGATTTTCATGTGCCCGACTACTTCGGCACCGAAAGCGTTGGCCCGTGGACGGGCGCACACGCCTTTACGCTTGCCGACGAAGCGGCCCACGCCATCTCGCTCATCGATGCGTGCAATGCGGACATCTATCTGGTGGGCCACTCCTATGGCGGCGGCGTGGCCATGAAGGTTGCCCTGACACGGCCTGGTCGCATCCGGATGCTGACGCTCTATGAGCCGTCTGCATTCCACCTGCTCCTGGAAATGGGGGGCGAAGGCGCCGATGCGCATTTTGAGATTTCGAATGTTGTCGAGTTGGTGCACGAAGGCGTGCTGACCGGCGATTACCGGAGTGCCGTCGCGCATTTCGTCAACTACTGGAACGGTCCGGACTCTTGGGACGCGATGCGGGAGAACACGCAAGGTGCGCTGATCGCACTCGCGCCCAAATTGCCACTGGATTTCCGGGCGCTCCTGGAAGAACCCACACCTTTGGAAGATTATCTCGGTCTCGCGGTCCCCGTGCACATTCTGCGCGGCGAGAAGGCGCCGCGACCAACGCGCCTCATTGCCGAACTGCTGGCGCAAACCATGTTCCAAAGCCGGCTCACGGTGGTCGCCGGCGCGGGCCATATGGGGCCGGTAACACATGCGGCTGACGTGGCGCGAGCGATTGCCGACCACATTATCGCGGCGCACCGCGACGGGAACGGTCCGAACAAACAGATGGAAGGTTTTGGCGTTGGTCCCGTTCATGGAATAAGAACTCGATCATGAAATTCCGATCGATATCGCTGCTGGTGATTGCCGAGCTCGCCGCCATGAGCCTTTGGTTCGTTTCCGCTGCGATCCTGCCGGACATGCTGCGGGAAGCAGACATGGGCGCGGGCCGCCAGGCGGCGCTGTCGAGCGCGGTGCAGGCCGGTTTCGTGGTCGGGGCGCTCGTTTCCGCCATATTCGGGTTCGCGGACCGCCATGACCCCCGCCACGTCTTCGCCATAACGGCCATCGGCGCGGCGGCGGTGAACGCCCTCCTGATCGTCGTTCCGCCGGGCAGCATTGCCGCGATCGCCGTCCGCTTCGCAACCGGGGCGTTGCTGGCCGGTGTGTATCCCGTCGGAATGAAGATCGCGGTGGGGTGGAGCGCACGGGATCGCGCGTTTCTCGTCGGCCTGCTGGTCGGTGCTCTCACCCTCGGCTCGGCATCGCCCTTCCTGATGGCGTTCTTCGGCGGCGGCGACTGGCGGGCAATCGTCGTGTGGGCGTCCCTGGCTTCGGCATTCGCCGGACTGCTCTGCCTGTTCGTCCGGCTCGGGCCCTATCATCAGGCCGCGGCCGCGTTCGATCCGCGCGCGATCCTGATCGCCTGGACCAACCGGCGCGTCCGCCTGGCCTATCTCGGCTACCTCGGACACATGTGGGAGCTCTATGCCATGTGGGCGTGGATCGCGGCGGCGGCCTCGGCGTCCTACGCGGTGTCCATGGCCGAACCCGAAGCCACGGAGTTGGGCAAGTTCACCGCGTTCTGCGCGATCGGCCTCGGCGGCTTTGCCTGCGTCGCCGCCGGCGTGATCGGGGACCGCTGGGGCAAAGCGGAAATGGCGGCTGCCGCCATGGCCGTCAGTGCGGCGTCGGCGCTTCTCGTCGCCTGGTCGTTCGGCGGACCGCCGTGGCTCACATTTACGCTCGCGATCATCTGGGGGCTGAGCGTCGTACCGGATTCTGCCCAGTTTTCCGCTTTGGTCGCCGACGCGTCGCCGCCGGAGGTTTCAGGAAGCCTGCTCACGCTGCAGACGGCCCTGGGCTTCGGGCTGACGATTGCAACGGTTCAGCTTTTCCCCTTCGGGGTCGAGGCATTCGGCTGGCCGGTGACACTGTCCGTTCTTGCCGCCGGACCGCTTTATGGCATCTGGGCGATGCTGAAGCTGCGCGCCCTCGAGAACCGTCCGGAAGACGCGGCAATAGCATCGGGGAAATGACCGGCTGATACGCGACACAATAGAGAATTGGATAACGCCGTCGGACGCATGGAGAACCGGCCTACGCCTGACGGTGCAATTCACACACACGGTGCGTTTTCGCTTGTCCTTGGTTGAGGAGGTGCTCTAGGAGGAATGCTGACCGCGGGCCATGCATTTCAATCCGGAGTCCACCCATGTCGCTTTCAAAAGAAGACCTCAAGGCACAGGTGAAGGCGGAAATCGACCGGCGCGCCGGCGAGATCATCGACATCAGCACCGACATCTTGGCGCATCCCGAGACCGGGTTCTTCGAAGCCCGGACCTCTGAAGTGGTGCAGAAGAAGTTCGGGGAAATGGGGCTGGCCTTCACGCCCGAGCTTGCCCGGACCGGGGTGAAGGCGCGGATGAGGGGCCGAAAGGCCGGGCCGACAGTGGGCATTCTGGGCGAGCTCGATTCGATCATCACGCCGGACAGCCCGGTTGCCGATCCGGATACGGGGGCCGCCCATGGTTGCGGCCACAACGCGCAGATCGCCTCGATGATCGGGGCGGGGCTCGGCCTGCAGGCGGTGATGCACCATCTCGACGGCGATGTGGTGTTGTTCGCCGTACCGGCGGAGGAGTGCATCCAGATCGGTGAACGACTGGAGCTGAAGGAAAAGGGCGAACTTGAATTCGTCATCGGAAAGCCGGAGCTCATCCGCCTTGGCGCATTCGACGACATCGACATGGTGACGATTACGCACACGCCGCACGGCCTGGACGACAGCCACGCAAGCGTTGGCGACACCCATAACGGGGCCCTGGTGAAGCGTATCCGGTTCAGCGGCGTGGCGGCGCACGCGGGCAGTTTCGCGCATAAGGGCATCAACGCGCTCAAGGCCGCGACCATCGCCATCTCCGCGATCGATGCCCAGCGTGAGAAGTTCCATGAGAACGATCTTGTTCGCATCAGCCCGATCATCACCAAGGGCGGGGACGCCACGAGTTCCGTGCCGTCGGACGTACGCATTGAGACCATGGTGCGGGCCCGCACCGTCGAGGCGATGCGCGAGGCAAGTGAAACGGTCGACCGCAGCATGCGTGCGGGCGCGCTTGCCGTAGGCGCGCGAGTCGAGATCGAGACCGTTTCGGGCTACATGCCCAACAATCCGGACCAGCGGCTGATCGAGCTGCAATACGCAAACTGCGCCGAGGTCGTGGGCGCAGACAATATGGGCGGAGCGCGCCACCAGTCCGGCTCTACGGACGTCGGCGACCTCAGCATGCTGATGCCGGTGGTTCATCCGCGCAGCGGTGGCACCGAAGGCGCGCCGCACAGCCGGGAGTATTATGTCCGCGACCACACGCTGGCGGCGGTGAACCCGGCAAAATCCATGGCCATGCTGGCCGTCGACCTGCTGTATGACGAGGCGACCGAAGCGCGGGCCGTCATTGCGTCGGCACCGCCGAAACTCGACCGCGACGCGTACCTTAAACTGCGCCGGTCATTTGACCGGAACGAAGTGTTCGACGGCGCGGCACATTAGAGCGGCACCGGAGGGTCCTCACGCCGCACCCCTCAACTGCTGCCTGAGATCGGCGAAGGAAATGAGACGCTGCGCTGTCTCGTCCCACAGAGTGAGGCGGACGCACTTCAGGCTGTCGAACATTGTGATCCGCCCAACGGCGGCAAGCTCGGGGTGATCGCCCAGCACCCGAGGCAGGCGGTAGAACGGAATTCGGCTGCACAGATGATGAACATGGTGCACGCCGATGTTGGCGGTGAACCATTTGAGGATTCCCGGCAGGTCGTAGTGAGAACTGCCGTGCAGGGCAAAATCATGGACATTCCAGGCTCGGTCCGTGGCCCAGGCGGTCTCGTCGAATTGATGTTGCACATAGAACAGCCAGACACCGATCGAAGCGGCGAGCAGGGCGATCGGCACATGCACTGCGAGGAAGTCGGCGATACCCACGGCCCAGATCATCAGTGCGGCGACGGCTGCGATCGCGGCGTTTGTTGCCATCGGGCTGATCCAGGGTCGCCAGCCCTCCCGCATGAAGCCGACCGGCAGACGGAACTGCAAGGCAAACAGATAGGCCGGACCGATACCAAACAACACAAGCGGGTTGCGATAAAGCCGATATGCCAGGCGCCGTCTCCAGGGCAGGGCGAGATACTCGCGCACCGTGAGGGTATCAATATCCCCGATGCCGCGCCGGTCGAGGTTTCCTGACGTTGCGTGATGAATGGCGTGTGACCGTTTCCAGTAGTCGTAGGGCGTTAGTGTCAGCACGCCGAGGACGCGCCCGGTCCAGTCGTTCGTCCGCCGCCGGCGAAAGAATGCGCCATGGCCGCAGTCGTGCTGGATGAGAAACAGGCGGACGAGTAATCCGGCCGCTGGAACCGCCAGGATCAGCGTGAACCAGTACCCGAGGCCGAGCGTGAGCCACATCGCCAGCCAGAGGAGGGCGAAAGGCACAAGCGTAATTGCCAGCTCGAACAGGCTACGCATGGCGTCAGCGCCGCGATATGGGGCAAGATTTTGGGCAAGCGTTCGCGCGTCGTGTTGCGACGCGGCGCCGCTATGGGGCATCCGGGTCGAACTGATCATCCGTGCGGTTGCCGCCCTCTAGCGGCTGCCCCGCCCACGCGATCGCGTGACGCCGGCCTCGCGCTGCGCCTGTTTGCGGGCCAGTTTCTTGGCGCGCCGGATTGCTTCGGCGGCTTCCCGCGCCCTGCGCTCGGATGGCTTTTCATAGGCGCGGCGGCGTTTCATTTCGCGGAACACGCCTTCGCGCTGGAGCTTCTTTTTCAGGACCCGGAGGGCCTGTTCGACATTGTTGTCACGGACGAGAACTCGCAGGGTCCTTCTCCTGTCGGCTAATGGAGTTAAGCGCGGGAGGACGCGTGCCCTGCCGCGCGCATGTGGTTCGTGTCGGCGAACGGCGCCGGACCGCAGCCTCAAGCTTGCGCGAGGTTGACCGCGGAAGACTTGCCGGAGCGTTCGTCAGCCTGGACCTCGTATGAGATCTTCTGACCTTCCTCCAGCGGCGGCATGCCGGCTTTTTCTACGGCAGTCACATGGACGAAAACGTCCTTGCCGCCGTCATCGGGCTCGATAAAGCCGTAGCCGCGTTGTGTGTTGAAGAATTTGACTGTGCCTGTGGCCATCATGAACTCCTTGAGTGAGAGCAGAATGCGTTTAAGCCCGCAGCGATCCTCGCGCGGGTGTCATCCGAAGTTGACGATGTCTTGAGTGGGGCTGTCTGCGGGTTTTGAGTCCACAACAACCAGTGCAGCAAGGCAGAGTACAATTCCGAATACGCCTGTATGGGCGTTAGGCAAAAAATTGTCAAACAGCCATCTGCGGACGTCGGCCCGAGGCGTCGGCGCTCGGCGTTTTACGGTTACGTCTCCAGATAGGTTTCAGGGACAGGAATGCCCTGCAGGCGGAAGAAGGAGAGCTGGTCGAAATATCCCGTCTGGTGCACGATCTGGCCGTCCTTGACCTGAAAGAAGCCGCAGCCGCGCAATCCCTTCGGGTCACGCCACTGCAGAATGGCCGTGTCGCCGCACTCGTAGAGCCGCTCTTCGATGCAGGTCATTTGCGCCCGCCCGAACTCGATTTCGAACATGCTGCGGATCGCCTCGCGCCCGCGCAGGGGCTCTGCGAAAACGACCTGATCGTTTACCGCATGGGGCGCATAGAGTTTCACAAGGGTGTCGACGTCCGCCGCGTTGAAGGCTTCGATCCACGCCCCGACCACGTTCTTGGGGGTCATCTTTACTATCCTGCGTGTCTTTGTGGCGATGATGGCGAAACCACGCGCCATTGCAAGAGGGCTGTCGACGCCGGGCCGACGACACACTGGCGTCATTTTGCCGTGGTCCGTAGCGCGTTGATCGATTTAGCGCCTTTCGACGATGGGAGAAGTACCAATGACTCCGACACCTTATCTGTTTTTCAATGGCGAATGCGCGGAGGCCATCGCGTCTTATGTGGAGATTTTCGGTGGTGAGACCATGGAGAAGATGCTGGGCTCCGACATGCCGCCCGATTTCGATGTTCCGGAGGACCGCAAGGACTGGGTCATGCATGCGCGCATCAAGATCGGCGACGGGTATCTGATGGCCTCTGATAATGTGACGGGCGAGAGCCCGGCTATGGCAGGCGCGTCGGTGATGGTGAGCCTGCCAACCGTTGACGCGGGCAAGGCGGCGTTTGACACACTGGCCGACGGCGGCGAAATCCAGATGCCCTACGCCCCGACTTTCTGGAGCAAGGGATTCGGCACGCTGACCGACCGGTTCGGAGTCAAATGGATGATCGGCTGCGACGAGGTGCCGGAGGAGGCGGGCTGAGGCGCGCGCTCACGAGGCGGCCACCGCGCCCGAGGGCCGCTCGGCGATGGGCCAGTGAAGCAAGGCCGAGATGACGCCGAGTGCGATGCTGATCCACCACATGGCGTCGTAGGTTCCGAGCGTGTCGAAGGCCACGCCGCCGAGCCAGGCGCCCAGGAAGCCGCCGAACTGGTGGCCGAGAAAGACGAGCCCGAACAGCATCGCCATGTAGCGGGTGCCGAACATCTCTGCAACCAGTCCGCTCGTCAGGGGAACGGTACCAAGCCACAAAAGCCCCATCACCCCGCTGAACAGAAGAACGGTGAGGTCCGTGATGGGAAGTGCGATGAACAGCAAAATCGCGGCGGCCCGACCGAGATAAAGCAGGCTCAGGAGGTTCTTCTTCGAGTAGTGGCCGCCGAGCACGCCGAAGCCATAGCTTCCGACGATGTTGGCAAGTCCGACGACCGAGAGGGCCACCGTGGCAAGCCCCGGCCCGAAGCCTTCATCCTGCAGGAAAGCCGGGAAATGAACGCCGATGAAAGCGAGATGGAAACCGCAGACGAAAAAGCCCGCGTTCAGCAGCCAGTAACTGGGAACACCCAGCGCTTCGGAGAACGCCGCGCTCATTTTCTGGCGCGGGGCGTTCGGAGCCGGAGCGGGCTTTTCCGCAAGGCCATAGGCCAAAGGCGCCATGATGAGCGCCGATGCGGCAAGCGCCAGCAGCGCAAAGGACCAGCCGAAACCCGCGATCAGCGCGTAGGTGTAAGGCAACGCCATGAACTGACCGACGGAGCCTCCGGCCGCGACGAGCCCAAGCGCCGCGCTGCGTTGCGCCGCGGGAACGACGCGTCCGACAGTTCCGAGCACAACCGTGAATCCGGTGGCACTCAAGCCCAGACCGACCAGAACGCCGCCGGCGATCATTTGACCGCCATCGCCGGAGACCGTCAGGACCGCAAGGCCTGCGGCGTAGAGCACCGCGCCGACGACGGTTACCCAGCCCGCACCGTAGCGGTCGGTGACGGCGCCCGCGAACGGAGCGCCAAACCCCCAGACGAGGTTCATGAGGCCCATGCCAAGCGCGAAAGTCTCCCGGCCAACGCCGGCCTCGGCGGTGATCGGTGTCAGAAACAGGCCGAGAGCCTGGCGAAAACCCAGCGAGATGCCGAGCACCATGCCGGCGCAGACGAGGACGAGGAAAAGGGGGCGGGCCATGTGATGAGGGTCTCCTGAAGCCGAATCCGGTCGTTCCGCCTTGCAGGATATGGCGCGCCGATTTATCGTTAAAACGAATTAAAATGATAATTGCATCACGATTATCGATGAATAACGGCCTTCAGGAAATCGACACCGCACTTCTGCGAACGCTTACGGTGGTGGCGGAAACGCGCCACTTCACCCGGGCGGCGGAAAAGCTCAACTGCGTGCAGTCCGCCGTCAGCATGCAGATCAAGCGGCTCGAGGACATCATGCAGGTCCGCCTGTTCGAGCGCACCAACCGCAGGGTCGAGCTGACCCGCGATGGGGAGATCGCCCTGCGCTATGCGCGGCGCGTGTTGCGGCTCACGGATGAGACGCTGGCCGAGCTGGGTCATGAGGGGGTGTCGGGCCGCGTCCGGCTGGCCACGACAGACATGGCCATTCGTTTCGTTCCGGCGGTGCTTGAACGGTTTGCGCGTGCGCATCCTCTTGTTGAGATCGAGCTGCTCTGCATGGCGAGCCGCGGCGCGCTCGAGGCGCTTGAAGGGGGTGATGCGGATCTCGCCTTCGTGACGCAGCGATGCGGCAGAAGCGGCGGCAGGCTGGTGAAGACAACGCCGCTCGTCTGGGTCGGCGCACATGACAGCGATATCGCGGATGTGAGACCGTTGCCCGTGGCGCTGTTCGGCCCGGAGTGCATCTACCGCGATGCGGCGATCGCGGCGCTGGAGGAACACGGCATCGCGTACCGGCGCGCCTATGAGAGTCCGAGCCGGGCGGGACTGGAATGCGCCGTCAAATCCGGACTGGCGCTCTCCGTATTGCCCGTCGAAAACCTCGGGGCCGAACTGAGAGACGTGAGCGCCGGACTGCCGCCATTGCCTGAGATGAAGAACTATCTGTTCGGCCTCACCGCCGGCAAGCCGCCGGAGGTGCGGGCCTTCGCCGCCGCCGTTACCGAGACGCTGGGGTGAACGCTGGCGACGGCGTGACGGAGAGGCAACTCACACGATTGGACAGGCGACCATATTTAGTTGTATTATACAACTATTATGCAGCAGATTCCCACATCCGAAGTTGACGCCATTCGCTCCGCATCGCGGATGATCGTCCGCGAACTGGGCTTCATGAACGCTCATCTCGCCGACACGGACCTCTCAGCGTCCGGCGTGCACGCGATCATCGAAATCGGCGCGCGCCCGGCGATCAGCGCCAAGGACCTCGCGCTCCTCCTGCGGCTGGAGAAGTCCACCGTCAGCCGATTGATCAAAAACCTGATCCAGCGCGGACTGGTCCGCACGGAGCCGTCCGCTTCGGACGCGCGTCAGCATGATCTGCATCTGACCGGTGAGGGGCGGCGTGTCTTCCGCCAGATCGAGGCGTTCGGGCGCAATCAGGTGCGTTCGGCCTTGGACGCCCTCCCATCCAAGGCGCGCGGCGTCATTCGGGACGGGCTGTCGGCTTATGCTGACGCCCTGGCTGTGCGCGGCGACAGTGAAACGTCAGACCTGAACACGAACATTGAACTCATCGAAGGCTACACGCCTGCGCTGCTCGGACGGGTCACAGAGATGCATGCCCGCTTCTACGCGCGGCACCACGGTTTCGGACCCGTGTTCGAACGCAAGGTGGCCGGCGAAATGGCCGGGTTTCTCGGGCGCATCGACCGTCCGTGCAACGCGGTCTGGTCGGTGCATATGGGAAACGAGCTGGTCGGGTCGGTCTCCATCGACGGCGACGACCTGGAGGAGGGCCAGGCTCATCTGCGCTGGTTCATCGTCGACGAGCGCGTGCAGGGCTGCGGGGCCGGACACATGCTGATCTCGGCGGCAATGGACTTCGTCGACAGGCAGGGCTTCGACGAAACTCACCTGTGGACCTTCAAGGGGCTGAACGCGGCGCGCCGGCTCTATGAGCGCGCGGGCTTCACCCTCGTTGAGGAGCGGCCGGGCGCCCGGTGGGGCACGGAAGTGCTGGAGCAACGTTTCGTGCGCCCAGCGCACGCGTGAGGAGACCGTCATGGCGAACAGGGGCCCAATGATCATCGACGGGCTGGTGATCTCGAAATGGAGCCGTGAGGTTTTCGCCGACATGCAGCGCGGCGGCCTGACCGCAGCCAACTGCACTTGCTCGGTGTGGGAGGGGTTCCGCGAGACGATGGAGAACATCGCCGCGTGGAAAACATGGCTGAAGGAGAACGACGACCTCATCCTGCAGGTCTACTCCGCTGATGACATTGAGACCGCGCACGCGCAGGGCAGGGTCGGCGTCATTCTCGGCTGGCAGAACACCTCGGCCATCGAGGACCGGATCGACCTGCTGCCCCTGTTTCACGAACTGGGCGTGAGGATCGCGCAATTCACCTACAACAACCAGAACTATGCCGGCAGCGGCTGCTGGGAGACGCGCGACGGCGGCGTGACGGATTTCGGCCGCGACCTGATTGCCAAACTGAACGAGCTCCGCATCCTGATCGACCTGTCCCATGTGGGGCCCGTCACCAGCCGCGAGACCATCAAGATCTCCGAACAGCCCGTCGCCTACACCCATTGCAGCCCCGCGGCGCTGCTCGACTATCCGCGCAACAAGTCGGACGAAGAACTGAAGTTCATTGTCGGCAAGGGCGGGTTCGTCGGCTTCGCACCTTATCCCCGTTTCATGCCCAAGGGAGATGAGACGACGCTGGAGGATTGCGTCGAGGCGATGGAATACGTGATTGGCGTGATCGGCGAGGACAATATGGGCATCGGCACCGATTTCACCCAAGGCCACGATGCCGACTGGTTCGACTGGCTGCGCCGCGACAAAGGCGTCAACGCTATGCGCGTTCCGGGCCAGGGCACGGTGAGCAAACCTGCGATCGGGTTCGAGAACCTGACGAAATATCCGGCAATGATCGAAGCGATGGAAAAGCGCAACTGGCCCTCGGAGCGGATCGAGAAGGTGATGGGCCGCAACTGGTTCCGCTTCCTGAGGGAGGTGTGGGCCGGGTGACCGTTTCGTCCGCTACTGCCCCTGCAGCGTGAAGCCGACCGTGGCGCCGGGCCCGAGCGGCAAATCAAGCGCCGTCCAGCCGACGATAATCGCAATACCGGCGATCATCAGCCAGATGGAGTAGGGAATCATCACCGCCATCAGGCTGCCGATGCCGAAGTCCTTGTCCCAGCGCTGGCAGAAGATCAAGATCAGCGGGAAGTAGACCATCAGCGGCGTGATGATGTTGGTGGCGGAGTCGCCGATGCGGTAGGCCGCGGTCGCCGTTTCCGGGCTGATGTTGAGGAGCATCAGCATGGGCACGAGGATGGGTGCGAGCAGCGCCCACTTGGCCGACGCGGAACCCACGAACAGGTTGATGACGCCGGAGAGGATCGTCAGGCCGGCAAGCAGCAGCGGTCCCGGCATGTTGGTCCAGCGCAGGAACTCCGCGCCGTCGATGGCGAGGATGAGCCCCAGGTTCGACCACACGAACATGACCACGAAGTGGGCGGCGGCGAAGGCGAGCACCAGATAGTAGCCCATCTCGGCCATGGACGCGGTCATCAGCTTGACGAGATCGCGGTGGCTCGCGATGACGCCGGTCTTCGCGCCGTAGACCCACCCCGCGAGCAGAAACACGAAGAAGAACCCGGCGACCAGCGACTGGTAGAGCGGGTTCAGCCGCGCCTCGGGCCGCACCTCTTCATCGATCAGCGGTGTGCCGGGCCCGATGGTGAACACCACCCACACGAGCACCACGGCGAGGATGGTGAGCAGACCCCATTTGAGGCCCCGGCGTTCTGCGTCCGACAGCGGGCCCTGAATGGGCTGGTCCGTGTCGGCCACTGTGCCGCCTTTCCATTTGCCCAGGCGCGGCTCCAGCTGCCGGTCGGTGATGTACCAGATGACCGGGAGATAGACGAAGAACAGCGCCATCAGCAGATACCAGTTGCCGGCGATGTTGGCGTTCCATTCCGGATCGAGGATCTCCGCGCCCGCTTCGGTGATACCGAACAGCAGCGCGTCGAGCTGGCCCGGAAACAGGTTGGCGGAAAAGCCGCCCGAAACGCCGGCAAAGGCCCCGGCGATGCCGGCCACCGGATGGCGCCCGGCGGCGGCAAAGATCACACCGGCCAAGGGAATGAGCACCACATAGGCGGCGTCCATGGCAAGATTGCCGATCATGCCGACGCCGACGATGACGGGTGTCAGCAGCGCCTTCGGCGCATCGGCGACACTCGCGCGCATGGCTGCACCCAGAAAGCCCGTGCGCTCCGCCACACCGGCCCCCAGCATGACCACCAGCGTGTACCCCAGCGGGTGGAAATGGGTGAAGGTGGTCGGCATCTCGGTGAGCAGGCGGCGCAGGTTCTCCGCCGACAGCAGACTCTGCGCGTTCACCGGGTCGTTGGTAACGGGATGAATGGCCGAGAGCCCGGCGAGGGAAGCCACCACCGAAACGGCCATCAGAATGCCGATCAGCCAGACAAAGAGGAACACCGGATCGGGCAGGCGGTTCCCCGTGCGCTCAATCGCCCCGATGAAG
>JANQLP010000177.1 GCA_028280515.1 Hyphomicrobiales bacterium
CGGCGACGACGACACCGACACCGCGTCCGCCGACTTCGTGCTGGCGGACGAGACCAGCACCAACGAGACCGCCGCAATCGCGTTCGACGATGACGGGCCGGTTGTCGACGACTCGGTCATGGCGATGGCCTCGCTGGACGAGAACGATCTGGACGGCAACAACTCGATCTCTGAGACCATCGACCTGACGGATGTCGATGGGAATGGAATGTCCGCCGTTTCGTTCGGCACGGACGGACCGGCCACAGGCGGTGGATTCGCCATGAAGGATCCAAGCACTGACCTGCTGGGCGAAGGCCTTTCGTCGGGTGGCGTGGCACTGCAATACGCGTTCGACGGTACAACGCTCACCGCGTATACGACCGACGAAAACGATCCGGTCTTCACGGTTGCGTTGCAGGCCAACGGACAGGCGACGTTCACGCAATTCGCGACCGTCGACCAAGGCGGTACGGACCAGAATCCGTTTGTCCTGACCTTCGGTTACAACGCCACCGACGGCGACGGCGACACGGACATGGGCATGTTCCAGTTCAAGCTCGTCGGCGATGATCCCGTCACGCTTTCAGGGCTGGACGTCAACGGTGGTGAAGAAACCGTCGACGAAGACGACCTGTCGCCCGACGGTTCGGACCAGACGGGATCGGTCATGCAGACCGGATCCTTCACGGTCGACGCGCCTGACGGATTGCAGACGCTCGAAATCGGTTCGTCGAGTTTCACCGAGGATCAGTTGCTGAACTCGACACCGCTCACCGTTTCCGGAACCCAGTACGGCACGCTCGAGATCACAGGCTACGACGCCGGAACAGGGGAGGTCAGCTACAAGTACACGCTCACCGGCAACACGCTCGATCACTCCAATGCCGGCGAGGACAGTGTCTTTGAGAACCTTGCGGTCAAGGCAACCGACACGGACGGCGACTTTGCCGAGGCCAGCCTCGACATCGAGGTCGTCGACGACGTGCCGACGGCGAAGAAGGACAAGTTCGAGGTGCCGGAGCCCGCAACCGAACTTTCCGATGTGGTCCTGATTGTTGACCGCTCCGGCAGTATGGGTCCTGAAGGTAACGGCCAGAACGGTAGCGATCCCGATGGTCCCGGTGGCTTCGACTCACGGCTTGAGGTTGTTCAGGCTGCTGTTGAAGACCTGTTCAACAGCGGCACCGTGAATTCCGTGTTTATCGTCTCCTTTGCGAGCGATGCGGAGTTCCATGACTCCGGCGTTAACGGCGGCTGGTACACGAACCTTGCCGACGCGCTGGCCGTCATCAACGGCTTTTCGGCTGATGGATCGACAGACTATGACGCGGCTGTGGAGGCGGTGACCGACAACTTCGCCGCGCCTCCTGCAGGCGGCGACAAGCTCGTCTCCATGTTCCTGTCGGATGGTGAACCGAACCAGACGAACGGGACGGGTTCCGACGGCATCGATGAGGATGACACGGACACCGGAACAGGCGAGGAAACAGCGTGGATCAACTTCCTCAGTAACAACAATTTCGATGAATCCTTCGCTTTCGGCTTTGGCGGCCTGAGTGCGGGCGATATCGGTGAACTGGAGCCGATTGCGTGGAAACCGGGCGAGGTTGCCAGCACCTTTGATGCTGACGACAACGCCGACGCAGCGTTGGATGAGAATGTCATTCTCGTCACCGACATCACCGACTTGTCGGACGAACTGATTGGCTCAATCTCGCCGAGCGTCATCAGTGGCAACGTGCTTGATAACGATGTGCCGGGTGCGGATGGCTTGGGTGGTATCGTGTCGATCGTGGTTCAGACCGGAGCTAATCCGGATGTTTTCACGACGTTCACCTACGATGCTGTCGCTGACGAGATAACCAACGAAAACACCCAGTCTGTTTTCGATGGCAGCGAGCTAAGCGTGAAGACCGCGATTGGCGGTAAGCTCACGTTCTATTTCGCCGACAACGGCTCGAACTCAGCCGGCGACTTCACCTATGTCGCGTCCGAGGTCGACAAGACCGAGTGGGACAAGTTCGACTACACGATCGTGGACGGTGATGGTGACGAATCCACCGCTACATTGACGATCGATGTGATCAACGCGCCGCCGCGCATCGCTGTAAACAATGTCGAGGTGCAGGAAGGCGAAGATGCGGTCTTCGAGATCACGCTTTCGGAGGCTGCATCGACTGACGTCACCGTGAACCTCGCACTTATGGATGGCACGGCGGAAAACAGTCTGGGTGACAACGACTACAACGAGAACAGCCTTATGGTCTCGTTCGATAGCGGCTCGAACTTCAGTCCTGTTGCCGGCAACACCATCGTTATTCCGACTGGAGACACGAGCGTTCTCGTGAAGGTCTCGACCAATGAGGACAGCAAGATCGAGCTGGACGAGACGTTCGTCCTGACGGCGACGTCGTCGGATACTCTCAACCCGAGCGATGACGGCACGGCCACGATCCTGAACGATGACATTCCGCCGGAAGTGTCGATCAGCAACGGTACGACGTCACAGGCTCTTGCCAGTGTTGCCGCACCGTTGTTCGACGAGGTCCAGGAGGGGGACCCGGTCTACTTCCAGGTCAAGCTCGACAAGGTCGCCACGGAGAATGTCACCGTGCGCCTCGACACGTTGGACAATGACTCCGGCTCTGGCTCCGTGGGTGGCAATGATCCTTCGACAGAAGGCGCTTCGGACTACGAAACAAGCGGTTTCGAGTTCTTCAATGGAACCAGCTGGGTTCCGGCGACGGGCGCCGGCCTTGACGAAGTCACGATCGCAGCCGGTCAGACGTCGATCCTTGTTCGCATCGATACCGTCATAGGCGGCAACGATCAGGATGTGGAGGCGTTCCGGGTGCAGATTGGTGAAGTTACCGGTGGCATTGCAACCATCGACACCGGGAACGCACCTGATGGTGGCTTCGGTGGCACCGGTGAAGCCAACATCATCGACAACGTCGCGCCGGTTATACCCGGTGGCGGACGGGAAACGTACTCCGTGCCGGAAAACACGACATTTGTTTTTGACGTGGATGCGACGGATGCCAATGGTGACGACATCACCTACTCGATTATCAGCAATCCGAATGACGATTCGAGCAAGTTCACCATCGACTCCGACGGTGTGATTGAGTTCATTTCACCGCCCGATTTCGAGAATCCGACCGACATCGGTGGCACTGACGGCGACAACAGATATCAGTTCCAGATTCAGGCATCGGACGGAAATCTGACGGATACCCAGCTCATCAGAGTGGACGTGACGGACGTCGCCGAGGCTCCAGCTCAGAAGCCGGTTGTCACATTCTCCTTCAGGGATAACCATACGCTCAATGGAACGCCATTCCAGGACGGCGATGTCATCGAGTGGGATGGCCCGTCACTCACAGAGCTGTTCGACGAGAATGAGTTCGATGACGATGGCGGTGCAAACAACGGACTCGGCACCGAGGGTATTGACGGTCTTCACATCTTCACAGCGGACGGTACCTTCTTCGGCCAATCTGTCTCGGCGGGGGATTTCCTCTTCTCGACTTCGCAGACTGACGACGTCGATGATGGTTCAGGCGGTGCCGTACGCGTTCGGGCGGGCGATGTCGCTCTCTGGGATGTGGACGTTGGCGGTGCAACGATCATTTTCGAAGGAAGCTCGGTGTTCGAGAATACTGAAAACGTTGACGCTGTCAGTGTTATCGAAATCAACGGGGTTCAGAACTTGGTGTTGTCCACTTCGGGCAGCTCTACGGTCGTTCAACCTGGCATAAATGCGGTTTACTCCGACGGTGATTTGTTCACCTGGGACGGCACAAGCTCGGACGAGTTCTTTGATGAGAGCTCCGGTTTCTCGATCGGTGGCGGATTCTCCGGCGACGCTGATATCGATGCTGTGCATGTGCTCGGAAACAACGAGATCATATTCTCTACGGATGAGAGTGAGTCGATCACAGGCGACGGTATTCCGACTTTCAAGGACGGAGATCTCATTTACTGGAACGGAACAAGCGCAACGGTCATCCTCGACGAAGACAACTTCTTCGGAAACGTGGACTTTGACATCGATGCGGTCGATCCGCCGAAGGAGGTGCTTGACCAGTTGCTGGCCAATGTGGTGACGCATACGAACATCACCGCGACCCGCTCGGTCGAGGCGAATGTAAGCAACGGCAACCTGATGTTCACCTTCATTGCCGCGGCGCTGACGTCGGAGTTCATCTCGGCCCTGTCGTTCACGCTGCCGGCGAATGCCGCGATCGATCCGGATCAGATCACCGTGACGCTCGCGTCGGGTGAGGAGATCGAGGTCGATGTGACGGTCGAGGACGGCGCTGACGAAGACACCGTCACGCTCATCCTGCCGGATCAGGTCATCACCGAAGGCGACAGCATCCGGGTCAACTTCGAGACCGACGAAACGGTTGACACCGGCCCGGTCATCGAGGCCGGACGGGTGCGCTTCTCGGCGACTTTCGAGGACGACGAAACCATCGACGGCGAGGTCGAGGTGGATGCGGACGGGTCCGGTACCGGCACCGCGAGCGCCGAGCTCCTGGTCGGTCAGCAGATCGTCGGCACGGATGGTAACGACGTTCTCGTCGGGACCGACGGCGACGACGTCCTCATAGGTGGCGACGGCGACGATATTCTCATCGGTGGCGCGGGCGACGACATCCTCATGGGCGGGGCGGGCGAGAACACGCTCACCGGCGGCGAGGGCGCGGACACCTTTGTGCTGGAGGACATCGATATCGCCGACATCATCACCGACTACTCGTTCGAGGACGGCGACATGGTCGACATCAGCGCGTTGCTCGACGGT
The DNA here is from genome assembly GCA_028280515.1 of Hyphomicrobiales bacterium. GTDB lineage: Bacteria > Pseudomonadota > Alphaproteobacteria > Rhizobiales > Methyloligellaceae > UBA2767. Next base: position 4,796 of record JANQLP010000177.1, read on the forward strand.
GCTGCGGACGGTGCCGACGTGGCCGACAATCTGGAGAACTTCGTCCGCGTCGTTGCCGAAGACGGCAAGGATGCAGCGAGCCTCGAGGTCGACACGGCTGGCAACGGCGACGCCTTCACCAAGATCGCGACGCTGCATGGCATCGGCGCCGGCGATGTGGTCAAGGTGATCCTCGACGATGGCGACAATGGCGGATCTTCCGGCAACGTGACCGTGTAGAGCACGATCCGAAAAGTGGGAGCCGGTTTTCGGATAAATCGTGCGTCAAGAAAAGCTGGAGCGAAATCTCAATTCCTCGAAAACTGATTTCGCTCCAGAGTCGCAACACGAGAACATCAAAAACCGGCGGGAATGAAATTTCCCGCCGGTTTTCTTATGTCTGGGGTCCTGTGCTCGCCGAGGTGGTGCGCGCCGAAGCGGCGTCTAAGTCTTCTTGGCTGAAGCCTTTGTTTTCGATGATGTTTTCGCGGCCTTGGCGCGAGCGTTGCGCGGCTTTGCCGTGGCCTTTCTTGTGGCCGGTTTCCTCGTGCCAGCAGGCTTCGTCTTGCTGGCGGGCTTTTTCTGCGCTGCAGGTTTCTTTGCCGCCGGTTTCTTCGCCGCAGGCTTGCGGGCGGCGGCAGATTTGGAGGTGCTCGTTTTCGTCTTGGCCGCGGCGGATTTCTGAGCAGGTTTCTTCGCGGCGGTTGCCGGTTTCCTGGCGCCGGCCGTCTTCGCGTTGCCGGCCGACTTGCTCTGTGTCGCTCGCCTTTTTGACGCTGGTTTCCTCGCAGCGGGCTTTCGGGCCGCCGGAGCTTTGGCCGTCTTTGTCTTCGTGTGCGTGGCGGCGGCCTTTTGCGCTGGTTTCTTCGCCGCAGGTTTCTTGCCCGCCGCCGTCTTTGCGGCCGGTTTGTTGGCCGCCGGCTTGCGCGCTGCCGACGTCTTTGCCTTCTCGGAAACCGACGCGCGCGCTGACTTCGTGATTTGGGGTTTCGACTTCGATGCCGACGTGCCGTTGGTCGACTTGCGGGTTTTTGCGGACGTCGCCTTTTTTGCGGAAGGCCCGGCTGAGCCGTTTGGTTTCTTCGCGGATTTCGCGTCGACGTGGCGCACAACCTCGGCGCTCAATGTAACGCCGGAAGCAGTTGGCTGTTTGGCCACACTCTGGCTTTGGGCGGGCGCGTTCATTGTGATTGTCGGGCCCCGCTTGGCTGCCGGCGTCGAGCGGTGCGTTTTGTCGCCGACAACAAGCCCGACGGATGCGGGTTTGCGGGTCGGGTTGGCGAGCCTCACCGTCCGGTCTACATTGTCGCGGATGGTGCGCTTGTATTGCGCGGTGGCGTCGTCGCGCTCCCAGGTCATCAGGTTGATGGCTGGCAGGCGCTTCAGCAAGCTCATGTCTTCAACGGCCTTGTCCCATCCCGCACGGCACCGTTCGCAGGCCTTGAGGCTGCGGAACGGCATCACGATGGCGGTCTCGTATTGCTCGATCAGGGCGCGAATGGCCGGTGGTTCGTCCTTCGCCGCACACGCGAATGGCAGCCGCAGAACCGGGATATCCTGTGGTGTCTTGCGGCCGAGACGCTTTTTGACTGCCTTGTAGGCCCGGACGGGGTCGAACGCGAAGCTGACGTCGCCGGAGTGAAAGCGCGGCTGGTCGGTCAGGCTCAGAACGGATCGAAAGCCCCTGCCGTTTTTGCCCAATAACATCGCCCTGCCGCGCCGAAGCGTTGCTGCGCACGCGTCGTTGGCGTTCTGCATCAGCTGGAAGAAAATGTCGTCCGCCAGACCTGCCGCAAGCTCCGCCTCGCGCGCCGCGTTATGGGAAATCCGGTCCGGATTCGTTTCAAAGGCCTGCAGCCAGCGTTCGCGTATCACCTCGAGCTGATCCATCGATGCCGGCGGATTGCCCCGACGTAGCCGGCTTTGTCTCATCAGATCATTTGCGTCCCGGCCGATGAGGCACATTGCTTCGAGCCCCATGCGCGTCAGGGGCTTGCCGGTGTTCGCGGCCACCAGATAGGCGTCGGTCAGCAGGAAATGAACCTTGCGATCGCCCGCAGGCGCAGGTTGGCTGCCTGTTTTCTGTGCGCGTGAGTCTGCGCGCGGCGCGGGGATGGGTTTTCTCGACATGGGCCAATAGTAACGCGGAAAAGTCGCCAAAACAGTAAACTCAGCCGCGCTCGACGCGAACGGTTAACGGGCGATGTAGGATGTCCCGCACGGAGATGGTGCCCGGCCGCATCACCGCCGCGGATGCCGGTCGACTGTGATTGACCGCCGCGACGGCTCTGCACGTGGTCCGGGTAACGGCTCTGAAAGTCTTTTACGGCATAAGTGTTGTCTCCGGCAGACCTTGTGCCGCGATGTACAAAGCCTATTTAAGGCAGGAACTCACAAGAAACATGAGAGGGTCCTGCCAATGGCCGAGGGGGATGATGAAATGGCTCGAAAACCGAAGACACCGCCGGTTCCAGCGCTGGTTGATGACGACGGCGTGCGTGAGATCTTTGCCACCGATGTTGTCGGGGCCGGTGTCATCAGTGGTTGCATCTCCATCAATCTGGCGGCGCACCGCTGGAGCGTTGCCGCACCAGGCAAAAACCCTGAAGTGCACCGCGCGCTTGTCGCACGCCTCGTGTTGAGCCGGGAAGCGGCTGTCCAGTTGGCGCAGAGCCTTGCCAATTTGTCGCGCGCCGGTCAGGGCGAGCAGGGCGCGGACGCCGCCAAAGGCAAGAAATAGCGCCTGCCCGGGCATCGCTGTGAAACGCTGAAGCCGGACACATTCCGGCTTCGGCTGGTTTCGTCACAGGCCCGCCGAAATGTTTTTGCGCCGATTCAATGGCTTAAGGGCACAAATTGTGCTACCCTTCAAATCACGTACTATGAGTAGATTCCGGGGTGACTGTTTGGGGCCTTTCACCTCGTGGCCAATTGAGGGATGAGAATTGGCACGGAACATGAGCATTGAGCAGGACATCATTGCGCCTTTGGTGAACCAGTTCGCCGTGCCCGAAGCGGCGGACGTGAGCTGGACCGGTGTCACCCGGCCGGCGGCGCAGGGCGATGAGCGGGGTGTGCTCGAGGCGTTTTATGCGCCCGGGTCCGGTGCCGAGGATGATGCGGCATCTCTGGAGATTTCGGTGGCAGATCTGTCGACGAATGCCGAATGGCTGGATTTTGCGGAGTCGGGCCTCGAATCGGTCGACCTCAACGACCTCCTGGACGCAGGAAGTGTGAGCGCAGAGCTTGAAGCCATTGCGATTCTTGGCGAAAATGCAGCCGATGAGCCTTCAGGCGCAGAGGCAAATGCAGACACGCCACAGGAGCAGGATGGGCCGGATGTGGCGCACCTTTCGCAGGATTTGCTGTTTCCGCAGGTTACGATCGTGATCGACGCGGACGCTGAGACGGATTCTGTTGCGTTCTAGCAACAGGTGTGAATTTTCTGACCTTAATCAGTTTGATGGCTTTCGCTGTTGCTTGCATTGGCAGGGGGACGGTGGGACAACTGTAGCGTCGGCGCTTATCGCAGAGGCCGACAGTGTATTTTATGTTCTCGGCCGCCGAGCGGCCAGGGGGGCGACATGAAAGCCATTCTTGCGACGGCGATTACATTCAGTTTCCTTTTCGTAGCCACACCGCCTGCCGAGGCCGGCGGAGACATAGGATATTCAAAGGGAAGTTTCGCAACGCATTCACGGTGCCGGTTCGTCGAAGATGCCGATGAACTCGTCAACTACATGAATGTGCGTGAGCTCAAGGCTGAGGTCTGGCGGCGCTACGAGCACGCATCAGGCGTGGCAAATTCGAACCAGGCGGTCTATTCCCAGTCGCCGCTCTTTGTGTGGGCAGGTCAGGCAAAAATAAACTGTGCCCGGAGCTACGGGTATCTGCGCAAACGCTGGAAGTGGAAAAAGCGTCCGGACTATGTGACGCTTCAGAAGTGCGAGTGCTTCTACGAGCGGATGCTGAGCTATATGGGCCACTGAACCGGCCGCTGTAGATCGTTTCACCATCTTCCGTTATCTTCGTTGCCGTGCTGCGTCGCGCCGGGCGATACTCCGTGTGGTGCGTGTGTGACGCCGGATTTTTGTTGCGGAAAGTTCAGTTTTCTTGACCGCAAATACAGCGTATTTCTCGAAAACGAGAGAAAGTCCGCTCTGGTTGAAATGACCCAAGGGCCGCCCCCATGTCGACCCGTGATCTGAATAAATGGATGACCACGCCGCAGGAGCGTGAGGATCTCAATTTCGTTCGCGATGCCGAAGCCGCCCTGCGCGGTGCACCATCCCGTGCCTCGACCATCTTCCTCACTGTTTGCGCGACCTTGTTCCTCGCCTTTATCGGCTGGGCCTATTTCGCCGAAATCGATGAGGTGACGCGAGGCGAGGGACAGGTGATTCCATCCTCGAAGAAGCAGGTGGTGCAGAGCCTCGAAGGCGGGATCGTCGAGGACATTTTCGTGCGTGAAGGCGATACAGTCAAAAAGGGCCAGATCCTGCTGCGCATCGATGACACTGGCTTTTCGTCCGATCTCGGCGAGCTGGAGGCAAAGCAGCTCAGCCTGAGGGCCCAGGTGCAGCGGCTCCGCACCGAGGCCGAAAACCCCGATGCGCCAACAGTTGGTTTCGCGCCCGATCTTCTGCAGCGCGCTGCGGCCACCACAGGCAACGAGGAGACCCTGTTCGAAATCCGCAAGTCAGCCCTTGAGAACCAGGTCAGCCTGCATCGTGAGCGTTTGCAGCAGCGGCGCCAGGAACTGGCCGAGCTGCATGAGGACCGCAAGCGGTTCGAGAACGGCCTGGAGATCGCCGACAAGGAATTCAAGCTCAAGGAGCCGCTGGCAAAACGCGGCATTGTCTCAAGAACCGATGTCCTGCGGCTGGAACGGGAAATCTCCGATCTGAAAGGTCAGCTTGCATCCACCAAACAGGCGATACCCCGTGTCGAGGCGTCGATCCGCGAGGCGGAACGTCTGATCGATGAACAGAAACTGACGTTTCGCCAGAACGCACAGACAGAATTGAATGCCAAACTGTCCGAGCTGTCCGTCGTGGATCAGTCGATGAAGGCGGCGTCGGACAGGGTCGTGCGCACGGATATTCGCTCGCCCGTGGACGGTATCGTCAACAAATTGCATACGAACACCATCGGTGGCGTCGTTCGCGCGGGCGAACCGCTTGCCGAAATCACACCGATCGAGGATACGCTTCGCGTCGAAGTCCGCGTGCCTCCTAAGGATATAGCTTTTGTTAGCCCTAAACAGAAAGCACTCGTTAAGATTACCGCCTATGACTTCACAGTTTACGGCGGTCTGGACGGAGAAGTTGATATAATTTCTTCAGACAGCATTAAGGACGAGGAGACGAAAGAAAGTTTTTACTTTGTTACTGTAAGAACTTACGAGAATATTTTACGGAAAGGCAAGGAGTCTCTGCCAATAATCCCCGGCATGGTCGCACAAGTCGACATCATAACGGGGAAGAAGAGTGTCCTTGACTATATCCTCAAACCGATCGTCAAAGCCAAGCGAGAGGCCTTACGCGAACGGTAGCGCGCAGAACGCGTTGCTCGAGCAAACTGAGACTGAACAAAATTGGCTTACCAAACACCACAAGACAGGTGGATTTGCGCGTCTTCGTCGTGCCGCCTGCACGCTTGGCGCACTGCTTCCGTTGATGATCCTCGGCGGTAACGCTGCACAGGCGTTCCCCAATGTTGGCGTGAATCTGAAAAACGCCATCGTCAATCACACGCAAGAAGCGGAACCCCGGAAGGAGCTAAGAGGCTTCAAGTTCGGAATTCTGGGCTCGTTCGAGTTCAAGACGGTCAAGCACCGGTTTGAATCGGACTGGAAAGGTGTCCTCACGCGCATCGTCGACGAGTCGGAACTCTATGAGCGCTGTACGGCAGGCGCTGCCGATTGTCCGGAAGAGATGCGCCGGTGGCGGACTTTGCTGGAGGACCTGAGGGGCTTGCCGCCGGAGATTCAGCTCGCGCGCCTCAACAAGGCGATCAACCGGATGGCGTCGTACGCCGACGACGACAAGTTGTTCGGCGTGCGGGATCACTGGGCAAGCCCGGTTGAGTTTCTGCGGGGCAGGGCCGATTGCGAGGACTATGCCGCGATCAAGTTCTGGTCGCTGATTGAACTCGGGTTCCGCAACGACCAGCTTCGTCTGGCGGTCGTCCATGACCGCAGGCGCAACCTGATGCACGCGGTCACCACGGTGCAGCTCAACGGACGCACATTTGTGCTGGACAGTCTGTTCGACCATGTTGTCGAACAACGGCACATCCTGAAATACGAGCCGATCTATTCCGCCAACCTGAACGCGCAGTGGGGGCATATCGTCACGAAGAAGATTCGCGTCAGCTTCCTCGACAAGATCGAAAAGCGCGACAGGGAGCGGGTTATCAAGGCCAGAATGTAACGAGCGGCTATGCCCGCTCGGACGAGCAGGTGTCGGCGCTCGCGGGCGGCTTGGGCGGATGTCGAACGCCCGCCCGTTTGCCTGGATGCGCGCCCGCGCGTTATAAGGCGGGGCTCGCTTTGGTCCCGTCCTTTGTGCGGAACGCGCATCCATCATGTCCAATCCGGTTCTGGTTCATCTCACCCGGGCAAGTCAGGTCGAGAGCACGCATCGCGGCGCCGTCTGCGTGGTCCATGCGAACGGAGATATGGTGCTCGCGCTCGGCGATGTGGATGCCCCGGTCTATCCGCGCTCGGCGATCAAGGTTCTGCAGGCACTTCCGCTCGTCGAGAGCAGCGCCGCGGAAGCAGCCGGGTTCACGGACAAGGAACTGGCACTTGCATGCTCTTCACACAGCGGTGAACCATTCCACGTAGAGACGGCGCGGGCGATGCTCGCCAAATGCGGGCTCGGTCCGGAGGCTCTTGCATGCGGGACACATTGGCCGCTTGATCCCAGGGCGGCGTATGCGTTGGCGGCAAGCGGCAAACGTCCTGGACGGCTGCACAACAATTGCTCCGGAAAACACGCCGGCATGCTGTCGCTCGCTGTCCATCTGGATGCCGGTGCGGAAGGCTATGAGCATCCCGATCATCCGGTACAGCAACGCATCCGCAAGACGATAGAGGAGATTGCCGGCCAGACCCTGTCGCCCGCCGTTTGCGCCGTTGACGGTTGCTCGGTGCCGACATGGGCGATGCCGCTGCGCGCGATCGCCGGCGCGTTCGCACGGCTCACCAGTCCAGACGGTCTCGCGGGAGCGCGTGCAAAGGCCGTCGAACGCCTTTTCGGTGCGTGCACGGGCGAGCCTGTGATGGTGGAGGGAACAGGGCGTTTCGGAACCGGTGTGATGCAGCGGCTGGGGGGCGCCGCATTCGTGAAGGGTGGCGCGGAAGGTGTGTACTGTGCCGCGTTTCCGGAGCTCCGGCTCGGACTGGCGATGAAGATCGACGACGGTGCACGCCGGGGCGCGGAAGCCGCGGCCGCCTTCCTTATCGCCGGCCTGTTCCGCGACCGGATCGCTGATGCCGGGGAGATTTACGACATCAAGCTCACCAATTGGCGCGGGCACACGGTCGGGGACGTTCAACCTTCCGACGCTTTGAGCGATGCGATCGCAACCCTCACATCCGATACGGCCTGATGTCAGAGCGAGACGTTGCCGAAAACGGCGATGTTTCGAAAGGATTCGGAACTGTTTTTGGCGAGATCCGGCCCGAGCGGTTTGGCGTGATCCATGGCGCGGACGCCGCCCTCGGCGGTGACGGAGATCATATTGTTGGTGATGTACGCGTAGCCTGCGTCGGGCACCGTCGAAACGCCGATGCCGATACGGGCCTCGCGGATCAGGTTGCCGGTGACGTTGACGTCACGCTGGTACTTGCCCCAGCCGATCATGATGCCGCCCGCGGGCGCGCCTTCGACCAGATTGCCGGTCACAATTGCATCGGCTTCCACGGCAATACCGACGCCGCGTTCACCTTCGCGCATGAAGAGATTGCGGATCAGATTGCCCTGGGCGACGGCCATGCGTCCGCCTTCGTTGAAGTTGGTGATGGAGATGCCGGTTGCCGCCCGGTCCACAAGGTTGTTGGCGATGATCGTGCCTTCGAACCCGAACTCCGCATAGATCGCGACCTCGCCGAGCCGCGCGCACGAATTGCCGATGACCTGGAAGTTCGAGGCAGCGTTGCCGCGGATCGCGGTGAAATGGCAGTCAATGATCCGGTTTCCGGTCACCTGGACGGAACCCGCCCGAAACACGTTGATGCCGTTGCCGTACTGGCCGGAGCCGCCTTTCGCGGCGCGGATACCGTCGATCCGGTTGTGCGCCACGATCGTTCCGTCTTCCCCGGCGCTCGAACGCCAGATCTGAATGCCGTTGTTGCTGCAATTGTGCACATGGTTGTGGCTCACATCGAGGCCGGTGGAGTCGTTGCAGAAGATGCCTGTCAGAGCGACATCCTCGACCTCGCAGTCGCTGATTTGTCCGGAGGAGGCGTTGAGCGAAATGCCGTTGGTGCGGCTGCCCGTAACCTTGCATGCCGTGAGATAGATCCCGGTCACGTCATCGGCGTACAGCAAGGCGCTGTCGTTGCCGTCGCCCTCGGGCGCGTTCCCAGATCCGTCCAGCACCAAACCGGACAATCGGATGTTCTGTGCGGACCGGGCGGCGAGACCACGGCTTCCGGAGGCAACCTTCAGTACACTCACGCCCGGCACGCCCGATATGAGTGTATTGGAGCCGAGCCGCAAATCGCCGATGCGGTACTCGCCGGCCGGAACATGCAGAACCTGCCCCGACTTCGCCGCGTCATCGATTGCGGCCTGAAACCTTTCGGTCTGATCCGCATTGGTGCCGGGGCGGACGCCGTAATCTGTAACGGACGTGCCGCCTGGGCCGGAGTTTGCGGCATGGGCGGGTGCTGCGCGCGGGCCCGCCGTGGCCGCGAGAGCCGCGCCTGCACCAACGCCGCCGATCATCATCTGACGCCGATCAAGAACCATGACTGCCTATCCTCGTTTATGGCCGATTGAAGCAAGTGCGGTGCCAAACGGCGTTAATCTTAACGGGCGTCCGAAGCCTTCCGCGCCAGCCGGCGATGCGCGACGATGCACCGGTTTGCAATGATCTCCGCACCTTCCAACAGTGTCACCATGTCAAACCGCGCGCCCTTTTTGCCTGACTTGTGTCGCCCCGCATCGGCAATCTGCGGAATGTGAATGAAACCGGTTTGACGGGGACCGGTCGTCTCGCCCGCCTGTTTGAGCGAGAGGTAGAGCAGCATGTTGCAAAGATAGCGCCCTGCGTCATGCGAGGGGTTGGCGGGCAGGCCGCGTGATCGCAGCGAGTGCACGAGTTTGTGCGCCGGGAGGTTTGCATGGAGGAGCGGCGGGGCATCGGCAACCAGTTGCGTTTTCCCGAACCGTTTTCCGTCCACATCTGCGTGGGGTCCTGCGCGATTGCGCGCACGCGTTTCAATTCTGAAGCCATCGGCGCGTCCGTGTATGCCGAAATGCAAGGCGATGTGGGGATCGTAGTCCGCCAACGCCCAGGCGACGAACGCCTCGACCCCGGTCCAGCTGGTGGCGAGCGTTTCCACCCTCAGTGTCACGTTCCGCGAAACGGGCGAAAATCCCGTCGCGAAGTGCTTTAGAAAGGCGCCGCTCGGGTTGGTGCGCACGCCGGGAAACGGACCGAACCCGGTGAGCAGAATTCTGATGGGGGCCTGATCGGTCATGGAAATTGGAGGTCCGGGAACGTGTGATCAGTTCTGCATCAGCGCCATGATCTGCTCGACGCCGAGTGCGGGCGTGAGCTTCCCGTCCCGCACGTCGGTCTCGATATTGGACAGGCTAGCCGCGACCTTCGGGTTTTCCCGCAGGGCCGACTTCAGCCGATCCTCGAGCATATCATGCATCCAGTTCACCGCCTGGTTCTGCCGGCGTGCCGCGAACTCGCCTGAGTTCGTCAGCGTCTCGCGGTGATCCTCGATCCGCACCCACAACGTATCGAGCCCGATATTCTCCTTGCCCGAGACCGTGATGACGGGCGGCGACCAGTTGGGGCTTGTCGGCGTGATGATGTTGAGCGCTGCGCGATAGACGCTGGCGGCGGCGTTGGCGCGTTCGACATTGTCTCCGTCAGCCTTGTTGACGGCGATCATGTCGGCAATCTCCACGATCCCCTTCTTGATGCCCTGAAGCTCGTCGCCCGCGCCCGGCAACATCAGGGCGAGGAAGAAGTCGACCATTTCCGCGACCGCCGTCTCCGATTGCCCGACACCGACCGTTTCCACAAGAACGACGTCGAAGCCCGCCGCCTCGCACAGCGCCATGGTTTCGCGCGTCTTGCGCGTGACGCCGCCGAGCGTTCCCGATGTGGGCGAGGGGCGGATGAACGCGTTGTCGTCCTGGGCCAGACGCGGCATGCGGGTCTTGTCGCCCAGCACCGAGCCGCCGGACCGCGTGGACGAGGGATCGACGGCCAGCACCGCAACCCTGTGCCCGAGACCGGTCAGGTTCGTGCCGAGCTGGTCGATGGCCGTCGATTTGCCGACGCCGGGAACGCCAGTGATACCGACGCGATAGGCCTTGCCCGTGTCGGGCAGCAGCGCCTGCAACAGTTCCTGTGCGAGGGCCGCGTGCTCGGCCTTGGTGCTCTCGATGAGCGTGATGGCGCGCGCCAGGAGCATACGGTCGCCCGCGCGCAAGCCGTCCCTGTAGTCCTCTAGCGTTGGTTCGCTGCGTCGTGTTTGCGTGGCGGACATGAATTCCGGGTTAGGGGGAGTCGCGGGTTATGACAAGAGGGTTTGCCGGCACGTTATGGCGCGCAGCAGGGCTCCATGGCCTCCAGGCGCGTCTGCAGCGTGCCGACATGCAGTTCCAGCTTGTGACCGTCCGGATCGAGAAAATAGTGCGAGCGGCCCTCGCTGCGATTGTCCTTCCATACGCGCGCGCCGGTCTCAGTGAGGCGTGCGGCCAACGCGTCGAATGCGGCATCGTCGACGTCGAATGCGAGGTGGGTGTAATCGGGATGCGGTGTGCTCCGCGTCGCCGCGTCGGGCGACAGGCAAATCCAGAAATCACCCGCCTCAAGATAGGCACCGCCGGACCAGCGCTTGCGCAACGACAGTCCGAGCACGTCTCGGTAGAAACGAACCGCGGTATCGAGATCGCTGACGGCCAGGGTGATGTGGTTGACGCCTCGGATTTTCGGGATGTCGCGGTCGTCCATCTGCAAGCCTATTCGGCGGCCTCGCTCGGTTTGAAACCGAGTTGCGCGGAGAGCTTCTCCAGCAGGTCTGCCGCTGCGTCGGCAATAACGGTGCCGGGGCCGAAAATCGCCTTGGCGCCCGCCGCGTACAAGGCGTCGTAGTCCTGCGGCGGGATCACGCCGCCCACGACAATCATGATATCGCCGCGGCCCTGCTTCTCCAGCGCTTCGCGCAGTTCGGGCACGAGGGTCAGATGGCTTGCTGCCAGCGAGGAGACGCCGATGATGTGCACGTCGTTCTCGGTTGCCTGCCGCGCCGCCTCATCGGGCGTCTGGAACAGGGCGCCGATATCCACGTCGAAGCCGAGATCCGCAAAAGCCGATGCGATGACCTTTTGCCCGCGGTCGTGTCCATCCTGTCCCACCTTGGCGACCAGAATGCGCGGCCTCCGTCCTTCGTTGGTCACGAACGCCTCGACCAGTCCCTGAACCCGTGCGAGCGATTTCTGCATGGTTTCGATCTCTTCCCTGTAGACGCCGGTGATCGCTTTGATCTCCGCCTGATGGCGCCCGAACACCTTCTCCATCGCGTCAGACATTTCGCCGACCGTCGCCATGGCACGCGCCGCGTCGACGCACGCGGCAAGGAGATTGCCGTCGCTTGTCTCGGCGCATTTCGTCAGCGCGTCGAGTGCGGTCTGGCATTTCGCCTCGTCGCGTTCTTCACGCAGCCGTGCCAGCTTCTCCTCTTGCTGGCGGCGCACCGCATGATTATCGACCTTCAGGATCTCGATCTCGGCTTCGTCCTCGACCCGGAACTTGTTGACGCCGACAATCGTCTGCCGTCCGGAATCGATGCGGCCCTGCGTCCGCGCCGCTGCTTCCTCGATCTTGAGCTTGGGCAGTCCGGCCTCGATCGCCTTGGCCATGCCGCCGATGCCTTCGACCTCCTGGATATGCTCCCACGCCTTGTCCGCCAGATCCGCGGTCAGCCGTTCCACATAGTAGCTGCCGCCCCACGGATCGATGACCCGGGTTGTGCCGGACTCCTGTTGCAGCAGAAGCTGCGTGTTGCGGGCGATGCGGGCGGAGAAGTCGCTCGGCAGCGCCAGCGCCTCATCCAGCGCGTTGGTGTGCAACGATTGTGTGTGACCCTGGGTGGCGGCCATCGCCTCGACGCAGGTGCGGGTCACATTGTTGAACACGTCCTGGGCCGTCAGGCTCCAGCCCGACGTCTGGCAATGGGTGCGCAGGCTGAGGGACCGCGGGTTCGTCGGATTGAATTCGCTGATCAGCTTGGCCCAGATCGCGCGGGCGGCGCGCATCTTGGCGATCTCCATGAAGAAGTTCATGCCGATGGCCCAGAAGAAGGAGAGCCGCGGCGCGAAGCTGTCGATGTCCATGCCCGCATCGATGCCGGCGCGCACATATTCAACACCATCGGCCAGCGTGTAGGCCAGTTCGAGGTCCGCCGTCGCGCCCGCTTCCTGCATGTGATAGCCGGAAATCGAGATCGAGTTGAACTTCGGCATGTGCGCCGACGTATAGCCGAAGATGTCGGAAATGATCCGCATCGATGGCGCGGGCGGATAGATGTAGGTGTTGCGAACCATGAACTCCTTGAGAATGTCGTTCTGGATCGTGCCGGAGAGTTTTTCCGCCGGAACGCCCTGTTCCTCACCGGCAACGATATAGAGGGCGAGTACCGGCAGGACCGCTCCGTTCATGGTCATCGACACGGAAATCCGGTCGAGGGGAATGCCCTTGAAGAGCGTGCGCATGTCGTAGATCGAGTCGATGGCGACGCCGGCCATGCCGACATCGCCCTGAACGCGCGGATGACTGGAGTCGTATCCGCGATGCGTCGCCAGATCGAAGGCGATGGAGATGCCCTGCTGCCCTGCCGCCAGATTGCGGCGATAGAAGGCGTTGGACTCTTCCGCCGTGGAGAAACCGGCATACTGGCGGATGGTCCAGGGCCGCTGCACATACATGGTCGGGTAGGGCCCGCGGATATAGGGGGGCAGTCCGGGGCGGGTATCGAGAAAGTCCAGCCCCTCACGGTCCGCATCCGTGTAGACGGATTGAATTGCGATCCCCTCCGGCGTGTCCTGAGTGGCAGTGGAAGGCGGCGCACCTGCGGCGGCGTTTGCTTCAAACGCGATCTTCGTGAAATCAGGCAGCTGGCTCATCGGATCCGTTCCCGTGGGGTTCACGTCCGTTTCAAACCGAGGACATCCTGGGCTTCTCTGAGTGTTTCAATGATATCACACCCTTGGTGAAGAAACCCGCCAACACCGGCACTTTTGAGTGTCTTGCGTAAATCGCCCGGCCTGCCCACAGTGCAGATCAGCTCGGCGCCATTTTTCTTTATTGATTCCAGAGCTTTGACGCCGTCTTCTCCATAAACGTCGTCACTCGAGCACAGACAGGCGATCGGCGACGTTTTGGCGTCGTAGGCGGCTGGATCATCGACATTGACTGCCTCAATGCCGCCCGCTGCGAAGAAGCTCTCCGCATATGTCGCCCGCGCGGCGTAGTCGCTAGGTTTTCCGAGCGTCACAAGCACAGCACGCGGGCGGTGGCCATTCTGCTCAAGATACGCATCCGATGCCGTACGCAACCGCTCAAAGGGCTCCGCGGGGCGGCGCAGCGGAATCGGCTCCACCGTGACGGCGGGGTCTTCGATATCGTCCGGTACGGCGTGGGGGACGGCCTGCGGCAGCTCCTCGGCCAGATTGGGGAACGAACTGACGCCGGTCAGCTCGATCTCGCCATGGGCCACATCGCGTGCCCGCTCCGCCGCCGTCTCGGCAACCATCTTCTGAACGAAGCCCTTGGAAAGGGCATCGGCAATGCCGCCCTGTTTCTCGATCTCCTGGAACAGCCCCCATGCCTTGGCGGCCAGCTCTCGTGTGAAGTCCTCCACAAACCAGCTCCCGCCCGCGGGGTCGACGGCGGCACCGAGCGAGGATTCTTCTTCCAAAATGATCTGAATGTTGCGGGCGATCCGCTGCGCGAACGCATCCGGCTGACCGTCCGCGTAGGTGAAGGGAAGAACGGTGATGGAATCCGCGCCGCCAAGTGCGGCTGCTGCCGCGGCGACGGTCGTGCGCAGGATGTTCACCTGCGGGTCGAGGCGGGAGAACATCCGGAACGACGTCATCGCGTGCAGGCGCAGACGGGGCAGGGCGTCGCTTGCCTTCGACACTTCGGCAATCCTGGCAATCAGTGCCCGCGCGGCGCGCAGCTTTGCCATGTTCACGAACATGTCCGCGTCGCACGCGAGGGCAAACTCCATCCGCGAGAGACCATCTGCGGGCGCGAGCCCCGCGCCTTCAAGCGCGCGCAGATAGGCAACCGTGGTGGCGCACAGGCAGGCAAGTTCCTGCGCCTCGCTCGCCCCGCCGCCATGATAGGGGCGGGCGTCAACGGTGAGTGCGGTCACCTGCGGCATCCGGTCCTGGGTCTGCCGCGACAGATCGCCCAGTTCCTGTAACGCCTGCTCGAGGGAAACGGGGAGGGCGCCGGTGCGCACGAGCGCGCCCAGGGGATCGGCGCCGAACCCGCCGATGGCGTCGGCGTCTTTGATGCCGCGACTGGCCCAGAGTTCGGTCAGGAAATGCGCGCTCCTTGCGGCGCCATGCCCGGCTTCAAGCCAGACGCCCGCGAGATCGAGCGCAACGCTCTCAAGCGCCCGGTTGAGGTCGTTCACATTTTCGATGACCACACCCGACTGGCCCGGCGCCGCGACCTGCAGGGCAATGGCGCTTGCCCCGCCTTCAAGGTCCGCAAGGATCGCAGCGTTTGCGTCGCCCGGATCGCCTTCGGCGTAAAGCTGACGGATTTCCCAGGGGCGCTCGCTCCGGCCCGCGCGGAACCCGCGAACGAAGGGTGCGGTCCCCGGCATGCCGCTCGCGTCGGTTCCAGGCTCGTCGCCCCGTGTATAGAGAGGCTTGAGCGTCAGACCGTCATAGGTATGCGACAGGAGCGTCTTATCGAAGTCGGCGCCCCTCAGGGCCTTGTCCACGAGCGTGCGCCACTGCGTGTCGTCGACCTTCGGGAAATCACCGGCAAGGGAGAGTTTGCTGGCCATCCGTGCCGCCGGCTAACCGCTTTTGCGTTCTTGCCCGGCGGGCCGGTCCTCGTCCTCCCAGCCCACATAGCCATCGCGGGTTTGCGGGAACTTGCGGCCGAGAACGCGGCTCGCAACGAGGTTGCGCAGCATCTGCGCGGTGCCGCCGCCGATGGTGAACATGCGTGCATCCCGGACCATGCGTTCCAGCGGCAAGCGCCGCGAATATCCCGGTGCGCCATGGACTTGCAGGGCGTTGTTGGTCACCGTGATCGCCGTTTCGGATGCGAGGATCTTGGCCTGGGCCGCGAGCAGCGGGTCGGGAAAGCCGTTGGTGCCGTTGCTGGAGGCAGCCTTGTGCACCAGCAGACGGGCGGCCTCGAGGCCCGTCGCCATGTCGGCCAGCATCCATTGCAGGCCCTGGAACTCGCTGATCGGCCGTTTGAACTGGTGCCGGGCCTCCGCGTAGTCCAGTGCGATGTTGTAGGCGCCGGTCGCGATGCCGAGCGCCACGCTTGCCGCACCCGTGCGCTGAGAGTTGTAGGCGTTCATGAGGCCGGCAAATCCGCGGCGAATGCCTTCCTGCGGAAGGATCAGCCGGTCGGCGGGCAGAACCATATCGTGGAACTCGACGCGTGCTTCGGGGATGCCGCGCAGACCCATGGTCGGCTCGCGGTCGGCGATCACCAGTCCGTCGTCCTCGTCCTTGAGGGCGATGAACGCGGCGATGCCCTTGTCCTCGCGGTCCTCGATCAGGCGGGCGAAAATGAGGTGCAGCCGGGACACGCCGCCGCCGGTGATCCAGTGCTTGGTCCCGTTGACGACAAAGGTATTGCCCCTTTTCTCCGCCTGCGTCGTCAGCTCGGTCAGCGCACTGCCGGCGTTGGGCTCGGTCATGCAGATGGCGGGCTTGTCGCCCGCAAGCACCATTTCGGTCGCGAGCTTTTTCTGTTCTTCCGAACCGTAGGCCAGGATTGCGCTGATCGCGCCCATGTTCGTCTCAACGACGATGCGCGCCGTGACGGCACAGATCTTGGCCATTTCCTCGATGACCAGAACCGTGTGCAGGTAGGTGAGACCCTGGCCGCCGAACGCCTCCGGCACGGTCATGCCGCAGAAACCCGCCTTGGTCAGCTTCTCGACGATATCCCACGGATATTCCTGGCTTTCGTCGATCTCGGCCGCCCGGCTGATGAGCTCAGCCTCGGCAAATGCGCGCGCGCGCAACTGCAGTTCTTTCTGGTCTTTGGTCAGTTCGAACATTGTCTCTGTTCCATGTCCCGTTGTGATACTCACCGGATTGTCCGCCTATCTCCTATCACAACCGGTTCGCCACGGTCACCCGGCTCAAGGTCGCGGATGATGTTTCTGACTCTCCAACAGAAAACGGCGGCTCGTTCGAACCGCCGTTTTGTGTCTCGCAACAATGACAAATTGCCTAGTAGGTCATGATCGGCTTGAGCTTCTTCGCGTGCGCAACCCAACCCTTGACCTGCTTGGGTCCGGGGAGCTGGCGAACCAGCTTCTTCTTGGTATTCACGGTGACCATCTTTTCGTGCAGGTTTTCCGGCTTGCGGTTGCGCAGTTCCTTGACGGTATCCACGCCTGCCGCTTCCAGAAGCTCTGAGTATTCCTCGCCAACGCCGCGGATGCGCATCAGATCGGCCATGTTGGTCCATTTCAGGATCTGCGACTCGGTGCAGCCGGACTCCTTCGCCAGATCCTTTCGGCCCTTCTTGGACGCGCCGCGGTCCAAAAGATGCTTCGTCTGTGAAACGCCAACTTTCTTGAGCATCTTGGTGTACTTGGGCCCAATGCCCTCAATGTCGATAATCGGGTAACTCATATTCAGCCTTCCTCCTCATCACCCAACATTTTCAGGAAAGTCACGGTCTTGTATACGCGCACCGTTTCACGAACAAGGGTTAAGTTGTAGGCCAATTGGGGGCTCGCCTGAGACGTGTGAATGGCGTAGGAAATTGCCTTGGACAGTTGGAGCCGGTAAGGGTATCGGCGTCTCGGAATTCTGCACAAAAGGGGCCGCCATGAGCGACGAAGGAACGGTCTTTATCGGCAAGAGCACGAAGCCGGAAGAGTTACGGCTGAAACTCGCGAACCGGCACGGATTGATCACCGGCGCCACCGGCACCGGCAAGACCGTTTCCCTGCAGATCCTTGCGGAAGGGTTTTCCGCGCATGGCGTCCCGGTGTTTTGCGCCGATGTGAAGGGCGACCTCTCCGGCGTGGCGGAGGCTGGTGTATCGAAGGACTTTCTGGAGGAACGCGCCAGGAAGATCGATTTGGACACCTACGAGTATGAGGCGTTTCCGACGGTGTTCTGGGACCTGTTCGGCGAGCAGGGACACCCGATCCGCACCACCGTGAGCGAGATGGGCCCGCTTCTGCTGGCGCAACTCATGGATCTCAACGACACGCAGGAAGGGGTTTTGAACATCGCGTTCGAGGTGGCGGACGAGGAAGGCCTGATGCTTCTCGATCTGAAGGACCTGCGGGCGCTGATGAACCATGTGGGCGAACGGTCCAAGGAGCTGTCGACGGAATACGGCAATGTCTCGACCGCCTCGGTCGGTGCGATCCAGCGTTCGCTGCTGGTGCTCGAGCAGCAGGGCGGCGAGAACTTCTTCGGCGAACCGGCGCTCGAAATTGCCGATCTGATGCGCACGAAGCGCAACGGCGAGGGCTACATCAATGTGCTGGCGGCCGACAAGCTGATGCAGTCGCCGCGCCTTTACGCCACATTTCTGCTGTGGCTGCTGTCGGAGCTGTTCGAGGAGTTGCCGGAAGTTGGTGATCCTGAAAAACCGCGGCTGGTCTTCTTCTTTGACGAGGCGCATCTGCTGTTCGACGAGGCGCCGAAGGCACTGGTCGAAAAGGTCGAGCAGGTCGTGCGCCTCATTCGCTCGAAAGGCGTCGGCGTTTATTTCGTCACGCAGAATCCGCTCGACGTGCCGGATTCCGTTTCCAGCCAGCTTGGCAACCGCATTCAGCACGCGCTGCGCGCATTCACACCACGCGAGCAGCGGGCGGTGAAGGCGGCCGCCGAAACGTTCCGCCCAAACCCCGATTTCAAGACCGCGGACGTCATCATGGAGCTGGGCGTGGGGGAGGCGCTGGTCTCGACCCTGGAGAAAAAGGGGCATCCGTCCGTCGTCCAGCGTACGCTGGTTCGCCCGCCATCGTCGCGCCTCGGTCCCCTGACCAGGCAGGAGCGGCAGGACGTGATCAAGGCAAGCCCCGTTTTCGGCGTGTACGACAAGGGCGTGGATCGTGAATCGGCGTATGAAATCCTGCAGAAGCGCGCCAAGGCGAGGGCCGAACAGGAGGAAAAGCAGCGCGCGCGGGAATCGGAACAGGATACCGAGAACCGCGGCGGGTTTGGGCTGCCCGACTGGCTCGGCGGCGACTCCGGCTCCAGCACAAGGACAACGCGCACAAGACGCCGGAGCTCCCGCCGGCAGAGCACGACCGAGGCACTTACCAAGTCGGTTGCCCGTTCGATGGGCACCGCACTGGGGCGCGCGCTCGTGCGCGGGATTCTCGGCAGCCTCAAGAAAGGGTTCTAGAACGGGCCCGTTGCAGGCGCGCTGTTCCCTTGGCCTTTTAATCGGCATGCGCGCACCCTAGATGTTCTCGTGGGTCCGGCCGGGATCCGTCAATTCATGTTTCTTTCGGTTTTTCGGACATAAAGGAGGGGCGAATGGCCATTTTGTTGAAAGGTTTGCGGGGTGAACCCGTCAAGCGCTTGCAGGAAAAACTCGGCATCGAGGCGGACGGAATTTTCGGCTCCGGCACAGAAAAGGCGCTCAAGGATTATCAGCAGGCGAACGGTCTGAAGGTCGACGGTATCGCCGGACCCGACACCTTCTCGCAGATGGAGCTCTATGACCTCGTTCTGCTGCGTCGCGGCACGCGCGGCACGACCGTCAAGGCGATGCAGGAAAAACTCGGCATCGACGCGGACGGCAAGTTCGGCGCCGGCACCGAAAAAGCCGTGAAGGATTTCCAGGAGAAGAACGGTCTCAAGGCCGACGGTATCGTCGGTCCGAACACGCTCGCGAAACTCGAGCTGTTCGAAAGCTCGGCGGCCAGGAATGTGATCGCCTCGGCGGCCGATGCGGCCGGAAACGTCTGGGACACGATCGAGGAAGCGGCAGACGGCGCGCTCGATCGGGTTAAGAAGATGTTTGGTTTCTAGGACTACACCACATTCGATCGTCCGCCGCGGTTCGCCACAATCGCGGCGCATGATCGAGATCAAACTCGGCGGTGCGTTTGCATCGTATGACTTGGTGCGCTCAAACGCGCGTTTCACTGAAACGGACCGGCAGGATCTGATGCCCGCAATGACTGACATAAAGCTGGGTCACGCACTCGCCGCGATGATCTTCGCGGTGGGGTTGTCCGCGACTCCGGCACGGGCGCAGGAAAAGGACCTGGCCGAGGAGGGCAGGATGCTCGCAGAACAGCATTGCGCGCGCTGTCATGCCATTGACAAGGCCGATGAGAGCGAGCTTCCCGAGGCGCCGCCGTTCCGAACCTTCGCGGCGAAGTGGCCGGTGGAAAGCCTGGAAGAGGCGCTCGCGGAAGGTATCGTGACCGGCCATCCGGACATGCCGGTGTTTCAGTTCGAGCCGGACCAGATCGCGGCGCTCCTGGAACATCTGACCGCGATTGCCGACGCGCCCAAGGGGCAGTAGAGCGACCGACAAAAAGAAAGGGCCGGATGCGTGTTCACCCGGCCCTCCAACGATCTGATTTATCTGACGCTTAGCTCGCTGCCTCGTACAGCTCGAGCACGTAGTCCCAGTTGATGAGACTGTCGACCCAGGCTTCAAGATATTTCGGACGGGCGTTGCGATAGTCGATGTAGTAGGAGTGCTCCCACACATCGCAGCCAAGCAGCGGCGCCGCGCCATGGACCAGCGGGTTCTCGCCGTTCGGCGTCTTCATGATTTCCAGCTTGCCGTCCTTGAGTGCCAGCCAGCACCAGCCGGACCCGAACTGGGTCAGCCCGGCGTCGACGAACGCCGACTTGAAGGCGTCATAGCCGCCGAGGTCGTCGTTGATCTTGGCTTCGAGTGCCCCCGGCAGGCTCGTCCCGCCGCCATCACCCTTCATCCATTTCCAGAAGTGGATGTGGTTGTAGTGCTGGGCCGCGTTGTTGAAGAGGCCGGGATTTGATCCGTGCGAGGCAACCACGATCTCTTCCAGGGTCTTGCCTTCAAGCCCCGACCCTTCGAGCAGCTTGTTGCCGTTGTCGACATAGGCCTTGTGATGCTTGTCATGATGAAATTCGAGGGTTTCAGCGGACATGTAGGGCTGAAGCGCGTCATACGCATAAGGTAGGTCAGGAAGTTCGAACGCCACGGTCATCTCCAACGTTTGCAATGGGGAAATCGTCGTCGCGCGCACACTAGACGCAACGAATTGGCAGCGCAAGAAATTGGCCGGAAGCCGATGTTCGCTTAGCAGAACGCCTGTATACCGGTCTGTGACCGTCCGAGGATCAGGGCGTGAACGTCGTGCGTGCCTTCATAGGTGTTCACGGTTTCCAGGTTCAGCAGATGCCGGATCACGTGATACTCGTCGACAATCCCGTTGCCGCCATGCATGTCCCGCGCATTCCGTGCCACGTCGAGCGCCTTTCCGGTGTTGTTGCGCTTCAGCAGCGAAATCGACTCCGGCCATTCGTTGCCGGCGTCGAAGATGCGGCCGAGCTGGAGCGCTCCCTGCAGGCCGAGCGTGATTTCCGTCTGCATGTCGGCGAGCTTTTTCTGGATCAGCTGGTTCGCAGCCAGTGGGCGTCCGAACTGCTCGCGGTCGAGCACATATTGACGTGCCGCGTGCCAGCAGAATTCCGCAGCCCCCATGACGCCCCAGCAGATGCCGAAGCGCGCCCGGTTGAGGCACTTGAACGGTCCGGCCAGACCTTCCGCGCCGGGCAGGAGGTTCTCTTCCGGCACGAAACAATCGTCGAGAACGACCTCGCCGGTGTCGGACGCGCGCAGCGAGAACTTGCCCTCGATCTTCGGCGTTGAAAGGCCTTTGGTTCCCCGCTCGACGAGAAATCCACGAATGACGCCGTCTTCGGTCTTGGCCCAGATGACGCAGACATCGGCACTCGGGGCATTCGAAATCCACGTCTTGGAGCCTTTGAGAATGTACCCGCCGTCGGCTTTAACGGCGCGCGTGCGCATGCCGCCCGGGTCGGAGCCATGATCCGGTTCCGTCAGGCCAAAGCAGCCGATCATTTCTCCCGATGCCAGTTTCGGGAGGAACTTGCGTTTCTGCTCCTCGGTGCCGTAGGCGAAGATCGGATAGATGACCAGCGAGTTCTGCACGCTCATGACCGAGCGATAACCGGAATCGACGCGCTCGACTTCCCGGGCGATCAGACCGTAAGACACATATCCCAGTCCCGAGCCGCCATACTCCTCGGGCAGTGTGACCGCGAGCAGCCCGAGTTCGCCCATCTCGCGCATGATTTCGACATCGAACGTCTCGTTGCGAAACGCCTCGAGCACCCGCGGCATCAGCTTGTCTTGTGAGAACCGGTGGGCGTTGTCCCGCACCATCCGTTCCTCTTCGGTCAGCTGTCCGTCGATATCCAACGGATCGGTCCAGTCGAACTTGACCTTGGTCGGAGATGGATCGTGTTTTTGCGCCGGCTGGCTCATGGTTTCCTCGCTCGCAATACTCGATGGGGTTGGTTGTTATTATCGCACTCTGCGGTAGCGCACGATACGATTATTGCCGCTGTCGGCAAACCAGATATCGTTATGGCGGATGACGACGCCTTCGGGAGTGGTGAACGTGTCCGGCCCTTTGCCGCTTTCGCCGGTGCCGATGACCCCAGCAAGGCTGCCGTCAGGAGCGATCGCCTTGATCGAGTGCGTGTACTTGTCGGCGACGACCAGCAAACCGTCGTCGGTCATGTCCTGATAGCGGGGTCCGCTGAACTTGTACGCGTCGCCTTCGAGGACTCTCACGGTCTTCAGGTCCTTGGACATCAACACCATGCGGTCGTTGCCCGCGTCGGCGACCCAGAACGACCCGTTGCGGTCCGCGATCACGTCATGCGGCGCGCTCAGGCCTTTTGCCTCGGCGGCAATCTTGTTGTTTTCGA
Organism: Hyphomicrobiales bacterium; assembly: GCA_028280515.1. Classification (GTDB taxonomy): domain Bacteria; phylum Pseudomonadota; class Alphaproteobacteria; order Rhizobiales; family Methyloligellaceae; genus UBA2767. Next base: position 27,187 of record JANQLP010000177.1, read on the forward strand.
AGGCGACGACGTTGCCGCTGCGCGCTCCCGTCGCGTAAACACGGTTCTCGGACTGGGCGAAGACACCTTCCGGTGCCGCGATTCCGCCCGCAAGCACCCCGACCTTTTTGCCGTTCACGCCATCGATCTCGTAGATGACGATTCTGTCATTTCCGGTATCGGCGACATAGAGGCGTCCGTCCGCACCGATATGGACGTCATGTGGGGCGGCAAGGCCTTCCTTCTCTCCGAAGCCGCCGAGGATTTGAAGCGAACGCGCGTCCAGCACGGCCACCCGGTTGTTGCCGAGATCGGCCACGTAGAGATGCTTGCCGGTCGATGAAAGGTCGATGTCATGAGGATTTGCGAGTTCCTCGGGGCTTGCGGCAACGAACCTTGCCTTGAACTCGCTCGCCCACGCCGCCGGCGCCAGCACGCATGCCATCAGCAGCACCCAGCATTTCAGGATCGGCCTGTCCATTCAGAGCTTCCCAGTCACTTTCAACGCGAAGGCGTAGGCAATCGCCACCTCCTTCAAGCGGTCGAACCGGCCCGACGCCCCGCCGTGTCCGGCGTCCATGTTCGTCTTCAGCAAGACGAGCGGATCGTTTGATTTCATCGCGCGCAGCTTCGCGATCCACTTGGCGGGCTCCCAATAGGTCACGCGCGGGTCTGTCAAACCGGCCAGGGCAAGAATGTTGGGATAGCTTTGTGACGTGACGTTGTCATAGGGGGAATAGGCCGCGATCACGTCATAGGCGGTTTTGTCCTCGATCGGATTGCCCCATTCCGGCCATTCCGGTGGTGTCAGCGGCAGGGTGTCGTCGAGCATCGTGTTGAGCACATCGACAAAGGGCACTTCGGCCATCACGCCGGCAAACAGATCGGGCGCCATGTTTGCGACCGCGCCCATCAGCATGCCCCCAGCGCTGCCGCCATGGGCAACGACGCGCCCGCGGGACGTGAATTTCTCTCGGGCGAGGTGTTCGCCTGCTGAGACGAAATCCTTGAACGTGTTCGTCTTGGCGGCGCCACGCCCTTCGCGGTACCAGCGATAGCCCTTGTCCCTGCCGCCGCGGATATGGGCGATGGCGTAGACGAAGCCGCGGTCCACCAGGCTGAGGCAGTTGGTGTTGAAGCTCGCCGGTATGGAGATGCCGTAGGCGCCGTAACCGTAAAGCAGCAGGGGAGCCGACCCGTCGAGTGGAGTGTCCTTTGCATAGAGCAGCGACACGGGGACCTCTTCGCCGTCATGCGCCGGGGCCATGATGCGCTGCGTGACGTAGTTGGCCGGATCGTGGCCGCTGGGGACTTCCTGTGTCTTTCGCAATGTACGCTCGCGGCTTTGTACGTCGTAGTCGAACACCTGCGCCGGTGTGGTCATCGACGAATAGGTGAACCGCACGGTCGTGGTGTCGTACTCGTAGCCCGATGACAGGCCGAGCGAGTAGGCGTCCTCCTCGAACGCGATGGCATGTTCCGACCCGTCGGCCATTTGCCGGATGACGATACGCGGCAGGCCGTCCTCGCGTTCGAGCCTGACGAGATGATCCCTGAACGGCACCACGTCGAGAATAAGCCGGCCGGATCGGTGAGGCTCGATCTCCCGCCAGTTGTCCCGTGCGGGCGCCGACACCGCCGCTTCGACAATCTTGAAATCCTCCGCGCGATCCGCGTTGGTGAGAATAATGAGTGCGTCGCCGTGATGCTCGACCGAGTATTCGTGTCCCGTGTCGCGCGCGGAAACCAGCCGCGGTTCTCCGTCCGGTACGTCCGCATCGATGATCCGCACCTCCGACGTCTGGTGGTCGTGCGCGTCGATGACGATGAACTTTCGGCTCTGCGTCATGCCGACGCCGACGAAGAAGCCGGGGTCGCGCTCCTCGTAGACGAGCACGTCTTCCTCGGGGCTCGTACCGAGCGTATGGCGAAACACCTGGCGTGGCCGATGGTTCTCGTCGAGCCGGGTGTAGAACAATGTCCGGCTGTCATTGGCCCAGACCGCGCCGCCCGCCGTGTCGGGAATCGGTATGCCGATTTCATCGCCCGTTCCGATATCGAGCACACGCAGCGCGTAATACTCCGACCCGTTCGTGTCGCTGGAATAGGCAATGAGTTTGTGGTTCGGGCTGTGCGAGACGCCGCCGATGCGGAAATAGGTGTGCGGCTCGGCGAGCTTGTTGGCGTCAATCAGAACCTGGCCGTCATTGCCCTCGCGCGGCCGCCGGCAGAAGAGGGGATGCTGGCCGCCGGTGACATATCGTGTGTAGTAGGCAAAAGGACCGTCTGGTGCCGGAACACTGGAATCGTCTTCCTTGATACGCCCTTTCATCTCCGCGAACAGAACGTCCTGCAACTCTTCCGTGTCCGACATGATGGCGGCGGTGTAGCTGTTCTCCGCCTCCAGGACCTCACGGATATCCGGGGCCAGAACCGACGGGTCTCGCATGACCTCCTGCCAGTTATCGGCCCTCAGCCAGGCATAGTCATCGGTCCTCGTGATGCCGTGGCGTGTGTCTTGAACCGGGCGCGGTTCGGTTACGGGCGGGGTGGCGGGAGACGCAACTTTGGTCATGGTCAGAGTACTCGGAAGGTTGGAAATGGGTGGACTACGTTTCGTCTGTCTCGTGCTTCAGGGCGAGACCGTTGATGCAATACCGCAGTCCGGTCGGCTCCGGCCCGTCCGGGAACACGTGACCCAGATGCGAGTCGCAGGCCGCGCAGCGCACTTCGGTGCGTTTCATGAACAGCTTCCGGTCCTCATGCTCGCTGAGAGCGTTACCGGATACGGGTGCGGTGAAACTGGGCCAGCCAGAGCCGGAGTCGAACTTGTCGGCGGATCCGAACAACGGGGCGCCGCAGCACACGCAGTTGAACGTGCCATCCTTCTTCGTCGCATTGTAAGGATGCGAGAAAGGCGGTTCCGTCCCGTGAAGCCGGGTGATGTGATACTGCTCAGCGGTCAGTTGTTCACGCCATTCGGCATCTGATTTCCGGACTTTCGGCTGTCTGTCCTTTGTGCTCATGACCCGTTCTCCAAAGGGTGAAGTGAGGCAGTAATGTCGTAACTGGTTGTGATTGATCGATTTTTCAATCATTAGTTGCATTGATCGCAACCGCCACAGATTACCATTCGCCGAACGTGAATACAGTCCAGGGGGCATATGCGGGCAATTGGATGTCGTGCCACTGAATCTCCCTTTATCCAAGTCAAACTTGATCGATGGCGCAAATCTGCCAACATCTCCGGAAAAGCGAATCAGTCTGAATTCGTTTCACAAACGCCGATCAGGCGTTATCGTAGTTCGACATTCGAAGCCGGACATGTAGCTACGTGCCCAAAAGGGGGAGGGGTCGCGTGCTTTATTGGAGCCTTGGACTGGTCCTAGCTTGCTTCTGGCTGGTGCTGTCCGGACACTACACGGTGATCACGGTTTCGGCCGGGTTCGTTTCCGTCATCGGCGTCGTTCTGATGTCGCGCCGTATGGGCATCGCTGACGCGGAAGGCCATCCGATCCACCTGTCTCCACGTGCGGTGACCTACTGGCCCTGGCTCGGGCTGGAAATCGCCAAGTCGGCCTGGGATGTCACGAAAATCATCCTCAGTCCAAAGCCGAAGATATCGCCCACCCTTATTCGCGTGCACGCCAGCCAGCGCACGCCCGTCGGCATTGCCACCTATGCAAACTCGATCACCCTCACGCCCGGCACGGTAACGGCCAGGGTCAGCGGGAACG
>JANQLP010000183.1 GCA_028280515.1 Hyphomicrobiales bacterium
TTCAGGCGTGCTTCAACAGCATAGGGGCCTGGACGATTCTGGCCTGGGGGCAGCAGTTCGTGGGCGCAGGTCTCGCCAGCGTGCTCAATTCGACCTCCCCGATATTCGTCATTCTGATGACCGCATTTGTGACCCACCACGAAGGTCTCGGCGGGCGCAAATTGCTTGGCGCCGCCTTTGGTGTGATTGGTGTGGTTCTAATCGTCGGCGTGGACGTTCTCGGCGGTCTTGGAGAGCAAGTTGCCGGGCAGCTCGCCTGTCTGATTGGGGCTGCGCTTTATGCCGGCGCCGCCATATACGGGAAACGCTTTGGCCATCTCAGTGCTGTGACGACTGCCGCCGGGACGATGATCTGGGCATCAGCGGTTCTCGTGCCGGCTGCGTTGGTACTGGAGCGCCCTTGGACGTTATCACCCAGCTTTGCCGCCATTACGGCGACCTTTGTGCTGTCCGTCTTCTGCACCGGCCTCGCTCTGCTGATTTATTTCCGGCTGGTCAGAACGCTCGGGTCCATGGGGGTCGCAAGCCAAAGCTATCTGCGCGCCGGGGTCGGTGTGATCCTCGGCATGGTATTCCTGGGGGAGACCTTCACGTTCCCTATCGCGCTCGGTCTGGTCATCGCAGTTGCAGGGGTGGCGTTGATCAATTTGCCGCAGCGATCAACGAAGAGCTGACGTGCCGCTTCAGTTGAAGTCCCGGCGCCGGCATATCACTCTTCGAGGTTGTGGGCCTCTGATTCGACGGCTAAGCGGCTGACCATGAAAATTCGCATAGCCGAAGAGAAAGACGCCGAAGCGGCCTGCCGCGTCCTTCGCCAATCCATCGAGACATTGTGCGTCGCGGACCATGAACACGATGTTCAGATTCTCAACCGATGGCTCGCCAACAAGACGCCAGACAATGTCAAATCCTGGATCGAAACGCCTGACGTCACCGTGATGGTAGCCGAACACGACGGTGACATCGTCGGCGTCGGCGGGGTGTCGGCAAATGGTGATATCTTGTTGAATTACGTGTCGCCACGGGCCCGGTTCCAGGGTGTGAGCAAGGCTGTGCTCGCGGCCATGGAAGAGTACCTGCGCCAGCAGGGACACGACCGATGCAGGCTTGTAAGCAGCCGCACAGCGCATCGCTTCTATCAGGCTGCGGGCTATCGGGACGCAGGGGAAGCGCAGATACGCGGAAATCGAAGCAGCCAGCCCATGGTGAAGACGCTTTAAGCGACGTCCAGTCGGCCTTCCCCGGCCGCGATGCGCAGAGATCGGGCCACTTCTTGGCAGAACGTGCGAGCTCCAAAGCACGAGATGCAATCGAAACTGATATGCAAACACCAGCTCCCCTCGAATGCAATCGATGCCAGGACATCTGCAATCGCTTTGTGGGCTCAAAACAGCGTAAGCCGACAGGCGCTTAGATCGTTGACCGTTAGCGTGTCGGCGTAGTGCGATTGCGCGTTAATTCGAACGGTCAAGCCTCACGGCGCATCGGGCAGTCGCTCTATCGTAGCGCTATGGCGAAGCAATCGTTCGCGTCATCGACTCGCATGGCCCGCCACCTTGGAACAAGAGTGCGAACGCCGTTCGCCGCCGACTCGACGCAATTCGAAGACGCCAGCACCCGGATCAGGTCATCGCGCGAGCCAATGATCCGGCAAGGCGAGATTACCTTGCGCTTGTTGAACGGTATGGGGATAGTGATTTTCTGCGGGAGCTGTTTGCCTGGCGGCGTTTGAAGCCGTTCCCGTGGTTGTCACCGTTTCTCGACTGATATGGAGGATTGAGGGTGTCGCATACCGAGTTGATTGCGCTCGCTGGTTTTGCCGTCGCTGCGGTTGCTATGCTGTTCGTCACCCAGTCCAAGAAACGGGTTTCCGCCCCGGTTTGGCTCATCCCGGTGTTGGTCGTGGTTCCCTTTGCAGTGTGGACCGGTCTCGTGATCGCCGAGGAGGGGCTTCTCAGCTTTTTTCCCATGCTCATGGGATCGGATTGGGGGCTTCAGATCTGGTTCGACCGTCTGTTGACCGTGACAGCAGCCTTCTTCCTTCTCCAAAACCGTGCACGGGCAGTCGGCATGAAATCGGAGATCTGGGTACTCGTCGTCATCTTCACCGGCAGTATCGG
>JANQLP010000204.1 GCA_028280515.1 Hyphomicrobiales bacterium
TCGGAGAAGCACTGCAATTTCCTCATCAATGAAGGCGGTGCGAGCGGTTCGGACATCGAGGAACTGGGCGAAACCGTGCGTGCGCGGGTAAAGGAAAACAGCGGTGTCGAGCTTGAGTGGGAAATCCGTCGTCTCGGTTTGAACGCGAACGGCGAGAGACCGGAGGGCGACGGATGACGCGCAGATTCGAACATGTCGCCGTGCTGCTCGGCGGGTTGTCGTCCGAGCGTGAGGTATCGCTTTCCTCGGGAAATGATTGCGCCGACGCGCTGGAAGGCGAGGGGTACAAGGTTACGCGAATCGATATGGACCGCGACATCGCCGTTCGCCTCAAGGAGGTGGCGCCGGACGTCGTTTTCAATTCGCTGCACGGGCCGCTGGGCGAAGACGGGACCGTGCAGGGCGTACTGGAAATCCTGCAGATTCCCTACACACATTCAGGCGTCATGGCGTCGGCGCTTGCCATGAACAAGAAGCTCTCCAAGGCGGCCTTCCGGGCCGCCGGTATTCCGGTCGCCGAGCACAAGATCGTGCCGCGTTCGGTTGCGGCAAAAGAGCACGTTCTCGAGCCGCCATACGTCATCAAGCCGATTGCGGAGGGTTCCAGCGTCGGCGTGCATATCGTGCGGGAGGATCACGCCCATCCTCCACAGGAACTCACCTCTTCAGACTGGACACTCGGCGAAGATGTTATGGTCGAGTGTTTTATCCCCGGCCGGGAACTCACATGCGCCGTCATGGGTGATGAAGCCCTCGGCGTCACCGAGATTATTCCGGCCGAAGGCCTCTCCTTCTACAACTATGAGGCCAAATACGCTCCCGGAGGCTCAAAACACGTCCTCCCGGCGCAAATTTCACCAAATGTTTACCAATTGGTTAGGAAGCTAGCACTCGAGGCTCACAAGGCTCTGGGTTGCCGTGGGGTCAGCCGTGCGGATTTCATTTTTGATGAAAATTCCGCACGTGATGACCGGGTTTTCTGCCTTGAGGTGAACACGCAGCCCGGCATGACAGCAACGTCACTGGTGCCCGAGCTGGCGGCCCATGCGGGTCTGAGTTTTGGTGAACTGGTGCGCTGGATGGTGGAGGACGCATCTTGCAACCGCTAGGCGGCAAGAGACACGAGGGAAAAGGCAAAAGATCTGGATTTCGAAACCGCGGCCCGAAGAAGAACGGGCGGCGGCGCTTTGGAATTCCGCTGTCCTTGACCCACAGTTGGCGAGGCTGGTCGCAGAAACCGGGCCAGCGGCGGTCGCGCTTTGCGTTGCCGTTCCGCTTCTCGCGCCCGTGGCGGATTGCGACCGTGAGCTTCGTTTGCGTCGCCGGCCTCTACGGCCTGGCCGTCGGCGACTATGCGGAGCGGTCCGCGGAATTTGCCACCAAACACATCTCGACGATCATCGTCAGCGCCGGGTTTGCCGTTGAGCGCGTGACGATCGAGGGGCAGAAGCACACCAGCGACCGGGACATCGCCCGCGCCCTCGGATTTGATTCGCGCACCTCCACGCTCGCTTTCAACACCGCGGCGGCCAAAGACCGGCTGGAGCAGCTCCCGCTCGTGCGCCGGGCGCAGGTCATGCGTCTGCTGCCCTCGCAGCTCCACGTCGTTATCGAGGAACGTGCACCCTACGCCGTTTGGCAGAACAAATCGGCTCTGCACCTGGTGGATCAGGATGGCGCGGTTCTCAAGAAGCTGAAGCGGCGCACCTACGCGGACTTGCCGCTCATCGTCGGTGACGGCGCGGCGTCGAGCGCGCGCGAGTTGCTGGATGAACTGGCGCACTGGCCACAAATCAAGAGCAAGGTTCAGGCCGCCGTCCGGGTTGCCGACAGGCGGTGGAACCTCAAACTCGAGAATGGTCTCGAGATCCGGCTTCCCGAAGACGACCCGGCCCGCGCACTCAAGAAGGTCGCGGAACTCGACACCCGTCACAAGATCCTGTCCGGAGATGCGGTCTCGGTGGATCTGCGTCTCGCCGACCGTGTCACCATCAGGCTCGCGCCCGACGCCGCAAAACGCCGCGATTCGGGGTTCACCGCGCCCAAGCGCACAGACCGCCGGCCGGGGCGGGAGACGTGAGGAGGCGTTGGAGCTGAAGATGGACCGCCACAACGGACATAACGCCAGGCGCTCGGGTCTCGTTGCCATTCTGGATGTCGGCACGAGCAAGGTGTGCTGCATGATCGCCAAGCCGGTTCCTGCACCTCACCATCTTGCGGAAACCGGACAAACCACGCAGCTGCGCGTCATCGGGTTCGGACATCAGCGCTCCCAGGGCATCAAGAGCGGCGTTGTCGTGCACATGGATGCAGCCGAGCAAGCCATCCGGGCGGCGGTTGATCAGGCGGAGCGTATGGCCGGCAAGATCATCGAGGACGTCATCGTGTCGGTCTCCTGCGGGCGCCTGAAGAGCGACGTGTTCTCCGCGGGCATCGCCATCGCCTCGGAATCGGTCAGGCAGAACGACATCGACAAGGTCATGACGGCGGGACGCGAGTATGCCGAACGCGACAACCGGTTGGTGCTGCACCTGCTTGCCACAGGATACCGGCTGGACGAGGACGACACCGTCAACGACCCGCGTGGCATGATTGCCGACCGGTTGAGCGTGGACGTTCACGCGGTCGCCGCCGATCACCCGCCTATTCGCAATCTCATGCTGTGCGTGGAACGCTGCCATCTCTCCGTTGCCGGGCTGGTGGCGGCCCCGTATGCGAGCAGCCTGTCCGCGATTTCGGACGCGGAAGCCAAACTCGGCGTGACCTGCATCGACATGGGAGCGGGAACCACCGGCATCTCGGTCCTTGCGGACGGTCAGTTCGCGTACTGCGACGCGATCGCCCTTGGCGGCAACCACATTTCGCTCGACCTGGCGCGGCACCTGTCAACGCCGCTCGAGGAAGCCGAGCGCATCAAGACGCTGCACGGTTGCGCATTCGCGGCGGCGTCCGACGAAGGGGAGATCATCTCCTACCCCGTCATGGGCGAACACGACGTTCCGCAGTTCAACGAGACATCCAAGGCGCAGATCGCGCAACTGGTTCAGGAGAGAATCGAAGAAATACTTGAAACCGCGCGCGACCGGCTCGAATCGGCCGGCGTTCGCGATGTGGCGGGACAGCACATCGTGCTGACCGGTGGTGCAAGCCAGCTTGCCGGCTTGTCGAATTACGCCGCGCGCATTTTTTCAAAATCCGTTCGACTCGGGCGGCCGCGACACCTTCCCGGACTGCCGGAACAGGGTGTCGGACCCGCCTTCACGACCGCAACCGGGCTTCTGCAATACGTGATGCGGGAGCCGGCCGAAATCGGCCCGTGTTCACAGACGCGGATGCTCACGACAGGCACGGGATACTTGTCGCGTGTCGGTCAGTGGATCAGGGAGAGTTTTTGAGATGCGCATGACGTGTGAATTGCGGCGCGCCGTGCATTTGTCCGGGTCCCCTCCCGGACGTTCGACCATGAACCCCACCGCAAGCAACGCTGACGAGATGAAGAAATAGGATCGCCATGACCATCAACCTCAAAGTACCCGATTTGACGGAACTCAAGCCGCGGATCACTGTTTTCGGCGTCGGCGGCGCCGGGGGCAACGCGGTCAACAACATGATCAACGCCGGACTGGAGGGCGTCCAGTTCGTGGTCGCCAACACCGACGCTCAGGCGCTCGCCACGTCTCTCGCGGACCGGCGCATCCAGATGGGTGCCCACATCACCGAAGGACTGGGCGCCGGATCAAAGCCGGATATCGGCGGTGCGGCTGCCGAAGAAGCCATTGCCGATATCAAGGCGCAGCTCGCCGGATCGCACATGGCGTTCATCACCGCCGGGATGGGCGGCGGCACGGGCACCGGCGCGGCACCTGTGATCGCACAGGCGTCGAAGGAGGAGGGCATCCTCACCGTCGGCGTGGTCACCAAGCCTTTCCAGTTCGAAGGTCAGCACCGGATGGACACGGCCGAGCGTGGCCTGGAAGAGCTGGAGAAGTATGTCGACACGCTGATCGTGATCCCGAACCAGAACCTGTTCCGGGTGGCAACGGAAAAGACAACGTTTGCCGACGCCTTCGCCATGGCCGACGAGGTGCTTCACTCCGGCGTGGCCTGCATCACCGATTTGATGGTGAAGGAAGGTCTGATCAATCTCGACTTTGCCGACGTCAAGGCGATCATGTCCAGCATGGGCAAGGCAATGATGGGAACCGGCGAATCTTCCGGTGAGCAACGGGCAATCGAAGCGGCCGAATCGGCAATTTCGAATCCGTTGCTGGACGATGTTTCGATGCGGGGCGCTCACGGCCTGCTGATCTCCATCACCGGCGGCAGTGACCTGACGCTTTATGAGGTCGACGAGGCCGCATCGCGCATTCGCGAGGAGGTGGACGCGGGCGCCAACATCATTCTCGGCGCGACGTTCGACAAGAGCCTCGATGGCAAGATCCGGGTCTCCGTCGTTGCGACGGGTCTGCACGGTGAGGCCGCGGCGAAGGGCGCGGACGCCGAGGCCGAAAAGGATGCGGCAGATGCCAAGCCTGCGGCCGATGACACGGTTGCCAAACTGACCGAGCGTATTGCCGCGCTTCAGCCGGCGAAAGCCGACGCGGCGGATGGCCAGCAGGGCGCCGACGCTGCCGCTGCCAAAGGCGGTGACAATCCGGTGTGGAAGAGCGGTGAGGACGTGACGATCCAGAAGCGCGCGCCGCAGCCGTCGGTTAAGCCCGCCGCCAGGAAGGCACCGGAAGACCAGCCCGCGACATTCGTTCCGCAGCCGCCGTCCGTCGCAAAAGGCGCACCGCGGCGGATGCCGAACATCGAGGACTTTCCACCGGTCGCCCAGCGGGCCATGAAGGCGCAGCAAGGCGAAACGTCCGTCGGCGGCGTTCAGGATCAGAAGAAAAAGGTCGGCTTCCTTGAGCGCCTGACCGGATTCGGTGGCGGACGGAAACAGAAACCAGAAATCGTACGTGACAAGGAGCCTGCCATGAATTCCCCAAAATCCACCGGTGCCGAAGCGACCGGGCACTCGACCGGTCACCACAAGGCTGCCGGTGAAACGACCTCGCGCAAGCGGATCAGCCGGGCCGCAGGCACGGCCAAACCGGCGGCGAATCACCCCCCTGCGCAGCAGGACAATGGCGATTTGGAGATACCGGCGTTTCTCAAACGTCAGGCAAACTAGGCGTGCGAAGCGCCAGGTCGACCGGTCTGGCGCTTTGCATGTCCGTTAAAAAGTTGAAAATAAATGGTTTTCAGAAAGGCACAATTGTTTCGATTTTTGTAACAGACTGAAAATATCCGTGATTTGTCGGGGCGCGGAATCACACATATGGTGCCCACGTGTCGTCCAGACACAGACGGGTTTCGGAATGTTCTGCATCACAGACCTGAGTTAAGCAGGCGCGCAGTCAGTTTCGTTACAGCTTTGAAGTGTCGGGGGCGGTCAAATCCAGATTGGGGGGCTCAGGATTTACGTCTTGGCCCATTTTGGGGAACGACACTTCGGCTATGACGCGCTTTTTCAGAGACCGGCAAACCACTCTCGCCAGTGAGATTTCACTAACCGGTACCGGCGTCCACACTGGCGCACCCGTTTCAATTCATCTTTCACCAGCAGACCCGGACACAGGCATCTGTTTTGTCGTGCCCGATCGCGCCGACGGCGAGGTCGAGCTTCCGGCGTCCTGCCACGCGATTTCCAACGTCACCTTGTGCACCGTCCTGAGCGACGGAAATGGCACCAGTGTGGCGACGGTCGAGCATCTTCTTGCCGCGGTTCGCGCGCTGGCCGTTGACAATATTCGCATCGAAATCGACAGCGGCGAAGTGCCGATCATGGACGGCAGTTCCAAGCCGTTCGTCGATGCCATTGACGAGGCGGGCATTCGCGAGCAGAGCGCGCCGCGCTGTTTCATCAAGATCCTCAAACCGATTCGCGTCGAGGACGGCCAGGCCTGGGGCGAACTCACGCCGCATGACGGTTTTCTGGTGGACGTGGGAATTGAATACGAGACGCCGCTGATCGGAAAACAGCGTATTCGCCTCGAGATTACACCGGATACGTTCCGCGACGAGCTGTCCAGGGCACGCACGTTCGGTTTCATGAAGGACGTGGAAGGTCTTTGGGCCGCCGGCCTCGCGCTCGGCGCCGCCCTCGATAACACTGTCGCCATCGGCGATGACCGTGTCATCAACCCTGAAGGCCTGCGCTTCGCGGACGAGTTCGTTCGCCACAAGGCACTGGATGCCGTCGGTGATCTGGCGCTTGCCGGCCTGCCGCTTCTCGGCGCATACCGCTCGCAGCGCGGCGGGCATCGCCTGAACAGCCTGGTGGTCAAGGCGCTTCTGGCGGACGAGAGCGCATGGACGATCGTCGAAGCACCGCGCCGCCGCGAAGTCCTCCACGCCGAGGCCGGGTTTGGCGCCGTTGCCGCGAACTACGCCGCGGATCACAGCTAAACCGGCCATCCGGAGCATTTTTCCCGTTCTTTCGCGATCGGGGCGCAGCGCCCGCGATGGTTAACGCGCTATGCTGTTAAGCTCTTGCCGCAACGGCCCAAAATCACCACAATCGGCGTGTTCCAATACTGACATCGGGCTGGCACTTGCGTTACAAGGACGGTGCCGACACCGGCATGGGTTTCGGGAACAACCGGGTCAGCCTTGGCTGTCAAAGACATGTTCAATCTTCCCCGCTGGAATGGCGGGATTGCGTGGGGTGCACGTGAATAACGGGCGGTTTGCCATCAGATCAGCGCTTGCAGTGGTTCTCATGTGTGCCGCCATGGTCGCGGGCTGCGCGTCGAGCGACAAGGAGAGCATCACCAGCGGCGATCCGCCGAACGTGATCTATGCTCAGGCCGATGCGCTGATGGACAAGGGCGACTTCCGGGAGGCCGCCAAGAAGTTCGAGGAAGTCGACCGCGATCATCCCTATTCACCGTACGCCCGGCGCGCGATCGTGATGTCGGCCTACTCCTATTATCAGGCCGGCATGCACCCCGAAGCGGTGCAGGCGGCGAAGCGCTACACCACCCTGCACCCCGGCACCAAGGAAGCGGCGCTCGCGCAGCATGTGATCGCCAGTTCCCACTACGACCGTATGACGGACCCCACGCGTGACCAGAACCGCACGCGGGAAGCGCTCAAGGCGCTTGAAGTTCTTGTCCGCCGCTATCCGGACAGTCCCTATGCCGCGAAGGCGCGAAACCGGGCGAAGATCACGGTCGATATGCTGGCTGCCTCGGAGATGAAGGTTGCGCGCTATTATCTTGAGCAGCACAACTATCTCGCCGCCATCAACCGCTACCGCGTGGTCATTACGAAGTACCAGAGAACCGCGCACGTGGAAGAGGCCTTGATGCGCGTTGCGGAAGCCTATATGGCGCTTGGTGTGACGTCGGAGGCACAGACGGCGACGGCCGTTCTTGGACACAACTTTCCGGAAAGCAAGTGGTACCAGTACTCATACAAGCTGCTGAAAAGCGACGGACTGGAGCCGCACGAGGATCAGGGGTCCTGGATCAGCCGCGCCTGGCGCAACGTCCGGCCACGTTCGAGCTAACCGGGCTTGACGGCTCAAGGGCTGGGGGCAAAATCAGGGGGGCGACATGCTGACCGCCCTGAACATCCGAGACATTGTTCTGATTGACCGGCTCGATCTGGAGTTCGGCGACGGCCTGTCGGTCATGACGGGTGAGACGGGTGCGGGCAAATCCATTCTGCTCGATGCTTTCGCGCTTGCCCTTGGCGCCCGGGGCGATGCGGCACTGGTGCGCAAGAGCGTCGACCAGGGCCAGGTTACGGCCGTGTTCGACCCGGGCCGGGACCATCCCGTCAATGCGCTGCTTGACGAAAACGGGATCGCGGTCGAGGACGATTTGATTTTGCGGCGCGTCCAGTCGAGCGACGGACGCACGCGCGCCTTCATCAACAGCGAACCGGTATCGGTGCAACTCCTCAAGCGGGTCGGCGCCGCGCTTGTTGAGATTCACGGCCAGCATGACGACCGTGCGCTGACCGACGCGGCGACGCACCGCGACCTTCTCGATGCTTTCGCCGGGCTCACGCAAGACGCGGCCGCGCTCGCAGATATCTATGAACGCTGGATGGATGCCCGCCAGCAGCTTCAGGACAAGGAAGCGCAGATCGCCGCGGTGCGCGAGAATGCCGACTACCTCACCCACGCGCTCGATGAGTTGAAGACGCTCGATCCGAAGGCCGACGAGGAGGAAACACTCGCACAACAACGCCAGCTCATGATGCATGCGGAGAAGATCGCGCGCGACCTTGAGGAAGCGCAGGACGCGCTTGCAGGCGATGGCACGGCCCATGCCCGTCTCGGCGCGGCCCTGCGCAAGCTTGAGCGACAGGGACCGGAAACCGAGGAGGTTCTACGGCCCATTACCGGTGCACTGGAGCGCGTCCTCAACGAAATCAACGACGCACGGGACCGGATTGAGCAGGCGCTTGTCGCGACTCAGTTCGAACCCAAGGCGCTGGAAGAGGCCGAGGAACGTCTGTTTGCGTTGAGGGCACTTGCGCGCAAGCACAAGGTCGCGGTGCCGGGTCTGCCGGACCTCATCGTGAAACTGGAGGGCGAACTTGCCGCGCTCGATGCCGGAGAGCAGGCGCTTGAGGCTCTCAAAAAGGCCGAAGGACAAGCGGCTGCCGCCTATCGCGAGGCCGCGGCAGCACTGAGTGCAAAGCGCGACGACGCGGCAAGCCGCCTTGATGAGACGGTGATGGCCGAACTTCCGCCGCTCAAGCTCGAGAAGGCGCGCTTCAAGACCGACGTCACCACGTGCGAACCGGAGGAAGGGGGACCGAGCGGTCTCGACCGTGTGGCCTTTCAGGTTCAGACCAATCCGGGCACCGAGCCGGGCCCGCTGATGAAGGTGGCCTCGGGCGGCGAACTGGCGCGTTTCATTCTGGCGCTTAAGGTCGTGCTCGCCGCGCGCGGCAGTGCGCCCACGCTCATCTTCGATGAAATCGATAGCGGCGTCGGCGGCGCCACGGCCGCGGCAATCGGTGAGCGCCTGGCCAAACTCGCGGGCGGGCTGCAGGTGGTGGCCGTGACCCATGCGCCGCAGGTTGCCGCTCATGCGGCGGGGCATCTGCGCATCTCCAAGGAAGCGGTTGCGGGCGGCGGTGACGAGGCCGTGGCCACCCGTGTGATCGCCCTTGATGAGCCCTCGCGGCGCGAGGAGATCGCCCGGATGCTTGCCGGCCAGACCGTGACCGATGAAGCACGCGCCGCCGCCGATCGTCTGATCGGGGGCGCGCGGTGAGCGCGCCTGCGGAACAGCTCGCAACCCTCCCTGTGGAGGGGCTGTCCCAGGCCCAGGCCGAAGTGGAGCTGGAGCGGCTGGCGCGCGAAATCGCACGTCACGATGAACTCTATTACGCGCAGGACGCACCGGAGATTTCGGATGCGGACTATGATGCGCTACGCCTGCGCAACGACGCCATCGAGACGCGTTTTCCGGGGCTTGTCCGGCCCGACAGTCCGAGCCTGCGGGTCGGCGTCGAGCCGTCGGAACAGTTCGCCAAGGTCACGCATACGGTGCCGATGCTCTCGCTCGGCAATGCGTTCAGTGATGAGGACGTCCGCGATTTTGTCGAGCGCGTGCGCCGCTTCTTCAAAAAGGGTGAGGCTGACACGGCCGCATTCACCGCCGAACCCAAGATCGACGGGCTTTCGATCTCGTTGCGCTACGAAAAGGGCAAGCTGGTGCTCGGGGCGACCCGCGGCGACGGCATGACGGGCGAGAACGTCACCGCCAACGTGCGCACCATCAAGGACATCCCCAACGAACTGAAAGGCTCCGGCGTGCCGGATGTCTTCGAGGCGCGGGGCGAGATCTTCATGCTCCATACGGACTTCGCCGAGCTGAACGCGGCGCAGGAGGCGGCGGGCAAACAGACTTATGTGAACCCGCGCAACACGGCTTCAGGCTCGCTCCGCCAACTCGACCCGTCGGTGACGGCATCGCGCAAACTGCATTTCTTCGCCTACACGTGGGGCGAGGTGAGCGCCCTGCCGGCGGACACGCAGATGGGGGTTCTCGACGCCATGGGCGCGTGGGGGCTGCCGATCAATCCTCTCACCCGGCTATGCACCAGCGTCGAGGAACTGATCGCTGCCCATGCCGATTTCGAGGCCGAGCGGGCGACGCTCGGCTACGATATCGATGGCGTGGTCTACAAGGTCGACCGCCTCGATCTGCAGGAGCGGCTCGGGTTCGTCTCGCGCGCGCCGCGTTGGGCCATTGCGCACAAGTTCCCCGCCGAAAAGGCAACGACCGTGCTCAAGGACATCGAGATCCAGGTCGGACGCACGGGCGCGCTGACGCCGGTCGCGAAGCTGGAGCCGGTGACCGTCGGCGGGGTGGTTGTTCAGAATGCCACCCTGCACAACGAGGACGAGATCGCCCGCAAGGACGTGCGCATCGGCGATACGGTGGTGATCCAGCGGGCCGGCGACGTCATCCCGCAGGTTCTCTCGGTTGTCGAGGACAAACGTCCGAAGGGCCTGACGCCATTCGACTTTCCCAAAGTCTGTCCGGCCTGCGGAAGCCATGCGGTCCGGGAGATTCATCCCAGAACAGGCCGCGAGGACGTGGTGCGCCGCTGCACGGGCGGGCTCATCTGTCCGGCGCAGGCGGTCGAACGGCTCAAGCACTTCGTGTCCCGCAATGCCTTCGACATCGAGGGGCTGGGTGCGAAACAGATCGAGGCGTTCTATACCGAAGGCCGGGTGATGAAGCCGGCGGACATCTTCACGCTCGAAGCGCGCAACGCCCGTACCGACAATCCGCTGCAGGAGAAAGAAGGCTGGGGGGAGCAGTCCGTCGCGAACCTGTTCGCGGCGATCAACGAGCGGCGCAGCATTTCGCTCGACCGCTTCATCTATGCGCTCGGCATCCGGCATGTGGGTGAGACCACGGCGCGGCTTCTGGCGAAAAGCTACGGCACCTTCGAAGCCCTGCGTGACGCCATGCACGCGGCTGCCGATCACCAGAGCGCGGCGTATGAGGATCTGAACACCATCGACGGGATTGGACAGGTGGTGGCCGACGCCCTCATCGAGTTCTTCGCCGAGGCGCACAACAACGAGGTGCTGGATGCTTTGTTGGTCGAGGTGACGCCCGCGCCGTTCGAGACCGAGGAGCGCGCCTCCCCTGTCACCGGCAAAACGATCGTTTTCACCGGGTCGCTCGACCGGCTGTCGCGCTCCGAAGCCAAGGTGATGGCGGAGCGCTACGGCGCCAAGGTCGCGGGTTCGGTGTCGTCCAAGACCGACTATGTGGTCGCCGGAGAAGCGGCCGGGTCGAAGCTCAAGAAGGCGCAGGAACTCGGTGTGCAGGTGCTGAGCGAGGACGCCTGGTTCGATCTGGTGGGGGAGACGTGATGATGACTCTGACGACCCAAAGCACCGCCTTCCAGCACTCGTCATTCCGGCGAAGGCCGGAATCCAGCTAAATGTGAAGAATGGAGCGCCAGCCTTGTGTTTACATGCTTGCGAGCAAGAGAAACGGTACGCTGTATATCGGCGTAACCGGTGATCTTGTGAAACGCGTTTATCTGCACAAGCAGAAACAGGTCTCGGGCTTCACCGAAAAATATGGCGTTGATCAGCTCGTGTATTTTGAATTTCTGGACACG
The DNA here is from genome assembly GCA_028280515.1 of Hyphomicrobiales bacterium. Classification (GTDB taxonomy): domain Bacteria; phylum Pseudomonadota; class Alphaproteobacteria; order Rhizobiales; family Methyloligellaceae; genus UBA2767. The sequence continues at coordinate 11,665 of JANQLP010000204.1, forward strand.
ATGCAAGCCGCAATTACACGGGAGAAACAACTAAAAGAGTGGAAGCGTGCCTGGAAGGTGCGGCTGATTGAGGAGATGAATCCGGATTGGAGCGATCTCTATGACTCTATCTGTCGTTAGGTCCGACTGGATTCCGGCCTTCGCCGGAATGACAGACGTTTATTCAATCCAACACTGTCAGGAGAGTTTCGTTCTCAGCTCGCCGGCCATTATTGGCCGGATATGCAAGTCAACTTGCTTCTCCACTAACGTCCATCGGTTATTGCAAGTGCTCCATACCCGTCATTCCGGCGAAGGCCGGAATCCAGCTGATTACCGCCCGCCGCCGATGTCGGTGAAGCTTCCGGTTACGTAGGACGCCTTGTCGGAGGCGAGCCAGAGAATCGCTTCCGCGACCTCTTCCGCCGTGCCGCCGCGGCCCATCGGTAGGGTGGGGGCGATCCGCTCCACACGGCCCGGCTCGCCGCCGGAGGTATGGATATCCGTTTCGATGATGCCCGGGCGCACCGCGTTCACGCGGATGCCTTCGCCGCCGACCTCTTTCGCGAGCCCCAGCGTCATGGCGTCGATCGCGCCCTTGGAGGCCGCGTAATCGATGTACTCGCCCGGTGCGCCGAGCCGAGACGCAATCGAAGACACATTGACAATTGCACCTCCCGAACCGCCATGCTTGGTTGACATGCGTTTCACGGCTTCACGGGCGCACAGGAACGTGCCGCGCACGTTCACCGCGAACACCCGGTCGATACGGTCGCCGGTCATATCCTCCAGCCGCGCCTGCGGTTCGAGAATGCCGGCATTGTTGACGAGAACGGCAAGGGTCCCGAGTTCGAGATCGCAGATATGAAACAGCCGTTCGACGCTGTTGGGATCCGACACGTCGGCCTGAACGGCGAGCCCTCTCGTGCCGGCCTGTTCGACGTCCGCGACCACAGCTTCGGCCTGCTCCCGCGCGGAGGTGTAATTGACGCAGACGTCATAGCCGTTCTGCGCGGCAAGACGCGCCGTGGCGGCGCCGATCCCCCGGCTGCCGCCGGTTATGAGCATGATGCCGGTCATGAGGCTGCCAGTGGCCGCGTGGCCTCTTCCAGCCACGCCTTGTCCTTGGGCCCAAGTTCGGGACCGATCTCCTTGCGCACACGGGCGTGGTAGGCATTCAGCCAGCGCAGTTCATCATCCGAGAGCAGGGATGCGTCCACCAGCCGAAGGTCAATCGGCGCCAGTGTCAGCGTTTCAAAACCCATCATGGGCCGGTCACCGCCGCGGATCTTGCGGGGTTTGGTCACGAGCACGAGGTTCTCGATGCGAATGCCATACGCGCCTTCACGGTAATAGCCCGGCTCATTGGAACAGATCATACCCGGCTCCAGCGGCGCGACGCCGCGCTTGCCGATGTTCTGCGGGCCCTCATGGACGCTCAGGTAGCTGCCGATGCCGTGCCCCGTTCCATGATCGTAGTCGAACCCTGCCTTCCACAAGGGCTCGCGCGCAAGGGGGTCGAGGTCGGCGCCGCGTGTCCCCTTCGGGAACCGGGCGACGGCGATGGCGATGTGTCCCTTGAGCACAAGCGTGAAGTGCTGTCGCATGTCTGGCGTCGGGTCACCGATCGCGACCGTGCGGGTAATGTCGGTGGTGCCGTCGAGATACTGGGCGCCGGAATCAACGAGATACAGCGAGCCCGGCGCGAGCTTGGCGTTCGTCGCCTTGCTCACCCGGTAATGAACGATCGCGCCATGGGCGCCGGCGCCCGAGATGGTGTCGAAGCTGATCTCCTTCAACTTGCCCGTATCAGCGCGGAAGGCTTCGAGTTTCTTTGTCGTCGCGATCTCGTCGAGCTTGCCCGTGCCGGAATTATTGTCGAGCCAGGCGAGGAAACGGCAGACCGCAATGCCGTCGCGCTTGTGCGCGGCGCGGGCGCCGGCGATCTCCACGGCGTTCTTCTTCGCCTTCGGCACCAGACATGGATCGGCCTTCTGCATCACTTCCGCACCGGCCCCGCGCAGCCTGTCGGCAAACCATTGCGAGGTCTCGTTCGGGTCGAGCTGCACGCGCGCCTCAGCCTTGCCGAGCGCATCCAGGGCTGCGGCGATATCATCCATATCGCGGATGCGCGCGTCATTCGCGAGGTGCTTCCTGACCGTGGGGGTGACCTTTCGCGGGTCGATAAACAGATCGACGCGGCCCTTCGCCGGAACAATCGCGAAGCACAGAACGAGAGGCGTATGCGGTACGTCCTGCCCACGAATATTCAGAAGCCAGCAGATCGACTCCGGTAAGGTAAGAACGACGGCGCCGGCTTTCGCCTTGCGCAGGTCCTTCTGAATGGCGGCGATCTTCTTGCCCGCGGGGATGCCGGCGAACTTGAGCGGATGCACCGAAACGGGCCCTTGGGGCGGGGCGGGGCGCCTCTTCCACAGCGCATCGATCGGATTGGTATCCTGGGCTTGAAGCGTTGCGCCGATATCGGTGAGTGTCTTCGTCAGGCGTTCGACCGCCTTGATCGTGTGCAGCCGCGGGTCATATCCGACCGCGTCTCCCTTTTTCAGAGTCTTTTTCAGCCAGTCGGACGGCTCGGTCTGCGGGATCTGAAGAATGTCGATGACACTCGTGTTCACCTGCTGCGCCGCTTGCAGCGTGTAGCGTCCATCGACGAACAGAACCGCCGACTTCCGCGCGATAATTGCACTGCCGGCGGACCCGGAGAACCCGGTGAGCCAGAAAAGCCTTTCCGCGCTTGGTGGCGTGTATTCGTTTTGGAATTCGTCCGCGCGCGGGACGAGAAACGCGGCAAGCCCGCGCGACTTCAGGGTCTTTCGCAGCTCCGCGACGCGCGCCTTTCCCTTGGACGGATCGGCGATGTTCTCAAATGTCTGAAACATAACAGCGGTTTGTAAGAGGTTACCGGAAGGTGATCAACGATAGCTTTGGCCGGATCGATGATTCGAAAAAAAATGTGAACATCGTCATGCGCGATGTGCATTGCTGCGTTGCAGCAAGACCCATTACGCCGAAAGTCGAATGCGCCTATGTAGGTATCAACATTGTCAGCCTTTCAGGCTGGCAGAATGAAATCAGAGGTGAATGCCATGACTGCAACAACCTACAGGGGCGACGTTTCAGGCTCGAAGCCGGGCTCATCGTTCGGCGGGTGGCTGAGCCGAGTGTTCGCGAACATTATTCAGGCGCAGGAGAAGGAAGCACGCAGACGCGTCGCGTTGCACTTCCGCGGACTGGATGATGAATATCTTCACAGGCTCGGCTATTCACCGGCCGATATTTCGCGGCTGCGCCGCGGCTGACGCCGGGGACGGGCGCGAACGAGCGCTAACGTCACCCAATCTGAAACCGTGATCCGGTGGAGGCGCGAGAAACCGGCGGACCCATAGGAAGCCGAAACGCGCCCCGCCTGTTCACGGGTTATCCCCGACAACACAATTAATCCACCGGGCCCGACCACGCGTGCGATTGCCGGTGCCATTTTCATGAGCGGCTTTGCCAGGATGTTCGCCGTGACGAGGTCGTAAGGTGCCCCGGCACGCACCATCGGGTGATCGAGACCGGCGGCCACGTCGGCGTGGACAGAGTTGCGCACGCTGTTGATCCGGAAATTCTCACGGGCGACTGCAACCGAAACCGGATCGATGTCGGTGGCAACAGTCATGGTGCGCCAGGCTTTGGCAGCGGCGATCGCCAGAACGCCGGACCCGGTGCCGATATCGAGGGCGTTTGAGACATGCCGCCGTTTGGCGAGATCGTCGATCATGCGCAGGCATCCAAGCGTCGAACCATGGTGCGCGGTGCCGAACGCCTGCCCGGCGTCGATCTCAATCGCCCAGCGGCTCACATGGGCCAGCTTTCTGTCGTGACTGCCGTGGATCAGAAAACGTCCCGCCCGGACGGCATGCAATCCTTGCTGACTGCGCGCGACCCAGTCGATGTCTTCGAGCTGCTCCAGTGTCGGTTCGGCATCGTCGAGGCCGAAGTCCCTGAGGCCCGCCGTCAATGCGTTGATGTCCGGTCGTGAGTCGAAATAGGCGTCGACGTGCCAGCCCCCTCCGGCCCGCTCAAAGAGGCCGACCGCGGTTGCCGGCGGCAGGTGCGCTTCGCTCAAATATGTCTCGGCCTGCCGGGCGGCCACTTCGTCCAGCGTCAGGCGAATGCGGTATGTCGGCGTGTCTTGCACTAAGGCAAGCAAAGGCTGGGGTGAAACCGAGCCGGACGAGACGCCGGCGAAAGCGGGCGCAATCTCGCTCGGGAAGCCGGGTTACTTGCCATTGGCGGTTTGTACGTGCGGTATCGCTTTCGGGCAAGGCCGGCGCATCTGGCCGCACACCGGTGAGTCCGGAACTTCAAACGGTTTTGGGATCTCTCAGCACATAAGCGCCAGGTTCCTGATTCAGATCACCCGTTCGTACAAATTCCAGCCCTGCCATTTCCGCCGATCGCCAGACGACCCGGGCTTTGACCGGATTTGCCAATCCTCGTACGTCAATCAGGAACTCGTCCGGCAAGACGACGTCTCGGGCAATGGAAATGCGGCAATCGTTCGCGGTGGCATGGTGAACTTGGCAATCCGAGATGGGAAAGCGGTCTTGATCAAAAATGACGGCGTCGATGCTGACCTGCTGTTTCGGGGCGTTTCGTCGATCATCGTAATGCCGCCAGTCCCACTGAAACGCGACGCCCGCCGAGTTCCTTTTGCGCCAGACAATTTTCCCGCCGATGGTTTGGGTTATGGAAGGGACCTGGAGCAGAAATTCATCCGGTAGCTCGTGAAGATGACCGCAGGTGATTTTGCAGCCTGTAACGCTGCCGTTGCGAATCATGCACGGGAAACTGTTTGAGCTGGCTGGATCGATCGCAGTGGCGCAGATCGCAATTTCAACTCTTCGATTTCGCCGTTGGCCTTTTGTTTGCATCGGAACTCTGAATATTGTTCCTCGCCCCGGCACTATCGCTACTGTATTTGCTTAAATGATTGGTGAATCCATTCATTAAAATAATATTCTATCAAAATATACACGCATAAATTGAAGGGAAAATACTTGGACAATACAATTTATGCGCGAAAAGCCGTGGTTTGCTGTATTGGAGCTTGTTCAGCTCTCTAGTGGCGCTCCACAAAGCTGTCGACCACCTTCTTCTGTCCGGCCTTCTCGAAATCGACTGTCAGCTTGTTGCCGTCGATCCGCGTGATGGCGCCATAGCCGAACTTCTGGTGGAAGATGCGCTCGCCGAGCTGAAAGTTCGAGTTCTCCGCCGTTTCCGAGGCGATGACACGGTACTCGCCATCCAATGTCGGTGCGGAACTGACGTGTCCGCCCTTTGCCTTGCGCGCGCGGGCGCGCCGCCAGCCTGGTGTCCCGTAGTCCCCGGTCAGGAAGGACTCCTGTTCGTCGAACCGGCTCATGCCGTAGCCGCCATACTGGTTTGTCGATTCTTCGACCTCGACGCTGTCCTCCGGCAGTTCGTCGACGAAGCGCGAGGGGATCGCCTGTTGCCACAACCCGTGTGTGCGCCGGTTCTGAGCAAAGGTGATCTTTGCGCGTTTCTTTGCCCGCGTCAGACCGACATGGGCCAGGCGGCGCTCTTCCTCCAGGCCGGCGGCACCGGATTCGTCCAGGCTGCGCTGATGCGGAAACAAACCGTCCTCCCAGCCGGGAAGAAACACGGTGTCGAACTCCAGTCCCTTGGCGCTGTGCAGGGTCATGAGGTTGATCATGTCCTCGCCATCGTCCCCGTCGCGGTCCATGACCAGCGACACGTGTTCGAGGAAACCGGCGAGCGAATCATACTCCTCCATCACCCGGATGAGCTCTTTAAGGTTGTCGAGGCGGCTCGCCGCTTTCGGCGACTTGTCGTTCTGCCACATGGTGGTGTAGCCGGACTCATCGAGAATGAGCTCGGCCAGTTCGGTATGCGGCATGGTATCGGCGAGCGTGCGCCAGCGATCGAACTGCGCCAGCAGATCGCCGAGCGACCGGCGCTGGGCGGGCTTGAGCTCTTCCGTTTCCACCAGCGTCCGCGCCGCCTGCATCAACGGGATCGACTGGCTTCGGGCATGGGTGTGCAGGATGTTGAGCGTGCTTTCGCCCAGGCCCCGGCGCGGCGTGTTGACGATCCGTTCGAATTTCAGGTCGTTGGATGGATTGAGCGTCGCCTCGAAATAGGCCGTCGCGTCGCGGATTTCCTGCCGTTCGTAAAAGCGTGGGCCGCCGATCACCCGGTAGTCGAGGCCGAGGGTGACGAAGCGATCCTCAAATGCGCGCATCTGGAAAGAGGCGCGCACGAGAATGGCGATCTCGTTGAGCGTGTGGCCCTGACGCTGCAGTTGCTCGATGTCCTCGCACACCGAGCGTGCTTCCTCCTCATCGTCCCAGCAGCCCTGCAGCTTGACCTTCTCGCCCTCGTGATCCTCGGTATGGAGGGTCTTGCCGAGCCGGTCCCGGTTATTGGCGATCAGAGCGGAGGCGGCGGCCAGAATATGGCCGGTCGAGCGGTAATTCTGTTCAAGCCGGACCACCTTGGCACCGGGAAAGTCGCGTTCGAAACGGAGAATGTTGCCGACCTCCGCGCCGCGCCAGCCGTAGATCGACTGGTCGTCGTCACCGACGCAGCACACGTTTCCGCCGCCTTGGGCCAACAGCCGCAGCCAGAGATACTGGGCAACGTTGGTGTCCTGATACTCATCCACCAAGATGTAACGGAAGCGCTGCCGGTACTCGGCCAGAACGTCCGGGTTCTCCTGGAACAGCCGCAGGCACTCGAGCAGCAGGTCGCCGAAATCAACGGCGTTCAGGTCCTTCAGCCGCGCCTGATACTGCGCGTAGAGCGCTGCGCCGCGTCCCTCTGCATACACGAACGATTCGCCGTCCTGGACCTTGTCGGGCAGGAGGCCCCGGTTTTTCCAGTTGTCGATATAGGCGGCAAGCTGGCGGGCGGGCCATCTCTTCTCGTCGATGTTCTCTGCTTCGAGAAGCTGCTTGAGCAACCTGATCTGATCGTCGGTGTCGAGGATGGTGAAGCCGGATGTCAGGTCGACCAGTTCCGCGTGCCGCCGCAGGATGCGGGCCGAGGTGGCGTGAAAGGTGCCGAGCCACGGCATGCCTTCGACCTGTGCGCCGATCAGCGAGCCGACGCGCGCGCGCATTTCGCGCGCCGCCTTGTTGGTGAAGGTGACGGCGAGAACCTGCCCGGGATGGGCGCGCCCCGTCGCGAGAATGTGTGCAATCCGGGTTGTGAGCACGCGTGTCTTGCCGGTGCCCGCACCCGCAAGAACCAGCACCGGACCATCGAGTTCGGTCACGGCTTCGCGTTGGGGCTCGTTCAGGCCATCGAGATAGGCCGGCCGCGCCATCGCCCGAGCGGAAAGCGAAAGGCCCTTCGCCGTATCGGGTCCGGAGTCGTCCTCCGGGATGGCGGCGGTGTTTGCGCGAATCTTTGTCATGAAGCCGTGACTATAACATCGGCGCAGCCGAGTTAAGGCACTTGAGCCATCTATTTGTGCTCTTCCTCGCTCGCCTCGATCAGTGCCTTGTTGTAGGCGTTGACGGTGTCGAGATGGTCGACCCACCCGGCCAGCTTGCTGGTATCTCCGCTTTGCACGACTGGCAGGCGTTGATTGCCCGTCCTGTCGAAGGCGCGCAGCGCGGCCTCGACCGTGTCGTCGGGCGTCAGCCAGGTGGCGTCTTCCTCCAGCCCGGCCATCGCGTCGGCTACGGACTTGTCGACCGGGATCATGAACTGGCTGACTTTGAGGCTTCGCGAGATGTGTTTGTGCGGGCCTTCCTTCAGGAAGATCCCGCGTGCGGCAAGCTGGTACAGGAAAAAGCCCTGACCGTGGATCGCCTGGGTGAAGCCGGTCGATATCGATACGGCGAGCAGCAGGGCGATGGTCATCTCATATCCGCCGGTGAGCTCGAACACGATGACGGTCGTGGAGATGGGGGCGCCGAGAACGGCCGCGGCCACCGCGCCCATACCGATGATCGCGTAAAGGCCGTGGCTGGATGAAATGTCGGGAAACACGCTCGCCGCGATCAGCCCGAACGCGCCGCCACACATGGCGCCGAGGTAGAGGGACGGCGAGAACACCCCGCCGCCGAACCGGCTCGCAAGGGTGATGGCCGTTGCGACTGTCTTGAGCACGAGCAGTACGAGCAGCAGGTAAAGCGGGAATTGCTGTTTGAGGGCACTATCCATCGCATCGTATCCAACACCCAGAATGTGCGGGAACGAGATGGCGAGCGCCCCAACCATGAGTCCGCCGATAACGGGCCGTGTCCAGAGCGGCACGTCGACCGACCGGGCAACGCGGTCGCTGGCGACGATCGCAAACTGGAAGGCGATCGCCACTCCGGCGCAGGTCAGGCCGAGCAGGGCGAAAGCGGGAAACTCCCAATAGGACGTAATGGAGTATTCGGGCACGAAGAATGCGGGGAAGTCGCCGAAATGAATACGCGCGATCACGGTTGCGGCCACGCTGGAGATAACGATCGGAACGAAGGCGCGTAGCGCGTAGTGGGCAAGGATCACTTCATGCGCGAACAACACGCCGGCGATCGGCGCATTGAACGAGGCCGAAACGGCCGCCGCGACACCGCATGCGAGGAGGGTCCGCCGGGCCGCGGCCGGCAGCTTGAACGCATCCTCGAGAAACGACGCCAGCGTCGCGCCGAGGTGGACTACCGGTCCCTCGCGGCCTGCGCTTGCGCCGGCCCCCAACGACACGGCGGAAATCAGCGCGCTGCCGAGACCGGCCTTGACGGGTATGCGGCAGCCCAGCAGCGCACGCGCCTCGATCACGTCGGCAACGCCGAGGGCGCGCTTTCCAGGCTGCAGGTATTGGAGAAACAGGCCAACGGCGAGGCCGCCGAGCGTCGGCGCGAGCAGAATGACCCACCATTGGATTTCGCTCGCCGCTGTGAACACGTTTTCGGTTGTCGTGCCAAGCCAGGGCAGTTGCACCAGACCGATCAGCTTCCGGAACACAATGGCGAGATACGCGGCGCCGATACCGATGAAGATCGCGATGATCCAGACCAGGAACTGACGGGTCGTCAGGAACTCCCGGACGTTCGGAACCATCCGGTCGCGAATCAGGTGCAGCAGCCATTCGATCGCGCGCCTTACTCCGTATGGGGGCTCCGATTCATCGGCCGGCGGCGTCACTGTACTCTTCCCGCCGTGCCGCTCGGGATGTGGTGCGTCGACCATCCTATGGTCTTTCCTAAGCGCTCGAACAAGTGCCGGTTGAGACACTTGCCGTTTACCCTCGCTGCGACTCAATGGTCAGGTTACGTGTCCTATCTCTTTCGGCCAAGCCCTTCAATTTGCTACAATGTCGTGACATCTCGATCAGGATGAGGATCAGGAGGCGATTCCGGTGGCGGCGCTGATTGCCGAACAGTCACAGTCAGCAGGACATGCTGCGGTTGTCGACGAATTGCGTGCGCAACTCGGAGAGCGGGTGTCGACGGCGGAGGCGGTGCGCGAACAGCATGCCAACACCCTGACCTGGTTACCTGTCCAGCCACCCGATGCTGTGGTGTTCGTCGAGAGCACGGCTGAGGTCGTCGATATCGTGAAGCTGTGCACGGCACACCGTGTCCCGATCATTCCGTTCGGCGCGGGAACGTCCCTTGAGGGTCATCTGAATGCGCCGCACGGTGGCGTGTCCCTCGATTTCTCGCGTATGGACAAGGTTCTGGCCGTTCATCAGGAAGACCTTGATTGCGTGGTGCAGGCCGGTGTTACACGCAAGCAACTTAACGACCATCTGCGCGATACCGGTCTGTTCTTTCCGGTCGACCCGGGTGCGGATGCAACCATCGGCGGCATGGCGGCGACGCGTGCATCGGGCACCAATGCGGTCCGATATGGAACCATGCGGGACGCCGTGCTCAATCTGACGGCGGTCATGGCCGACGGCTCGGTTGTCAAGACGGCGCGCCGTGCGCGTAAATCGTCAGCCGGGTACGATCTCACCCATCTTCTCGTCGGCTCCGAGGGCACGCTCGGCATCATCACGGAGTTGACCCTGCGTCTTCATGGCGTGCCTGAATCCATCCTGTCGGCGGTCTGCCCGTTCGAGTCCGTCGAGGGGGCGTGCGACACGGTGATCACCGCGATTCAAATGGGGCTTGGGCTTGCGCGGTATGAGTTTCTCGACGATGTACAGATCGCGGCCTGTAACGTCCATTCCGGCCTTGAGCTCAAACAGGCGCCAACCCTTTTCCTGGAGTTTCACGGGACCGCGGCGCACACGCGCGAGGAGGTGGAGACGTTCTCGGAAATCGCCGCAGACAATGGCGGTGGGGAATTCCAGTGGGCTGAACGCACGGAGGACCGCAACAGATTGTGGGAGGCGCGCCACGAAGCTTATTGGGCCGCACGGACTTACCGGCCGGGAGCACAGGCCATTGTGACGGATGTTTGTGTTCCGGTATCCCGCCTCGCGGAATGTGTCTGCGAAACTAAGGCGGACATTGACGCGTCGGGACTTGTGGCGCCGATTGTCGGGCACATCGGAGACGGCAATTTCCACGTCGTCGCGTTGGTAGATATGGATGATGCCAAAGAGGTTGAAACGGCGCAGCGCTTCCTGGACACGCTTGTGGAGCGGGCGTTGGCGATGGAAGGAACGTGCACAGGCGAGCACGGGGTCGGCGCCGGCAAACTGAAGTACATGCACGCTGAACACGGGGCTGGCATTGACGTTATGCGCGCCATAAAAAAGACGCTCGACCCTCACAACATTTTTAATCCCGGTAAGGTGGTTGATCTCGGTTGAGCGGTTGTAGGCTTAGGTTGGCCGATGCGAGAGTTGATTCGGCAGCAGTCCGGCGACGAGTTTTCCTGAGCCGGTAGGACGTAACGGTATGAATTCATTTCTGCTTTTTCTCGGCAGTCTCGTCGTTCTGGCGTTGAGCGCGCTCTTCGTTGCGCCCTATTTCGTCGACTGGAACGACTACCGGGACGTTTTCGAGCAGCAGGCGTCCAAGCTGATCGGCCGGCAGGTCGATGTCGGCGGCGATGTCTCGCTGACGCTTCTGCCGGCGCCTGTCGTGCGGTTCGAGACCATCAATGTCGCGGATGCAAACGGGAAATTCGAAACGCCGATTGCCGCGGCCCGGTCGTTCACCGTGTGGCTTGCCGTACCGCCGTTGCTGCGCGGAACGATTGAAGCACGTGCCGTCGAGATCGATCAGCCGGTGGTCAATATGAGGATCGCCGATGACGGCTCCGGAAACTGGTCGAACATTGGCGGCGAGGCGGCCGATCTGCCGTTTATCCCGAAGGAGGTGGCGCTCAATTCGGTCAAGGTGAGCGGCGCGACGATCAATTTCTGGCGCGGCGGCGATGAACCGTCTGCATCAATCGACAGTCTCGACGGTGAGCTGAGCGCGCGCGCGCTTCAGGGTCCGTACAAGTTCGTCGGCAGCTATGCCCGGGACGGCAAGACCCGGGACGTCCGGTTCTCGACGGGCCGCAAGGAAGAGAATGGCGAGTTCCGTCTCAATGCCACAGTTCGCAGCCCTGAAGCCAAAGAGACGTATGCGATCGACGGGATGGTGCGGGGGCTCGGGGAAATACCTGTCTTCAAGGGCAAGTTCCGCGCCCGGCTGGCGGACGACACGCCCGTTGCGGAAGGTGAAGACGAGACGCAACAGGGCGCGGCTCCGTTCGAGATCAAGTCAGACCTGCTGGCGGGCCTCGTCGGCGCGCAATTCACCGAGACGGAGTTGACCGTCACCAAGAACAACAAGCCGCAAACGGTGCGCGGACTGCTCGACCTGAACTATCGGAAGGAACTGATCGTCGGCGGCACGTTTTCGTCCCGTTGGGTCGATCTCGACAGTTGGGTGACATCGGCAGACGAGGCGGCGCCGAAGCTGAACACATCGCTCGCGGCTCTCGCCAGGGAGGTGCTGCGCCGCGGCACGGGCGTCGAGAAGGGGGCGTTCAAGGTTTTTCTCGATCAGGCGGTCATCGCCGGTGATCTGGTGAACAACGTGCAGGTCGAACTGTCGGCTGAAAACGGTGTGATTGAGCTTTCGCGGCTTGCCGCGCGTCTGCCCGGAAATGCCCGTTTCAGAATGAGCGGCAATCTGACCGGTAACGCGGATGCACCCGTGTTCAAGGGCCCGGTCTCCATACAGGGCCGGACACTGTCGCGCCTGCTGCGTTGGGCCGGCGTGACGTCGGCACCCGATGCGGCGCGCCAAACCGGCGCATTCACGCTGGCAGGGACGCTTGTTGCAGGACCGCAGCAGGTTGCCCTGGAGCGCATCGAAGGAAGCCTGCTCGACTCCGCCTTCAGCGGCGCCTTCAGTTATGTCGGAGGCGAGCAGGGTGCAATTTCGGTGGCGCTCAAGAGCGATCGGATGGACCTTGCCAAGGTGCTTGGTGCCGGCGCATCGGCAAGATCGCTTTGGGGCCTCTTTGCGAACGACGCGGGCGCATCGACCACGACGTCGGCGGGCGCCTCCGGCGGGCTCGGCTGGTTGACCGGCATGCGCGCGGACGCCGATGTGAGCATTGGCGCCGTCTCCTTCGCGGGTCTCGGCGAGAGCTCGCTCGATGCCAAGCTGACACTCAATGAGGGTGCGCTCGACATTGGCAAGCTCGATCTGTCCTCCCGGTCCAACGTCAAGGTTCAGGCCGGGGGCCGGTTGAGCGACCTCGATGGAAAGCCCAAAGGCAGCCTGACGCTAGCGATGAGTGCGCCGGACGCCCAAGGGTTGGCCGCCCTCGCACAGTTTCTGGACATACCGCAGATTGCCGAGCGATCGGCTGAGCAACTGGCCAGCATGGCACCGCTCAGACTGACGAGCGCTATTCGCTCCGTGCAGTCGGAGCAGGCAGGACTCGAGGTTCAACTCGAAGGTGTGCTCGGCGCGAGCCAGCTTGCGGCAAAGGTTGATTTGCAGGGAGCGCCTGCCGCATGGCGGACAAGCCAGCTCGCGGTCAATGCGAGCCTGACGAACAAGTCCGGTCTGGATCTGCTGCAGCAATTGCAGCCTCGTCTGGACAGATCGGACCCCGCAGTCTTTGTCGACGGAGGGGGCACCCTGTCGCTTGAAGCCAGCGGCGTTCCGGAAACGGGGCTGGCGTTCAGAGGCGTTCTCAAGGCGGCTGGCGCCAACTGGGAAACCAATGGCACCTTGCAGCGGACGGACGCGGGAAACGCGTTTTCCGGCAAGACCGTGATGAGTGCGACGAACACGGCGGTCGGCCTTTCGCTGTTAGGCATCCGGGTGGCGCCGGGGCATCGATCGCATGCCGCGAGCTTCAGCGCCGACGTGGAATCGTCAGCAGGAAACTACCGTTTCGCGAACATCCAGGGTGACGTTGGCGGCGCAGGGTTCAGCGGCGAGGCAACACTGTCGACGGACAAGGAGCGTCCGTCGCTCTCGGCGCAGATTGTGGCAAATGCCGCGTCGCTGCCGCAGCTCCTCGCGCCACTTGTTGCGTGGCAGCCGGAAGGGCAGGCCGACCAGAGTATCCGCGGCGTCACGGGCACCGGAACCTATTGGCCTGACGTGCCGTTCCGGGCAAGCCAGCTGACGCGCGCCAACGGTTCCCTGTCACTGACCGCAGACCGTCTTCGGCTTTCGGGCGGCCTGGTCATCAGCAAGGCAAATCTGCAGGCAAAGGTCTCCGGTGGCGCGCTCCGGATTTCCACGCTCGAGGGCAATGTGTTCGGTGGAACGCTCAAGGCAAGCGGTACCCTCACTGCGCGCGGTGAGGGTGTATCGCTAGACGCACAGGCGAATGCCAACGGCCTGCAACTGGGTGAGGTCATCATCGGCTCGGGCGGGAAGCCGCTCGTCAATGCACCCGCGAACCTCAACATGTCATTCAGAGGTGTCGGGTTGACGCCTGCGGGCCTTGCGGCCGGATTGAGCGGGCGTGGCGAGGTTGCGATCGGCAATGGCAGCATCAACGGTTTCTCTCTCGGTGCGGCGCACGCGGCAGCGGTGTCGGCACAGCGCGAGAAAGAGAAAGTCGATCAAAAGACCCTCGGGAGGCGCGTTGCCGACAGCATGAAGAACGCGAAGATGTCGTTCTCCCAGATCAAGGCGCCGTTCAGCATCCGCAATGGAATTGTCGAATTCGAGAAACTCGCGCTCAGCGATGCGGAAGGACGTGTAACGGTCGCGAGTTTCCTGCAGCTTTCAAACCTTCAGCTCGACAGCGAGTGGGCGCTGCAGTCCGCGGACAGCGCCAACAGCGCCAACAGCGGCGCGAAGCCGCGTGTCTCGCTGGTATTTGCCGGTCCTGTCGGCGATGTGGGGAAACTCAGGCCGGCAATCGATACCGCCAATCTGGCGCGGTATGTGACCATTCGCAAAATGGAACAGGACGTCGAACGGCTCGAGAAGCTCGACGTGTCGCCGGGAGCAAACAATGCGGCGCCCGCTCCGGCGCCCGCCGTCAATCCAGCACCGCCGCCGCAACAGCCGCAGGTGCAGGAGGCGGCGCGCACACCGCCGACACAGGTTCAACCTGATCCCGCGCCGCAGCCGCCGGCTCAGCCCAACACCTCGCGGCCCG
>JANQLP010000250.1 GCA_028280515.1 Hyphomicrobiales bacterium
CGCCGCTCCCCGCATGCCGGAAAAGGCCTCAAAACAAGATGTCGCCGCCCGGAGGGACGGCGTCCTTCCGACGGACCGCAAGGTCCGGCGCGGCGCCAGGGATGGAAGCCCGTAGGGCCGAGACCCGCCCGTAAGGGGCTCGGTTCACGACAGCACGGTGGCCGGCCGAAAGGCCGGGCAGGCGCTCAAGAAACTCTCAAAAAAACGTACTAGTTGCGGAAAGCCGGCTCTGAAAACCTGTTCCCGAAAACCTGTCCGTTTGGAGTCAGTCACAGAAGCCGGAGTCCACCGTGCAAGGCATCCCTCGCCCGTCCACAAGCGGACCCGCTGAATGAAACCCGAGCGCTGCTCCGGTTTTCCCCGATGCAAACCAACGCCTTCCGTTCAACGAAGCTGGATCAAACTCGACATGTGAAGGTTTATTGGCGCCCGAACGATGCGCGGAACCCTATAACCATCGGACTTGTCGATATTTCATGCCCACGCCGTCGCAAGCGGACGTCACACAAACGACGAAGAGCCACTGGTTTCAAAGACCGGTTGTTTCTCCTAAAACGCTTTTTGATGCAGGTGCGATACCGCCCGCTCAACCATCGTCATCGGCAATCACCTCAAAGGTGGCGCCCAAACCGAAGCACTCGGCGCGTGCTGCCAACAAGAGCGTGTCGAGTTGCTTTAGGATAAGCACGTTCTTGTTCATGCCTCCTGCTGCAATCGCTGATCTCACGTTGTCGTATTCAGCTTTTCGTACTCTTGGCTGCAGGACGATAACGTTCTTCTTCATGTTCGACCCAGCTGCGTTCAATGCAGCGAGCACTCCTTCCCGATCATCTTGACGAACTCCATCATGCCAAACCGCGTCTCGGAGCGTGGTGTGCTTATTGGCTTCCAATTTCTCGATGAGTCTTCCCCGATCGATGTGCCGCAAGTTCTTTACGGCCTGCCCTGTAACAACTTCATAGTCCGTGACGGATAGTCTTCTGTTTGCGCGGCTCTCCTCTTTGGTACCGCTACCTTTAACGTGAATGAGTGAGAGTTGTGGCGGGTCACTACGATCTTCAAAGTAGATGAAGTCAGCGGATTCCATTGAACCATCGTCACAGACAAGCCAACCTGTTTGCTGCCCGCGGTCCTCCAGAAAGGGCCAATGACGAACGACGAGGCCGAACAGAGAGGTGTCATCATCCCCCACACGTTCAACGGCAAAGCGTTTGCCATCGAGTGGTTTTTCGTCCTCGACTGCGACGCCATCCATATTGACCCATCGCCAATCCTGAAAAGGCATATCTCTAAATTGAGTCTGATAAATTTGTCCGCGTGAGAATGTGTGGCCTGTATCGAAATAGACGGTGAGATTGCCTGCATCCCGACAGATCTTGAAGATCTCATCCTGGTGATCGTTATCGTCCTTCCAGTCCTTCTTCTCCACGTTGATACGAACTTCGCCGTCGTCGCGCGGTTCAAACTGGTAGGCCAGGCGACCCAGCTCCTCATCGCCCCAGAATATGTCCGCCTCGAAATGTGGTCCGCCCGCGACCGGGTGGATCTCGAAGCGGGCTGCATCGCCGAATTGTTGCAACAGGCGCTCTTCATCGCCGTTCTGAGCCGGGCCTGCGATCAGTTCCTCCGGCACAATCAGCGCGACATCGTATGGCGCGCTTACATCGTCCATGCTCATTGACGGCTGCGCGAGTATTGGAACGGTGGGTGTGTCCGGCAACGGACCCAAAGTCCTATCCGCTGCCTGATCGAGAATATGTTCCATGCGCCCGGTGAATTCGGACCATGACGCACTTGGCCCTATCCAAACGCGGCCATGACGGGGACTGACGCCGATGACGGCCCTTCTGCCATTGACGATGAGATTGGAGTTTCCTGACGTACTGCGAACCGAGCTGTAATAGAAACTCTGGTCCTCCAGGGGATCGAGGGCGGATTCAAGCTCAAGCCCGGAAAGCACTTTAGCGTCCGGCTTGATGGCTGTTCGCCGATGCGCACCCGTCAGCCAGAAGGTGCGGATTTCAGTTTCGACGAAAGCAACATCCATTTCACGGAACGGCAATCGAGCGATGTGCGCGAAGGGCGCGGTGCCTGATGACGAAATTCGTCGCATCACCGCATTGCGCGCACCATTGTCGGAAAAGGAAATGGACAGGAGCGCCGCCTTTCGGCAAATGACGACAATGTGGTGGTGCGTGTCGGTGAGTTCGTCTTTGTTGTACCAGGCCGGCGGACGGTTTTCCTCGTAACGAAACCAGACGACCTCCAAATCCCCTTCCGTCAATCTCGTCGGGAAGGGCTTGGCAAAAGTGCGGGTTATTTTGCTCTGAGGTCCGCTATTGCCTCCGTCATTTGTCAGGGCCGTCTCAATGGCGCGCCGCAGATCCGTCGTTAGAGACGGGCGCGGACCGTTCGTGCGGAAGAGCGTTGCTGAAAGATAGGGCGTACAATGGAGATGTGATACGGCCACAACAAAACACGGGAAACGAGCAATTGCACAAACGGGATAATAGCGTCAGAATTAAGTTTCACAAAATACTGATTTACGAACAGTATTCGCGGGGGACTCGGATATGCCGAAGAACATTGTTTTGTGTTGCGACGGCACAGCCAACGAATATGGCGACAAGAATACAAATGTCGTCAGGCTCTATTCGGTCCTTGAAAAAAGCGATGCGCAACAAACTTTCTATGACCCCGGTGTCGGTACTCTAAGCGCACCGACCGTCTGGTCGAAAGTCGGCAAGCAGGCCAGCAAGGCAGCCGGGCTCGCCTTCGGCATGGGTCTCATCCGAAACATCGAGGAAGCCTATGTCTACCTGATGGACCGTTATGAGGAAGACGATAAGGTCTTCATATTCGGATTCAGCCGCGGTGCGTATACGGCGCGCGCCATTGCGGCTCTGATCGCCAAATGCGGCCTGCTCAACAAGGGGAATGAAAATCTCGTTCCCTACGCGATGAAGATATTCCGGCATGAGATGCGGCCAGAAATCTATCGCGGATTCCGTAAGTCATTCTCGAGACGCTGCACCGTGCATTTCCTGGGACTTTGGGACACGGTGAAATCATTTGGCTGGGTTTATGACCCGATCAGCCTCCAGTTCACCAAGAACAATTTCATCGTACGCACGGTCAGGCATGCGATCGCAATCGATGAGCGGCGGGCATTTTACCGTCAGAATCTCTGGGGCAAAGGCCGGCCCTGGCAGGACATCAAACAGGTCTGGTTTGCAGGCGTTCATTCGGACATCGGCGGAGGGTATCCGGACGATGAGCGAGGGCCCGCGGATATAGCACTGGACTGGATGATCAAGCAGGCGCAGCCGGACCTGTTGGTCGACCCCGTGAAGCTGAAGCTGATCCTGCCTCCGGGTACCCTCGATGTGACGAACCCGAAAATCCATGAATCGCTCAAAGGCTGGTGGATGCCCGTGGAGTATGCGCCCCGCACGTATCGCGACCCAAATGACAACTGGAAAAAGAAGTGGATCATCTATGGCGGCAGACGCCGGCATATAAATAACGGCGCACTCATCCATCAATCGGTGATCGACCGCAAGAATGCAGGTTCGTATGCCCCGTCGAACCTGCCAGCAAATTATCAGGTGGAGCCGTGGTGAATTCGCAGATGCGGGCGGGCAAATTCAGAGACCTGTTGCAAGGCGTTCAGTCGGGGTTGCGATCAGATTTGATGGCAGCAAAGGCACGCACGGTTGGTTCGTTTCAGACGAATATGCAATTGACCGCACCATAGCAAAAATACTTACACCAGCCATCAGGTTGCTGTTCTCATAACCGTCACATTACATCTTTAATAATCCAATATATTAACCTAACATTGTTTGGTTTCTGATTTTTTCAGGAGTTCGTCATGAACAGATCATTTGTCTTGTTTTTCGCGGTCTTGTTCGGCTTGATCACCAGCGCTCCGGCAAACGCCAAAATGACCGTTCTGACTTGGAACGTTGACGGCGGTCAGAAGACAGCAGCCACCCTGAAGAACAATGCCGCAGCAATGGCAGCGGACGTCGGTCAAGCAGACATTGTCATATTGCAAGAGATCATCTCAGAAGAACAGGTAAGTGCCATCGCCGAAGGATTGGGCCTCGAGCATTGGGCCATTAGCAATCTGGCGCCTCCGGTGAGCATCACTGGACATTGGGCAAGGTCATTGGAGCTTGCTGTGGTGAGTCGCATCCCAATTTTGGCAGCGGCGGAATGGGATACGACGGGGCGTCAACATACGGGCGATGGATATGTGCCCCTGACGTCCAATCAAGAAATCACCGGGACAGAACTCGATATCGATGTGGCCTTTGATCAGGCGAGACCGTCACGCGGATTTTTGCGCATCGATCTTCAAGGCGGCTTTTCCGTTTATGCCGTTCACTGGAAATCATCACGGGGCGAGTCCTGCAATGCGGCCGACATTGGATTTGCACGTAAGCGCGAGAATCAGGCCGCAGGGATTTTTGTCGACGCTTCGAAAATGCTCTCAGGCGGGCGGACGGTGATTGTTGGCGGTGATTTTAACATCCAGGCACCAGGCAAAGTTTTGCGCTCAGGCTTTAATGCCGGTGAGGACTGCCAACCGACGAACGGCAATTGCGCGCAGGTGTGCGGCGCAACGAAAAAGGACGGCTATGATGACAGCATCCAGACGCTTCTGAGCTTGGGCAATGGCGCCAGGCTGTTGTCGAAGGATGTGGGGTTTACCTACGTTGACGGACCATTTAGCAAC
Source organism: Hyphomicrobiales bacterium (assembly GCA_028280515.1). Classification (GTDB taxonomy): domain Bacteria; phylum Pseudomonadota; class Alphaproteobacteria; order Rhizobiales; family Methyloligellaceae; genus UBA2767. Next base: position 4,745 of record JANQLP010000250.1, read on the forward strand.
GCCGCGATCGACCATCTATTTGTTGCCGGGCGTGCAGCCGCAACCTTCACCAATGCAAAAACGCCGGCTGTATCGGGCAACAGATACAAGGGATCAGATCACCGGCCGGTGTTTGCCGAGTCGACGGCAACAATACCTGCGGCAATGGCCTTCAGAGCGCAGCCGATTGAATTGCAGAGCGCAAGATCCACCGAGGCCGAACCGCAGAGCGAGGAACCCGCACAAAGTGACGTCATACGCGCCAATCGGTCGTTGCATTGGATCCGTCGCTCGGCGGAATACGCAGTGATTACGCGGCAGTTTTATCAGTCCGCCTATTCGCGACTGAAACACATCCTCAAGCGTCAACGTTCCCAGGGACCTTGGGTGGTCGTTATCGATGCCGATGAGACGATTCTGGACAACTCGCAAGAGGCGGTGGAGCGGCTTGAGCGCAATCCGGGCAAGACTCTCGCCAATGTGGGGTTTGACGAGGATGCGTGGGACAATTGGGTCAAACGTGAAGAGGCTGGCGCTGTCCCCGGGGCTGTAGAGTTCTTGCACAAGGTCGCCGCTTTGGGCGGGAGGATTGCCGTGGTCACCAATCGCAAAGGCCAGCTTGACCACCATACCCGCAACAATCTGCGAAAGATCGGTTTGGATTTGCCAGCTGACGTGATGTGTGTGCTGGGACGCACAGAATTCGACAAGAAAAAGACCAATCCTGATGAGTGGACGGAATTTGATTACCGCAACGACAAGGACAGACGCCGCCGCCTACTGAGCATTGGCGGGGCCGGAAGTTGCTGGGAGCGTCTAAACGCTGCGGGAAGCCGCGATACGGCTCAAAAAGCCTGGTCCAAACCCCACACACTGCTGATGTTCATCGGTGACAACATAAAAGATCTGCCGCGAACGACCAGCGCAGTTGCCGACAATCCGGCGCTTGTGCGCGCCATAGCCCGGAACAAGCAATATCTGATTTTGCCGAATCCCGTGTATGGCTCGGGGTTTCAAAACCGCGACGCAGACAGACCGTGATTTGACGAGCCAACCGGGCAACGCCCTGCCGACCTCATCAACATAACCAACTGAGTGACCCATCGCCGAATTTCTGAACGCCGGAGCCTGTCCCAGCCTCATACATTTTGGACGCGACACGAAACCGGTTGCCAGAGAATTCTACTTTAAATTGAAAAACTTCTACTATAGGTTGAATAACTGCAAACAATAGAACCCAACAAAAATACACAACATATTGTGCGTCTTATTTAACCAATTCCGTTTTTTGGGAAGATTGCACCAGTTCTTTCTGTTAAGAATAATTTAATCGTGCACTTATCGACCAGTCTCTGAAGACCTTTCGGTGAGATCGATGCTTTTTTGTCTTGAACTGGGGTTTCAGGGATGGCCAAGCGCGACGCCTATTCGTCCGGTCCGATATCCGGCGGAAACAACAATACAAAAAGTTCATCGGAGAGCCCGGCGGCGGCAGTCCAGGTCGCCCAGACCAATACCGGGACCGGTAGCCAACCACTAGATCTCAACGCCGCACCGGTGATGGCGAGTTTCACATCGACCGCGCCCGGCACCCGCATCGAGCTTCCGCCGGGAACCGCCATAGACTTGGTGCTTGTAAAGGACGGCGATCTTTATCTCGTCCAGCCTGACGGTTCGGTCGTGGTGATCGTGGGCGGCGGCACGAACGTCCCGACGCTGGTTCTTTCCTCCGGCGCCGTCATTCCATTCGAAAGACTGGAAGTTGCTCTTGAGGGTGCGCAGGAAGGCGTGCCCACAGCCGGGCCCGATGCGAGTGGGCCTGGCAGCAGCGGCGGGAACTTTACCGTCAATCCGGGTGATATCGGTGGACCGTCAGACTTCAGCGGCCTGTTGGGAGCCTCACCATTTGGCGATAGCGGGATCGAAGGCGACGACCTTGAAAAGATCATTGCCAACGGTTTGCCCTCGATTGCCGATGCCGGCGGCGTGGCGGTCGAAGAGGATGATCTTCCTCTCGGGGCAAATGAAGACGGTTCTTCGGGCAAAACGATCGCCATGGGCAATCTCGGCGTTGACTTCGGCCCGGACGGTCCCGGCACCGTCACCTTCGATCCCGGCATCGCCGCCCCGCTCGGCCTCACCTCCCAGGGCGAACAGCTGAGCTATGTGATCAGCGCGGACGGCACTCTGTTGACCGCGGTCACCGCGCGCGGCCTTGAAGTGTTCACCGTTGAGATAGATCCGAGCGAACCCGGCGGGAAATACATCTTCACCCTTCTCGGACCGCTCGACCATCTGCCGCAAACCGAACCACTGGAGAACAATCTCGATCTGTTGTTCGGCTTCATCGTCACTGATGCCAATGGCGACACGGCCGCGGGGATCTTTACCGTTTCTGCACAGGACGACATTCCCGTTGCCCTGGACGGCGCCATGGATGTCGCGGACGAGGCCGAAATAGCCGATGCCGTTGTTATTGACCTTTCATCATCCGTCAATTTCGGCGCGGACGGCCCGGCTGCGGGCGGCGGGTTCAGCCTGATTGACATAACGGCGGGCAACACCCTGACCCCCGCGGTGCTCGACAATGACGGCAACGCGCTCACTTCGGGCGGCGATGCCGTTGTCTTCTCCAGCTTCACCGACGCTGCTGGCGTACAGACGCTGATCGCGACCGCCAACGGCGTGACGGTGTTTACGGTCGCACTCACAGGCGCGGGCCAGGCGACCTTCACGCTGCTGCGGGCGCTCGATCACGTGCCGGACTTCGACCAGTTCCGGATTGATGTGAGCGCGCTGATCAATGTGAGCGATTTCGACGGCGACACCATTTCGCTACCGGATGACTTCGTCATCTTCAAGGTGGACGACGACGTGCCGCAGGTGGTCGGCGACATGATGATGGCGTCGCTCGACGAGGATGATTTGCTGCTGCCATTTGCCTGGGGGCAGCGCGGCCTCGATATCGATAGCGAAGCCGAGGGCGATCGCTCGGGCGAATCCGTGGATATGTCGAGCGACGGCAACACGGTGGTCATCGGTGCGCCCCGCAATGACGGTGCACCCGGTGAAAACTCGGGCCATGCCCGCGTCTTCGACTGGGACGGCACCGCGTGGGTCCAGCGCGGTGACGACATCGACGGTGAAGCCGCCTTCGACCACGCCGGACGGTCCGTGGCGATCTCCAATGACGGGAACACGGTGATTGTCGGCGCGCCTTTCAATGACGATACCAACGATCGTGCGGGCCACGCCCGCATCTTCGACTGGGATCCGACTGCAAACTCGAGCGCAGGCGCCTGGGTCCAGCGCGGTGACGACATCGATGGCGATGCGGAAGACGACATTTTCGGCACAGAAGTGGCCATGTCCGGTGACGGCAACACAGTGGTTATTGGCGCGCCGGACCATGGAGGAAATGCCCTCAACGCTCCGGGTCAGATCAAGATCTTCGACTGGGACCCGAGTGCGAATTCGGGCGCAGGCGCATGGGTCCAGCGCGGGCCGGATATCGATGGCGAAGAGCCTGGCGACCACGCTCCGGACAGCCTCGGAATCTCCGATGACGGGAACACGGTGATCATCGGTGCGGACGAGAATAGTGGCGGCTTCGGCGTCAAGACCAGCTCTGGTCATGCCCGCATCTTCGACTGGGACGCGAATTCAGGCACCTGGATCCAGCGAGGGCTCGACATTGACCCCGAAGCCGAGACCGACAATTACGGTCGGGCGGTCGCGATTTCGAGCAATGGCGACACGGTCATCATCGGCGCGATTCTCAACGACGGTAACGGCGATGGCTCGGGTCATGCCCGTATCTTCGACTGGAACGGCACCGGATGGGTGCAGCGCGGGCAGGACCTCGATGGCGAAGCACCGCGCGACAAATTCGGTGATGACGTTGCGATCTCTGCCGACGGCAACACGGTGATCATCGGCGCAAGAGATAATGATGCGACCGGCTCAGGTTCGGGCCATGTCCGTATCTTCGACTGGGATGCAGGTTCCAACAGCTGGGTCCAGCGCGGGATTGACATCGACGGCGAACCGGGACAAGCGGTCAATCAGTTTGGTGCAAGCGTGGCGATATCGGACGACGCCAATACCATTGTCGCCAGCGCGCCTTCAAACGACGACAACGGCAGTCAAGCCGGCCATACCCAGATCTACGACTGGCGGCAGGAAGAGGTTCCGACCTCAGCCACCATCGACCTCTCGGTCCTCGTCGACTTCGGCGCCGACGGGCCCGCGACCAATGGCGGCTTCACGCTCGACGACGTGACGGTAGGCGGCACCTTGACGCCGGCGGTCCTTGACGGTGACGGGGACGCGGTCACTGTCGGCGGTGATGCGGTCGAGTTCACGAGTTTCACCGACTTGGGCGGCGTTACGACGCTCACTGCCGAGGCCAATGGCGTGGTCATCTTCACGCTTGCATTGACCGGCGATGGTCAGGCGACGCTGGCGCTCATCGAGGAGATCGATCACGGCGCTGCGAGCCAAATCGCGCTCGACATCGGAGCGCTGGTGATCGCCACCGATTTTGATGGCGACAGCGTGACGCTGCCCAACGATCTCGTCATCTTCAAGGTGGACGACGACGTGCCGCAGGTGGTCGGCGACATGATGATGGTCACCGTGGATGAAGACGACTTGGGCGTGGTCGAGTTTTTGCCAGCTGGCGACGATTTCGTGGCCAATACCGAGACTTCCGGCTCTCAAGTTGAACCCGACATCGCAGGCCTCGCAGGCGGTAGATTTATCGTGACGTGGCAGGATAACGGCACGGGTGACGGGAACGGCAGTGCGATCCGAGGCCGATTGTTTGACGCCGATGGTAACCCCGTCAGCGTCGGCGGCAGCAACGGTGATTTCGTTATCAATACTGAAACGCCCCTAAACCAACTGAGCACTCGCGTAGCAGATCTTGAGAGCGGTGGATTTGTTGTGACTTGGTGGGATGGAGGAACGGGTGATGGGGATGGCAGCGCGATCCGTGTGCGGATGTTTGATGCCGATGGCCACCCAACGACCGTCAATGGAAGCACCGCAGACTTCGTCGTTAACACCTCAGTACTCGACAATCAGGTTTTTCCATGCGTAACCGGGCTTGCTGGCGGCGGTTTTGTCGTCACGTGGACCGACATTGGTACCGCCGATGGTTCGGAGCGTGCATCGCGTGGGCGCATGTTCGATGCCAACGGCAACCCTGTGAATGTTGGCGGAAGTACCGATGATTTTGTGATCAACACCGAAACGCTTGGCTCCCAGGACCTCCCCGAGGTGGCCGCCCTCAACAACGGTGGTTTCGTCGTGATTTGGACCGACCTTGGCACCGGCGATGGTTCAGGCGCCGCCGTTCGCGGCCGGATTTTCGATGCCAACGGCAATCCGGTAAGCGTTGGCGCCAGCACCGATGACTTCGTGATCAATACCGAAACTCAGGGTGAACAGAACGCAACCAGCGTCACCGGCCTCATCGGTGGTGGATTCGTCGTCACTTGGGTCGATAGCGGAACCGGTGACGGATCGGAAAGTGCCATACGTGGCCGGTTGTTCGATGCCAACGGCAACCCTGTGAGCGTCGGTGGCAACACAGACGATTTTGTAATCAACACCGAAACCGCGGACTTTCAGTTCCATCCCAATGTTACAGCTCTTAACGGCGGTGGTTTTGTCGTTGCTTGGCAGGACCGCGGAACCGGTGACGGGTCGGACAATGCAATCCGCGCTCGCGCTTTTGATGCTGATGGCAACCCTGTGAGCATCGGCGAGGGCACCGATGACTCTGTAATCAATACCGAGATACCAGGCGATCAAAGCGATCCCAGAGTTACAGCGCTTGAAGACGGTGGCTTCGCGGTGACTTGGCAAGATGGAGGAACTGCTGATGGCTCTGCCAGCGCTATTCGCGTTCGCATTTTTAACGATGTGGTCACCAAATCCATCGACCTCGCGCCCAAGGTCGACTTCGGGGCCGAAGGCCCGGCAACCGGCGGCGGCTTCGCGCTCGTGGACGTGACGGCGGGCGGCACGCTCACGCCGGCCGTGCTCGACAATAACGGCAACGCACTGAAATCGGGCGGCGCGGCGGTCGTGTATTCCAGCTTCAGCGATGCGAACGGCGCTCAGACCCTGACGGCCGCCGCAGATGGTGACACGGTTTTTACCCTGGCGCTTACCGGCGACGGTGAAGCGACTTTCACCCTGTTTCAGAACGTCGATCATAACGGTGCCGATGAACTCCAGATCGACATCAGCACGCTGATCAGCGCCACGGACTTCGAAGGCGACAGCATCACGCTGCCGGACGACTTCGTCATCTTCAAGGTCGAGAACGATCCCGATGCGCCGAGTTATGTCAGCGGCGAAACGGGCGTTTCCGACACCCTCACCAGCACCAGCTCGGTCGACTTCTTCGTCATCGATGACTTGACTGCCATTGACGAGATCGTTGGCTACGAGGAACAGGACAGCATCGATCTTTCCGAGCTGCTCGAAGCCAACTTCAATCCTGCGGTAAGCGACCCGGCGGAGTTTGTCAGGCTGAATGGAACTGATCTGGAAGTCGATGTGGACGGCGGCGGCGATTCATTCGAAACCGCAGCCACCTTCGATTCGCTCAGCGGCATCCACACGGTCACCGTCATCCTGAATGACGATGGCGGAGTTCAGACGACAGACGCCATAACCGTTTGAGGGCGTCAGCTCCGCAACACGGATACAACTCGTCCGGCCTCGACCCGGTCGCCACCGCGTTCGAGGGCAAAATCACGACGGAAGTGATCTGGGGGCTTCCCGCTCAGGGCATGATCAGTCCGCGCTGAACCACTTTCATGAACGCCTTCGCGTAGATCCGCAACGGGTCACGGAGCAACGCTGGGAAATCTACATCCATGGCGGCCGCCCATAGGCATCCAGCGATCGCCATATGGAAACAGTGCAAATTACCACGGCCGCTTCACTCCTCCCGGAACGCCTTCTCAATGTGGTCCGACAGCGGCTTCAGAAGATAACTGAGGGCGGAAATTTGCCTCAAACCAAAGCTCCGCATGTAGAAGAGGTGCTATATGTACATTGTAGATTTTTGAAGTATGACATCTTTGGAACGCAGTGAACGTATCTGAGATTTTGATTGTCGGAGTCGAGAAAATTGGCGATCAAACCAAAATCAATAAAAGATGTCGTTTCTCTCATTGAGGCGGAAAAGGAAGACAGAGAGAATGCGTTAATCAGCCAAGAACACCGATTGTTTTCCGCCATCCGAAATTTCGTCAGTTTGATTTTGGAAGATGATGCTGAGCGTAGAAAGCGGCTTCTTCCCGGTGCAGCTACAGCCTTGTTCTGGTGTCTCATTCCATCCGCCGGAACCGCAACAGTCGGCTTCGTTGCTATCGCTTCTCTTGTACTGGCATGGCAGCAGTCACGTTTGCTTGCCGTTCAGAACGACAAAATCGAGGTTCAAAATGTGTTGGCCGAGGCACAAAGGAGAGCCGGGCTTGTATTTGAGATCACCGCAATCTTCGAGCAAATCGAAAAAGAAAAGGGCGCAACAAAGATCGACGACCCAGAATATCATTGCTCGGAAGAGCGCAAGGAGGCTTGCTACACGAGGTTCCAAGACCCCAGCGAGCAAGTGATATTTACGCCTTCGCGGGCAACGCTCGGTAGAATTGCGGCATTGACGCAAGCGTTACGACCCTACCGTTATCTTGTTGTCGAAGGGTCGACTGCTGACCTCTGTCCAAGCGATACGCGCTCCATAAATCTTGACGCAGCCTATAATTTCTTAGTTGGAGAACTCGCAAATCGAGGGCCCAGGGGAGGCAAAGCGCCAATTGATGTCGACCGCGCCAAGGAGCTTGCAGAAGATGCATATGCACGAAACTGGGGACTACCGCTCGACAGCAGTCGCAACATTGTCAGCTCCACGCTGAACGAGATAAGCGATTGGGTTTTGGGTTTGAAGAGCCCGGCCAATCTCCAATTGAACTGTTCGCCTGCGAGCCCCGAACGCGGACAGCTCCTCGTGTCGCTACACGCCGCGGGCATAGATATTTCTGCCATTCAGGCAGCCGGAGGCGACTTCACCTATTCCGACATCCCGGGCGCCTCCCTATCGGGTGTCAGACTTGATGGCGTAAACCTAACCGGCGCCCGACTCCCTGGCGCGAATTTCGGGAACTCACTCTTGCACAATGTGATTTTTCGGGATGCTGATCTTTCGAATGCCAGATTCACAAATGCCTGGATATCGAAATCCGATTTTGAAGGCGCTCAGATACAAGTGTATCTGAGAGACGGGGACGCACCGCTTTTCCTGATGCCTTCAAAGAGCGAGGACAATTTGCTGTCAGGGTTCCGGCTTTATCAGCGGTCGAGTGAACCAAACATCATAGAGCGATTTTGCTACTCGATAACGCTGCCCACGGGCCTGGCGGCTGAGGCCAAAAAACTCGCATTGCTGGTCGAGACACGCAAATACAGATCAAACGGGAAGCCAAGCGTCCAGTACGCCAGACTGATGTTCGACATTGGCATTCCTTTGACTACTCTCGGTTCCAAAGAACTCACTGATCAGGAAGTTGAACTCGAATACTCCCCGATCTCAGCTTGCAGGGATACAAACGACTAAAACTGCTTCGAATCAGTGGAGTCCAGCCCTTGCGTTTGATCTGTCTTTCGATGCCACCTCTCACCTGTTCCGGGCGTGTTTTCCAGGAATGAGGTGCGGCGGCCCATACGCATCCAGCGGTAGCCATATCAAAACAGTGGAAACACCGCAGCCACTCACTCCTCCCTGAATGCTTTTTCGATGTGGTCTGACAGGGGCTTGAGAAGATAACTCAGGGCGGTACGGGCTTCTGTCTGCACAAACGTCTCGGCAGGCATGCCGGGCACCAGCTTCTGAGCTCCGAGGCGTTTGAGCTCCTCGTCCGTCAGCGTGACATGCGCGGTGTAGAACTCCATCTCGCCGCGCTCGTCTTTGCTCACATCGGCGGATATGTGGAGGATCGTCCCATTGAGTTCAGGGGTTGTGCGCTGGTTGAAGCTGGGGAACCGCACCACCGTTTCCTGCCCGATGTAAACCTGATCGATATCGGCCGGGTCGAGCCGCGCTTCGACCAAAAGCAGATCCTTCGCCGGCACGACCTGCATGATGGTTTCTCCAGCCTGGATGACGCCCCCGACCGTGTGGAAAGCCATCTGATGCACGTAGCCGCCGATGGGCGCACGAACTTCGATGCGTTTGAGCTGGTCCTCGGCCGCGACCTTGCGCTCCAGGAGTTCGGAGACCCGCGTCTGTACCTCACGCAGCTCCGTCATGACTTCCGTCCGGCGGTCTTTTTCCAGCTGAATGATCTGGATTTCGGTTTCACCGATCCTTCCTCGCGCGCGTGCGATCTCGGCGATGAAACGGCCGCGATCTCCGTTGAGCTGGGCAGCCTGGCGCTTCAACGACACGACACGTGACTTTGGCACGAGTCCCTTCTTCTCCAAGTCCCGCAGACCGGATAACTCATCCTCGATCAGAACGATCTCCTGGTTCTTTGCGTCACGCTGCGCCTGGAGCCCGACGATCTCCTGACGGAATTGTCCAATGCGTTCCTGCAACTGCGACCTTTGACCGTTCAGCGAGTCCTGGCGCGCCTTGAACAGTGACTTCTGCCCATCCAGGACGCCTGAAACCACCGGGTCGTCTTTGCGGATCAGCAGATGATCGGGATACTGCGGTTCAGGCAGATCGGAGCGTTCAGCGTCCAGCCGCGCCTTGCGCGCCTGAAGCTCGTCCAGCTGAGCGGTAATGATGCCGAGATTGGCCTTGGGTAAGGTCTCATCGAGACGGACCAGCAAATCACCCGGTGCTACAACATCACCATCCCTGACCAGGATTTCACTGACGATGCCGCCCTGGAGATGCTGAACGTTCTTTCGATGGGACTGAACGACGACCGAGCCCGGCGCGATGACGGCGCCGCTGATCGAGGCAATGGCCGACCAGGCGCCGAGCCCGCCGAAAAGCAACAACACCAATGAGGCGCCGATCAACAGATATCGGCGGATTGTGCTGTCCTCGCCTTTGCTGTTTTGACGCATCTCAGGCGCTCTTTTGCCTGATCTTGCGGACGTTGCCCTGCTCAGCCGAGCCCGAGGCGCCCTGAACGTGCTCACGCAGCACTTCGTCCTTTGGGCCGAAGCCAACCTGCCGACCGTCGCGCAGCACCAGCAGCAGGTTCACCGCGGCGATGGCGCTCGGCCGGTGCGCCATGACGACAATGGCGCAGCCTTCCTCGCGCAGATTCAGGATGGCCTCGGTGAGTGCCGCTTCCCCTTCCGCGTCGAGATTGGAGTTCGGCTCATCGAGGACAACGAGAACCGGGTTGCCGTAAAGCGCGCGGGCCAGCGCGACCCGCTGGCGCTGTCCGGCGGAGAGCACAGCACCGCCCTCGCCGATCCGGGTCTGGTAACCGTCGGTGAGATGCAGAATCAGGTCGTGCACGCCGGCCTTTTGTGCGGCGGCGACAATAGCCTCTGCGTCGCGCTCCGGATCGAAGCGGCCGATGTTTTCCTCGACCGTTCCGTCGAACAGCTCAACATCCTGCGGGAGATAGCCAATGCTGCGACCGAGTTGCCTCGGGTCCCACTGATCGAGCCCCGCCCGGTTCAGTCGCACCGCACCTTTCAAAGCAGGCCAGACACCAACCAGAGCTCGGGCCAGCGTCGACTTGCCCGATGCGCTCGGGCCGATGACCCCGAGGGCATCGCCCGGTTCGAGCTTGAAGTTTATGGCCTTCAACACGGGCTCCGGGATGCCGGGAGGAGCCGCATAGAGCCTGGTCACGGACAGCTTTCCTTTCGGCTCGGGAAGCGCCATCCGTGCGTCGTTTGCCGGCAGAGTCTCCAGCGCAGCCTTGATGCGCCTTGCGCCCTGGCGCGCGCTGATGAACGCCCGCCAGTTGCCGACCGCCTGCTCGATCGGGGCCAGCGCACGGGAGAGGATGATCGAGGCGGCGATCATGATGCCCGGCGTCACGATCTGCTGCAAAGCAAGATACGCCCCGGTCGCCAGCATGAGGGACTGCAGAAACAGGCGCGTCACCTTAGTGACGGACGTTATGGTCCCGGCCACATCGCTGGCCCGTGTGTGCGAGCCCAGTGCCTCGTGACGATGCGATGCCCAGCGGTCATGGTAGGCATCGCTCATGCCCATCGCCCGCAGCACTTCGGCGTTTCGCCGCCCGGCTTCGGCAAGCGCAAAGCTTTTGGCGGTTTTGGCCGACGCCTCTGCCAGAGGTTTCTTGGATGCGAACTCGTTCAGAAGAGAGAGCACCAGCAGAATCGTGGCGCCAATGACCGCGACCATCCCAAGCCACCAGTGGAACATGAAGATGACCGCGAAGTAGACCGGCGCCCAGGGCATATCGAAGATGGCGAGCGGCCCTGGACCCGAGATGAACTGGCGAAGCTGATCGAGATCGCGCAAGGTCTGGGTGTCATTGGCTCCTTTGGTTGTGCGCCCTCCTCCCTTCAGGATTGTACTGAAGACCGGCCCGTTCAGGATGCGGTCGATACGCAACCCGACACGCACCAAAAGCCGGGAGCGGATGAGTTCGAGAACGCCCATGAAGGCAAAGAGGCCCGCGACGAGAATGAGTAGTGCAACCAGCGTCGGCACGCTCCGGCTCGTCAGGACCCGGTCGTAGATCTGCAGCATGAACAGCGGACCGGTGAGCATCAGCAGATTGGTGAAAAAGCTGATCGCACCGATACCGATCAGCGCGCCCCGGCACGCAGCAAGCGCCGCCGCGAGCGTCGGCCGCGGCGGCGGCGGAGTACTCTGCCCACTCATTTACGCATCGCAAATGTGGGCCTAGACGAACCGGAAGTCGTCCTGGTGCAGGCTCGCGAGACTTACGCCCGCCAGCGCAACTCCGTTCGACACATCAAAGTCGATATACGTATCGCCATTGAACTCCGTTGCGGCGGCAACCACGTCAGAGAATTGCGTGAAACCGGAGATTCCGTCGATTTCAATCACGTCATCGCTAGTGGCCCCAGCCGCAAAACCTCCGATCCAATCGAAACCATCACCAGACTTGAACACAAATGTGTCATCGCCGGCTTCACCCTCCATATAGTCATCGCCGGTGCCTCCAATTAACCTGTCATTCCCGTCGCTACCGTACAGGCTATCCGCACCAGCCCCTCCGTCGATAACATCGTTTCCAAAGAAGCCGTTGATTGTGTCATTGCCTGAAGTCGTCTGGTCGGTGAGGTAATTCGCCTTCACATCATCGGCGGTCCAGACGGTCGAGTCATTGAACCGGAATTCCTCGATCGTCTCCCATCCATCCTGGAACTGATTGACCACGCGAATTTCATCACCACCGACGCCGATGGTCAGAACGAGATCGAAAAAGCCATCACTGGCCCGGTCAATGGAAATCATGCCTGTCGTAATGCCGGAGCCAAATTCAATAGCATCCGCTGCGGCCGTGGGGTCGCTCCATTCCTGAATCCAGTCAGACCCGTCACCGACGTTAAAGATATAGGTGTCTGCTCCCTGCAGGCCCTCAAGGTAATCGTTGCCGGTGCCACCGGTAATGATGTCATTGCCGTCATAGGCATAGACAGCATCGTTGCCGGCGCCGACATCGATCACGTCATCGACAAAGAAGCCGTCGACCGTATCATCGCCACTCGTGCTGTTCTGGCTGAGATAAGTCAGTCTGAGGTCTTCTTCCGACCAAACCGTTCCGTCGGCGAATTTCACCTGTTCGATGAACTGCATGTTACTGCCGAAGTGACCCTGCACCGTGATCTGGTCACCGGCGCCAAAGTCGAGCACCATGTCCCAGATCGAAGCCGAGCCACGTTCGACAGCGACATTCGTCGTCAGGAGACCTGCTCCCAAGTGAAGCGTATCGGTGTCAACAGGATCACCCCAGTCGTTAATGAGATCCGCACCATCGCCCGAATTGTAGACATAGGTATCTGCGCCTTCTCCACCTTCAAGCGTATCGGCGCCACCAAGGCCTATGAAGATGTTCTGGCCTGAAGTACCGGTCAGCGTCTCCGCTGCGGATGTTCCCTGAACGATCCGGGGGTCAACTCCAGATCCATCAGCGATGCTCTCAATTTCCTGTTTCGACCAAATTGTCCCGTCGGCAAATTCAATTTGCTCCAGACCGTAATCAACACCAAGAAATTGATTGTCAGAGGTTATTGTTTCGCCTGTCGGGGTAACCGATATCTCGAGATCATTGGTGTTGCCCGCGGCCCGCTGAAGGGAAACATCCCAGACGTTGAGATCAGTGAAAACCAGTCGATCAGTTCCCGGGTCCGGGCCCTCGGTGATGACATCATTCCCGTCGCCGGACGCATAGCGGTAGGTGTCCGATCCTCTGTT
>JANQLP010000001.1 GCA_028280515.1 Hyphomicrobiales bacterium
GGCCCAGAGACCGAAGTTCCAGCCCGACAGCATCATCTGCCGATAGCCCAAGGCGATATTGGCTTCCTGCACATCCTCTTCGAACAGCTTGCCGCGCGCGTCGAGGAAGAAGAGGGTGGTGGCCGACTGCATCAGCGGGGTGAACAGCATCACCTCCCCGCGGCTGCTATCATCCGTGCCGTAGTAGCCGCCGAGCTCCCACCAGCCGACGAACTTGCCGGAGCCGCCGAATTCGCCGCTTGCGCGCGCGGGCACGAGCCCCGCGAAAATCACGGCAACGCAGACCAATGACCAAGTCGCCAGATGTCTCAGATCGCCGGTTATCCCAGCACCTCCAAGGTACGTTCTAGTATTCAGTCGAGGACTTGCGTTCACCTGCGTTAAGATCTGGTAAATACCATGATATGGAGCCGGATTCACATGATTAGAGTGGCCGTGTCCCAGAAAGTGTGTCTTTTTAGTCACAAATCAATGGCAAAAACAGGATTTTTTACAATGAATTACACGCATTTATTGCAGCAAACTGAACTGCGCGCATCACGAGATTCGGACACGTCTCTGCCGGCTTTCAAGATCGGAATCGAGAGCTTTCATGGCACTGTGTGTCGTACTTCCGAACTGGATTCCCGCCTTCGCGGGAATTTCAAGTCTTGCGACGCCGCCGCTGAAGCCCGCATCCGCGCAGGCGGGTATCCGGTGATGACGGGAGAGGCTCTTACGCGCATCGGGAAATCCCGGACAAGCCGCGGCCGAGGAGATTGATATGCCCATGCGTGCGATCCGCCGCGCGATCCGGGATCCAGTCTTTACAGCATGGCGTGGGGCACGTCCGGACTGGATTCCGGCTGAGGCCTGCCCCCGCGCAGGCGGGGGCCGGAATGACGATGTTGCGGTGGGGCGATGACGTCCGTCATCCCGGACAAGTGGCAGCCCGGGCAGTTAGTGGGCCCGTGTCCTCAGTCCGCCGCGCGATCCGGGGCCCAGAACTCGGCAATGTTGCGTATGGCACGTCCGAACTGGATTCCCGCCTTCGCGGGAATTTCAAGTCTTGCAACGCCGCCGCCTTAGCCCGTCCACGCGCAGGCGGGGCCGGCATGACGCATTGGCGCGACTTCAGAGCGCTGTCGGGTGACTCATCGACGAATGCCGTCGTGCAGTTCGAAGTAGGCCGGTGACAGGTCCTTGAGCGGCTCCTTGAGCTTTGCCAGTTCCTCGGCCGGGCCGTGCACTTCCAGCCGGGTGAGATCGGCGATCTTGAGGGCTTCCTGAAGCAATTCGCCTACATTATCGAGATGCGCGAGCACGCCGTCTGCGTCCTCGTAGCCCTCGCGGCAGTGCGCCTCGTCGCCATTGAAGCTGAAGGCGTAATGGACGCAGCCGGGCTCTGTCTTGGTTTTCTCGATGAAAGCGGCGCAGCCGTCCTTGAATTGCTGCAGCTTGCCCTCATGCACCTTGAAGTAGGGTACCAGGGTCACGCAGGTGTCTTTTCCAGCCATTTGACCAGTCTCCCTTTTTTTACAATGCCTACAGCGTGCCCTTGGCCATGCGGTCCTTGATGTGATGCGCCTGCCGAAGTGCAAGCGACACAATGGTGAGCGTCGGGTTTTCCGCCGCCCCCGTGGTGAACACGCTGCCGTCGGATACAAAAAGATTCCTGACGTCGTGCGCCTGGCCCCACTTGTTTACCACACCGTCGCTCGCCTTCTCGCTCATCCGGTTGGTGCCGAGATTGTGGGTCGACGGGTAGGGCGGCGTCGGGAACGTCCGCGTTGCCCCCACCGCGTCGTACACCGCCGCGCCCTGCTTGTAGGCGTGGTTGCGCATGGCGATGTCGTTCTCGTGATCATCGAAATGCACGTTCGGGACCGGCAGGCCGTGCGCGTCCTTTTCGCTCTTGTGCAGGGTGACCGCGTTCTTCTCCTGCGGCATGTCCTCGCCGACGAGCCACATGCCGGCCATGTTGGCGTACATGTCCATGGCCGAGGAGAACTCGCGGCCCCATGCGCCGGGGTCGAGGAACGCCGCCATGAACGGAACACCCAGGGAGAGGGTTTCCATTTCGTAGCCGGCCGCGAAGCCGCGTGACGGATCGTGCTTCGCTTCGTCCATGATGATCCCGGCCATGGTGGTACCGCGATACATGTGCACCGGCTTGTCGAACACGGCGTAGACGGACCCCGTCATATGCCGCATGTAGTTCCTGCCGACCTGGCCGGAGGAGTTGGCCAGCCCGTCCGGGAACATGCTCGAGGCGGAATTGAGCAAGAGCCGCGGGCTCTCGATCGAGTTGCCGGCGATGCAAACCGCGCGCGCCTTCTGGCGCTGCTGCTTTCCGTCCTTGTCGGCATAGAGGACGCCGGTCACCTTGCCGGACTTGTCGTGCTCTATTCTGAGCACCTGGGAATTGGGGCGCACTTCCAGTTTACCGGTGGCCTCGCCACGCGGGATTTCCGCCACCAGCGTCGACCATTTGGCGTTCGTCTTGCAGCCCTGGAAACAGAAGCCGATCTGCTGGCAGGCGGCGCGGCCGTGGCGGGGTTGCGAATTGATGGCCATACGCCCCGTGTGGCATTCCTTGTAGCCGAGCTTGTCCGCGCCCGCCTTCATGATCTTGAAGTTGTTGTTGCCGGGCAGCCCCGGAATGTCGTTGGTGCGGGTGACGCCCATACGGTCCTCGGCCTTGGCGTACCACGGCTCCATCTCCTTCAGATCGATCGGCCAGTCGAGCAGGGTGGCGCCTGCGATGTCCCCATAGGTTGTGCGCGCCTTGAACTCGTGCGGCTGGAAGCGCAGCGATGCACCGGCCCAGTGCACGGTCGAGCCTCCGACGGCCTTCACGATCCAGGCCGGAAGGCCGGAGAAGTCCTGCGCCACACGCCAAGAGCCCGATGTGGTCCGTTTGTCGAGCCATGAGATCTTGGAGAACATCGGCCACTCGTCGTTTTCGAAGGCCTCCGTCTCGTGCCGTCCGCCGGCCTCCAGGATCACCGTGTCGATGCCATTGAGGGCGAGTTCGGTGCCGAGCGTACCGCCGCCTGCGCCGGAGCCGATCACAACAACGACACTGTCATCATTCCTGTCGTAGGGTGCTGCCATCGTGTCTCTCCCTAAATCCAGTTGATGTCGTCGAAGCCGCGGTCGATGTAACCTCCCTTGGAGGCGGACTCGCCTTCATAGCCAAGCAGGGTCCACACTTTCGGCTGGTTGTAGAGCCCGGTGACGAGATGGCCGCGCACCTTCTGGAAGAAGGGGTCTTTTTCGATTGATCTCAGCACCGTGACCCGGTCGATCTCCCAGCCGACCTGGTCGTAAGGCACATTGTGGGCTTTCTGCGCGGCGGCGTTCAAAGCGCTTACGCCATCGTCGAGCAGCTTTTTCGTTTCGGCATCGTCCCTGGCCGCCTTGTCGAGGCCTTCGACGGCGGTGGCATAGAGCGCGTCCGCGAAATTGTCGTGGGGGTAGATGTCGCGCGACATCTGCACCAGCGTGGCGAAGGTCTCCGGTTTCAAGGCCGCAGGCGTCGCTGCCCAGGCCTTGCCCGTTACGACGCCGGCAGGTGTGACCGTGGCGGCCACCAGAGCCGCACCACCGGCCGCAAGCAGTTCGCGGCGGGACACTTTCGGTCGTTTGTCGACTATTCTCATGTTCTTCCTCCCTCAAGAACGGTTCACGCAGCAACAGCACGTCAGAGGTAACGGCCGTGACGCTGCAAAACTTCAATCTGGTAGCCGTCCGGGTCCTGCACGAAGAAGAACTTCGCCAGCAGGTTACCGTCGCGCTTGAACTCCACCACGTCGCGCGGGTTGAGGCCCTCTTCCTTGAAGCGGGCATGTTCGGCGTCGACGTCCTCGACGGAGACGGCGAGGTGGCCGTAGCCGTCGCCATGCTCGTATGGCTCGGCCCGGCCCTTGTTCACGGTGAGTTCGACCTCGAAGTCCGTCTCGGCGTTCTTCATGTAAACAAGCGTGAAATCGTCGAAATCCATGCGCTCGGCGACGTCGAGGCCAAAAGCGCGTTTATAGAAATCGACCGAGCGGTCCTCATCGAGCACACGCACCATCATATGGATCGCTTTGGCCATCTCTCTGCAGTCTCCTTCTTGTGGTTTTTCGCGATCCCGGCCGGAAAAGCCCGCCGGGCCCAAAGGGAGAAGGGCACCGGCGGGAGGATCGGCATTGCTCGGGGCAATGCAGCTAACGTGTTCTGGTGTGGGATCGCAGGAATTCCGGATGCGGGCCGTGCGAGGCGGTGGGCCGTCCTCAAGACGGGGATACCCTCAGGCGGGGCAAATCTATGCATGACGTGGCGCACACGCACGTCGGACCTCCTCCCGATCGCCGCGGTTCTTCGACCGCTTGCATTAATTCAAGTGTAAACGGCGCAACGAGGTGCCGGGTAGTATGGAGATACTACACAGGGATCAATTGGCCTGGAGCCTGGTCACGGCCGGCCCGCGTCAGGCAACGCTGCGCCGGGCCTCTTCCCTCAGCGCGGTTTCCTGCACCGCATTGCCCTGGATCTGCTCCACATAGGTCAGACAGGCACAGCGCAGCAGCGAGGTGAAATTCTGCGTTTCCCCGCCGAGCTCCAGCACCTCGTCGTGCAATGTCGTCAGAAAGCGCGCCAGCGGCATATCCTGCGCCGCGGCGATGTCTTCGAGCATATCCCAATAGGCTTTTTCGAGTCTGACGCTGGTTACATGCCCTCCGAGACGGACGGACCGCGTCTCATACGCATAACGCTCCGGCGACTGGCCGGCAAAAATCTGGCACATCTCCTTACCCTTCCAGTGTGTCTGACCATCAGCCTAGCACATCGGCGAAAGCCGTGAAGATTGTTGGGTCCCGTTCGAGCCGATTTGAGCTTGCAGCAGCCGACGCACCTCCCTCACGTGCGTCCGCGATGGCGGATTCGTGTCTCACGCGGTATCCTTGAACTCATGTTGAGTCCGCTGAAAAATCCGGTATACGCGCGGTTGTTTGCCGCTCAGGTCATCGCCCTGCTGGGCACCGGGCTGACCACGGTCGCGCTCGCGCTGCTGGCGTTCGAGCTCGCGGGAAACGAGGCCGGCGAAGTGCTCGGCACCGCGCTCGCGATCAAGATGATTGCCTATGTGACGCTCGCCCCGGTCGCCGGCAGCTTCGCACACCTTGTACCGCACCGCACGCTGCTCGTCGGCCTGGATATAGCCCGGGCCGCGTGCGTCGCCTGCCTGCCGTTCATCTCGGAAGTCTGGCAGATCTATGCGCTAATCTTCGTGATGCAGGCCTGTTCGGCAGGCTTCACGCCCACCTTTCAGGCCACCATTCCCGACGTGCTGACGGATGAAGGGGAGTACACCAAGGCCTTGTCTTTGTCCCGGCTCGCTTATGATCTGGAGAACCTGTTGAGCCCGACGCTTGCCGCGGCGGCGTTGCTGTTCGTCAGCTTCGATGCGCTGTTTGCAGCCAACGCAGTAGCCTTTCTGATCTCGGCGACACTGGTACTTTCGGTGCTGCTGCCGGCACCGCAGCAGCCGACCGATGCCGAAAGCCCGGTTTCCCGCCTGACCTTCGGCGTGCGCGCGTATCTGGCGACGCCGCGCTTGCGTGGACTTCTTGCCCTGTCGATGGCAGCGGCCGCGGCAGGTGCGATGGTCATCGTCAACACCGTTGTTTACGTGCAGGGCCATCTGGGGCTTTCCGGGCAGGACACGGCAATCCTGTTGGCGGCCTTCGGCGGAGGCTCCATGGTCGCCGCGCTGTCCTTGCCATGGCTGCTGAGGGACATGCCTGACCGGCAGGTTATGACGGCAGGGGCCGCGCTTCTGGTCCTGGGCCTCGCCGCCGGTATCGTGTTGCCAGCATTCGGCTGGGCCATGGCGTTGTGGTTTGCGCTCGGCGTCGGTTATTCCGCCGTCCAGGTACCGTCAGGCCGCCTTCTGCGCCGCTCGGCCGGAGAGGGGGACCGGCCGGCCATCTTCGCCGCCCAGTTTGCCCTGTCGCATGCGTGCTGGCTTCTGACCTATCCCCTTGCGGGATGGCTCGGTGGCGCGTTCGGTCTGGGGACGGCGTTCGCCGTCCTGTGCGCCGTAGCACTGTTGGCGACCGCGGTGGCGCTATGGCTCTGGCCGGCGCACGACCCGCACGAACTGGAACATGTGCACGATGCCTTCGAACACGAGCACATGCACGTGCATGACGAACACCATCAGCACGAGCATGAAGGCTGGGAAGGGCCGGAACCGCATGCGCACCCGCACCGGCACGCCCCCGTCCGCCACCGCCACGCCTTCGTCATTGACGCGCACCACCGGCACTGGCCGGGTTGAAGTGCAAGACCTTCTGCTGCCCACACGCGCCGCCTGTCGCAGAAGTTCGCCGACAGCAAAGCAACCGCATCATCGAAGCTCTGCTGCGGTAGACGGTTTGACGAACCGCCGGACGCGTGAACCCGCATCTTGAGCCCAATCAATATATCCGTTATTCTCGATATATGGATAAAACACGCGCATTGGAAATGCTTTCCGCTCTTGCCCAGGAAACCCGGCTTGAGACGTTTCGCCTGTTGATCAAGATGGCACCGGACAGCATTCCCGCCGGAGAGATCGGCAAGCGGCTCGGCGTGGTGCAAAACACCATGTCGGCGCACCTCGCCACCCTGCAGCGCAGCGGACTGGTCTCTTCAAGCCGCCATGGCCGGTCGATCGCTTATGCGGCCAATTTCGAGCAGATGCGCGCGTTGCTGCTTTTTCTCATGCAGGATTGCTGTCAGAGCGCCCCCGAAATCTGTGCGTCTCTGATTGAACTTGTCTCGTGTGATTCAACAGGGGAGGCCTGACCTCATGGCAAAACCCAAAAAGAATGTCCTGTTTCTCTGTACCGGCAACTCGGCCCGTTCGATCTTCGCGGAAGCCATCCTGGCCCGGCAAGGCATGGGGACGTTCAATTCCTACTCCGCCGGGTCCAAACCCAAGGGCGAGGTCCATCCCTATGCGCTCGATTTTCTCAAGAACCTGAACTTCAAGACCGACACATTTCGCTCAAAGGACTGGGCGGAGTTTGCCGAAGACGGCGCGCCGGAAATGGATTTCGTTTTCACGGTCTGCGACAACGCCGCCGACGAAGTCTGTCCCGTATGGCCCGGCCAACCCCTGACGGCGCACTGGGGCGTGCCCGATCCTGCCGCGGCAGAAGGCAGCGAGGCTGAAAGACGGTTTGCATTCTCCGAAGCCTTCCGGATGCTCAACAACAGGATTTCGATCTTCGTAAATCTGCCTTTGGAGAAGCTCGACAGGCTGGCGCTGCAGAAGGAACTGGACAAGATCGGCCGCGGCACCGACGCCCCGGCCCGCGAGGCCTCCTGACATGGGAAGCTTCGATCTTCCGCGGCGACTCGCGGCCGAGGCGCTCGGAACCGGAATACTGGTCTGCACCGTGGTCGGTTCAGGCATCATGGCCGATCGTCTCACCGACGACGAAGCCCTTGCATTGCTTGCGAACACGGTGCCGACAGGTGCGATCCTCGTGGTCATCATCACCATGTTCGGCACCATTTCCGGCGCGCATTTCAACCCGGCTGTGTCTATTGGCTTCACCATCAACCGGACGCTGCCGCTGAAAGAAACGGGACCCTACATCGCCGCACAGGTTTTTGGCGGCGTGCTTGGGACCTTTGCCGCCCATCTCATGTTCGCGCTGCCCGTCATCCAGGTCGCCGTCATCGAGCGCACGGGACCGGCTCAGTGGTTTGCCGAGTTCGTGGCCGCGTTCGGCCTCATGGCGGCGATCCTCGCCTGTGCCCGGTTCCACCCCAAAAGCGTCGCGTGGGTCGTCGGCCTCTACATCACGGCGGCTTACTGGTTCACCGCATCGACGTCTTTTGCCAATCCGGCGGTGACGGTCGCGCGTGCCCTCACGGACACCTTTTCCGGCATCCGGCCGATTGACGTCCCCCCCTTCATCCTGGCGCAGGTCGCCGGAGCCGCCGCGGCGGTTGTGCTGATGTCCTGGCTCCTCGAACCGCGGGAAAAGGCCGAGCCGGTTTCCGCGCCAAATCCCGGCGAGTGACCCAGGAAACTCAATTCCGGCGGCCGTCAGGAGCAACGGGGAGTGTTGCCGGCAAACACAGTTGCATTTGAGCGACGCAACTTACCGGCGGGCGCGCCAATAGAGGGCCTTCAGACGGCCATTTCTTCTGCGGCCCTTCAAAGGCATCGGATTCAGAGTTTTCGAGCTGCGTGAGGCCACCTCACCAATCGCGCCCTGCCAAAAATACAACCTTAAATTGCATCTACAACCACAATTCGCGCAACTTCTGCGCGATGGTTTATTTTATATGTAATAAATTATCAAGACTTGGCTTTTACTTTTTGATTTCCAGCGAGACTAACAACAACATCGGTCGGTCCCATGCGTACTATTTTGACGGTCGCCCTTCTGGGCGCGCTCGCCATACCTGCCTTCGCCAAGCCTGCATCCCCGGATCCCAATGCCCTGATCGACGAACCTCTCATGAGGGACATCGCCAAATGGCTGGATACGGAGATCGTGCGCCTATCCATCAAAACGCAAAACGAACGCTACGGTTCACTTTCACAAAACGAAATCGACAACCTGGACCAGCAATGGAGGAAGGAGCGCAAGCTTGAGGACAAGCCGCTGATTGCAGCCACTCTTTCCAACCCGCTTTCAACTTATTTGTCGCGGATGCAGGGGCAGTCGGCGGGCCTGTTCGTGGAAATCTTCGTGATGGACAAGAACGGCCTCAACGTCGGCCAGTCCTCGATTACCAGCGACTTCTGGCAGGGAGACGAAGCGAAACACAAGAACACGTTTCCGAAAGGGCCCGATGCCGTCTTCATCGACGAGCCGGAGTGGGACGATACGCTCAAAATCTGGCGGGCTCAGGTCAACAGGACCGTGAGTGACAAGGATGGTAACACGCCGATCGGCGCCGTCACGGTCGAAGTGAATCTCACCGAACTCAAACGGCGCAAAGACGCCGCAGGCTCCTGATTGGGGGAAACAGCAGTCATGCTCAAGAACGTATCCGTTACCGCAAAGGTCATTACGTCCTTTGCCCTTCTGACGGTGATTGGCCTGATGGTCAGCATCGTTGCCTTCACCAAGTCGGAGCAGGCCTCCGATGCCGTTCAACAGAACCAAAAAGTTCAACAAGCAGTCATCAAGCTCGCCAAACTCGAAAAGGACATCGCGGCGCAGGCCGCCGCCGTGAAGAACTTTCTGCTCACGGGCGACCGCAACTGGGCACAGAAAGTCGGCGAGCATAAAACACTCATCGAATCCGACTTTGACGCCGTGAACAGGGACTTCCAGCTCCTTTCCAACGGACAGGACGCGATCTCCTCCCAGGGATTGACCGCCATCGCCGGAATGAAGGACGAGTGGGAGCGCTGGTACACAAGCTTTGTGAGTCGCCAGGTTACGCTGATGCGTGATCCGATGACCGTGGATTTGGCGAAGGCGATGGAAATAACGGGTGAGGGCGCGGCTGCACTCGCAAAAATCGATGTGCTGCATGCTCAGGCCGCCGCCGTGCTCAACGCGGTACGGGACAAATTTGCAGCGAGCCAGGAAGCGGCGCTCAGCATGGTCGGACTGATCGCGCTGATCAGCGCCGCCGTTATTCCGTTGTGCGCCATCATCCTCGGGATTTTCAACTATCTCGGCATTTCACGTCCGATCAAACAGCTGGCGGAACTGACCGTGACGCTTGCAAACGGCGATGTCGATGTCGAGCTAAAGGATGAAGACCGCCGTGATGAGATCGGCCGGATGCACAGTGCATTGACGGTCTTCCGCACAAGTCTGCTGCGCTCAAAGGAATTGGAGCAAGAAACGGAAAAGCAGCGCGCGGACGCCGCGCGTGAGAAACGCGAGGAGATGTCCCGTCTGGCGGATGAGTTCGAAGCCTCCGTTGTGAGTATTTCGTCGGAGATCCTCGAAGCATCCGGCCAGTTGAACGAGACTGCGACCGTGCTGGAGGAGGTTTCGACAACAAACGGCAAACAATCGATGACGGTCTCCTCCGCCGCGGAACAGGCAACGTCAAACGTACAGACCGTCGCCAGCGCGACCGAAGAGCTTTCCGCCTCCGTCAGGGAGATATCGGAACAAATCGAGTCGTCCAGCACCATTGCCAAGGACGCCGCCATCGAGGTCAACCGCTCCAACGAGGCGGTCGACAGCCTCAACAATGTCGTCCGAAAGATCGGCGATGTGACGAAACTGATCACGGACATTGCCGAACAAACCAATCTGCTGGCGCTCAACGCGACTATTGAAGCGGCGCGAGCCGGGGAGGCGGGCAAGGGGTTTGCTGTCGTCGCGCAGGAAGTAAAGGCGCTGGCCGAGCAAACGGCAAACGCCACCGAGGAAATTGACCGGCAGATCTCGGATATGCAAACCGCCGCCAGTTCATCGATCCAGGCAACCCACACGGTCGGGCAGATGGTGAAGGACATCGCTCACCGGGCCGAGAGCATTTCGGCGGCGGCGGAGGAGCAAAACGCGACGACGTCCGAGATTGCGCGCAGCGTCGCCGAGGCGGCAGCGGGCACGCAAGAGGTGAGCAGCTCCATCGCGAAGATGAGTGAATCGGCAAACCGGGCCGATCAGGCGAGTTCGGAAATGCACACTGCGGTCAGCGATATGCACGGCCGCGTTGAAGCTCTGCGCTCGGCCATGGGAGAGTTCTTGCAAAACGTGCGCGCCGCCTGACGGCGCACACCTGATCGACCTGAACAGATCGACCGGGCATGGCCTGACCAAGAAAAATGGCCAGCCCGGGGGGTGGCTGGCCAAGGAATGTTCGCATCACAAAAAAAGACGGCCCTCAGCCTTGGGGTGGGCTGGGAGAGGGCCGTCTCGTGATGCAATCGGACGATATCCGCACAATGAGGCGCGAAAATGGTGGTTTTGCTAGCTTTTTAGCTCATCCAGCAGCTCTGCAAGGACCTCCATGCCGGCGCCCCAGCCCTTGTCGAGGTTGGCAATCGCCGCGGAGAACCCGGCAACCTCTTTCTCGCTCGCTTCGTGCGGCACCCAGGTGAGGCGCATACGGGTACCTTCACCAACCTCCTCGAACGTGACTGTCGTCAGCAAGACCCGCGGCCAGTCCGGCATCATCGGGTTGGACGCGACATTCCAGTCGGCATCGGCGTTTGAGTGCAGCCAGACCAGGCGTTCGGGCGGTACGACTTCCGTGTATTCAACGCGTTGGTAGTTGGAATTGTCTCCCCACTTCATCTCGTTGAGCCACAGACCGCCGGGCGTCACATCTAGCTTGTGCACGATTGTTTCCACACCCGGGCCGTACCAGCGCGCCAGAAGTTCCGGCTCCGTCCAGGTGCGCCATACCAGTTCGCGCGGCGCGTCGAACACACGCTCGAGCACATACTCCGGCAAGTCGCTCATGTGTTGTCCCCCTTGCTCTGTGTTTGTTTGAGCTCATCCAGCAGGCCGTCGAGTTGATCGAAACTGCCCGACCAGAACCGCCTGAATTCCTCAAGCCATCCCACCGCCGCCGCCATAGGCTCTGCCTTCAGCCGAGCGGGACGGCGCTGCTTGTCGATAGCGCGTTCGACGAGCCCGGCGCGCTCCAGCACCTTGAGATGCTTGGAAACCGCCGGCTGGCTCATCTCGAAGGGCGCGGCGATCTCGTTGACGCTGGCGTCGCCCGCCGCCAACCGCGTCAGAATTGCGCGACGCGTCGGATCGGCGAGAGCGGCAAACACCGCGTCCAGGTCTTGCTGGCCACCAGAATGCCTATTCGTCTCATAACTATTCAGTTCCATAACTTAATGGTTATATTAAGTGTGCGGATGCGTCAAGTAGGTGCCGACGAACGGACCATGCCGGGCAAAAACAATCTGCCGAAGACGCTTGCATCATGGCGCTTGGAGCGCGCAGGACTGCTTGTTAGGTTCGCAACTCCGGGACACAATCACGTCGACCTTCAAGCCTGACCGCATTCGTCAACGAGAAAACAAAAAGGATACGCCATGGGCAATGCTGCATACAGTCTGGAGCAATATGTTGAAGACCTGCGCGCAATCACGGCGGCGGAGACGGACAACGTCAAGATCACCGAGCAGGTGCAGCCGCTGGCCACAAAGCTCGCGGCAACGCCGGGGTTCATGAAGGAAGAATTCTACCACTGTAACGAGGAGCAGGGGTTCTCTCTGCACCTGCTGCATGAGGAAGACAATCACGACCTGGCCGTGTTCGTCGCCTCATGGCTCCCGAACCGGGGCACGCTCGCCCACAACCACAAGACCTGGGCCGTGGTCGTCGGCATGCACGGACAAGAACAGGAGACCGAATGGCGGCGGCTGGATGACGGCTCGAAGGCCGGCTATGCGGAACTGGAGCAGATTGGACAACGGGTGATGACGACAGGCGCTGTCTCGACCTGCATGCCCGACGATATTCACACGGTATGGAACGTGGGCGAGGACGTGGCCATTTCGCTGCACACCTATGGCCGGCACATCAACTATACCGGGCGGTCCGAGTTCGACCCGGACGCCAATGTGGAGCGTCCGCTGACCCTCATCATCGACTGACGGCGCACGCGCTCAGGTCCGCCTTCCGTCTCGGTGCGCTCAACACCGCGCCTTGAGTTCATTCGCCTTTCTTTCGCGTCACCGCCGCCGCGACCAAGACGATGACAAACGCGACGGCAATGCCCACAACCGGATGAATGTCGAACTGTCCGGTGATGAGCGCGCCGGCAGTGACCAGCAAAAGCAGAATGATGACATACAGAAGCAGCTTCAGGCTCATATCTGATCTCTTGCGCGCGCGCTTGTCTTTAGCAGCTTTATCGTCCCGTCGACGGTTTCCATTCACATTCCATAGACCGTTTTTCCGGCAAGCCGGTTGATCCTCCTCAATGTGAACGTCGCCAGCCCGCGTCATGCTCGCTCCGTCACTTGTCCGGCAAAGGGAGAACATTATGGACATGTCGCAAGTGCACAACATCGCCAAACGCCTGATCGAAGCGCATGGCACGAAGGCCGAGGCGGAGGCCGCCCGACAGTTCCAGGAAGCGGAAGGCGCCAAAGACGACGAAAAGACGGAACTGTGGCGGCGCGTGCGCGCAGCCATTCGTGAGATGAAGTCCGCTCACGAGAGCTGAACACAAAACAGGATCTCAATCGGAAAGCGCTCGGCACCGCAGGACCGCGATGTGAGTATGGCAGGGCGTTGAGCCGGGCCCGGTCACTCCTTCGGCGTGAGCCGCAGGTTTGCGCCGGGACTTGGTATGTTTCTCTTGTTCTCGTTGATAACCGGGTTCTTCTTCCACTCCGTCCCGAGCGCCGCGAGGGTGCGGGCACGCGCTTCGAGTTCCTCGCGCCATTCCGGCCGCGGCTTGTAGCTCGGCGGCGTCTTCAGGCGCTTGAGGAACGTGTCATAGGGCTCGGCCAAATCGCCGTCTCCGGTCCATGCTTCGGCGAACTCGACAAGTTCTTCCTCGAGGCGGGACATTGCGACCAGCAGCCGCCGCCACCGGTGATCGTCGAAGTCAAACCCGCCTTTCGTCCGTGCCGAGGTGATGATCCCGCCCGCCTCCGCGCCGTATCGGATGAGGTTGCGGATGGTCTCGTCATCCATGTCCAGGTTGAGCCCACCCTCATCTGCTTTAAGTGCAATATGGGCAATGCGTTCGCGGTACCCCGGTAACGTCGACTGCATGTTGTCCTGCCAATCCTTCGCCGCGTCGAGCAGCGTCATCAGGAAATCGAGCACTCCGGAAATCTCGTGCATGGGAAGAAGCTGACCGCTGCGGGCGCTCGGGTTCATCCAGGCGCGCTTCTCGTCCGAATGGCGCTCTTCGTGAAACGGCTGCAGCGCGATGGCGAAGGTGGGCCAGCGCGGCAGCAACCGGTCAAAGAAATGGATCGGGAAGTTGGAACTCAGGCCGCCGTCCGTGAACAGGCAGCGGATCATCGGGTGGGTCCCGTCTTCCGGGTCTTTGCGTGTGTAGTCCTGCTTCCACAGAGGCACGGCGCGGATCAACCCGGGAAAACTCAAGCTCATGCGCGCTGCGACAACAACCGGCAAATCGGATGCCGGCGGTATGGGATAGAGGTCGTCCGGCACGCCCGGGCCGCCATTGCGCGGCTCCCGGTTACCGACGAGCTGTGTCACCACGCGCGGCGGGAAGAGTTCCTCGAACTCGGACTTGCTGAAGAAGTGGATATTCTGCCGGAAAGGCAGCCGGTACGGCCTGCGTGACATCAGGTCCGTCGTCATGACCGCGAGGGCGATGTCATGGCCGGAAGGGTGCTTTTTTCCGTCAGGCCGTGCGTCTGCCGTTCCTGCGTCGCGCGCCAGATCGCCGAACGTCAAGGGCCGCCCATCACCATCACCCGGGGCGCTTTCAAGACCGGCAACTTCATCGATCTTGTCGGCGAGCCATTCGGTGAGAGCAGGGTCTTCGTAACCCTCCTGGCGCAGACCAGGACAGATACCGAAGTCGCACGCGGGAAGGTCTCGAAAGACGAGCCGTTTGAGCTTCAGAAACAACCCGTAGACCGCGCCGGCGAGCGCGAGGACCACGCCAAGGACGATCAGCCAGCCCGGCCCGGCAAGGAGGCCGCCAAGAACGACCGCAAGTCCGGGCAGGGTCCAGGGCACCCAGGCCCCCGGATAGCCGGAGAACAAGGAGATCAGGCCCGACACCACACCGCCCGTCCTGCTTTTGGCATTCGCCGCGCCGGTGAAGGCATCATAGAGCGGGCGGAATTCAGGCCCCGGCTGAAACAGCGAAAACAGCACCCGGGCAATCTCTTCGGGCAGTGCGGCGATCCGCTCATAGCCGCCCGACGCGCGCGCATACTCGGCCGCCGCCACGATTGCCGCGGCAAGCGCCCCCGCGGATGTCCCGCCGACCGACTTGATGCGGTATTTCTCGTGCAACTCGACGACGGCCAGCGGATAGACGACGCCTGACGTGATCCCGCCTTTCATGACAATGTCGCAGTATGGCAAATCCTTTGGTTTCGCTGTCCGCGCCATGGTTCCCTCCCGGATAAATTCACCGACGAACTGTGCCCGCAAACTGTGTCGCCGCGATGCCGGACAGACGGTGTTCCGTTAGACGCATAACCGGCGTTGACACCGCACCTTGCCAAACCGAAGGTCATGCGATGGAGAAGACACCGACCTCAGAAAGCCTCCGCATCGGCACAACCGGTGACTACAGGCCACTCACCTGGCGCGATCCGGCGACAGGCGTACGCTCGGGACGCGACATCGATACCGTGACCGCGTTTGCGGAGGCGGAAGGCATGAACCCGGTTTTCGTTTCCACCACCTGGACGGCCATGCTGGATGACCTCGTCGCGGGAGAATTCGAGATGGCGGTGGGCGGCATCTCGAAGACCGATGACCGGGAAGAGGCGGCACTCCTGTCCGACCCGATCGAGACGACCGGGAAGGTGGCGCTCGTGCGCTGCAGCGAAGCGCAGAGTTATCGCACGCTTGAGGAAATCGACCGGGCAGGCGTGCGCGTCATCGAGAACCGGGGCGGCACCAACGAGCGGTTCGGGCTCAACCGCATCAGCCGCGCGGAGATCATCCTCGTGCCGGACAACCATGAACCGTTCGAGTTTCTGCGCGCGGGCAATGCGGACGTGATGTTCACAGATTCGCTGGAAGCGGAGTATCTCGCCCAGCAGCACAGCGGGCTGTGCGCCGCAAATGCCGACCGGCCGTTCACCCATGTCGACAAGGTGTTCCTGTTCCGCAAGGAAGAGGGGGCGCTGCAGCAGGCCTTCAATCGCTGGTTCGCGGCACGCCGCCAACCCTAGAGCATCATGCGTTCAGATTGACGCGTTTCGTCGCGAAATCCGAACGCATAAAGATGCTCTAACACTTTAAGGTATAGAGCAAAGTTATCCGATTAGGTTGAAACAGGGTGAGTCAACCTAATCGGATTCTGCTCTAGGCGCGTCGTTGCCACCATCCGGAGCGCCGCGGCGCATCGCTCGTGTCGGGCTTGCTTTCCTCCGCCGGAACATCGGGTGCGGTGGGCTCCTTCGGTTCCGTCTTGGTTTCGGGAGCGGTCTCACCGGACCACTCCGTCAGGCCATTGCCTTCGCTCGCGGCCGGCTGTTCGGCTTCAGTTTTGCCGGAGGCCTTGCTCTTTTCAGGTTTTGCGGCCTTTTTCTTCGTCGAGCGCGACGCCCGCTTTTTGGGTTGCTCATCTTCCGCCGCGGTTTCCGACGCGGTCTTCTTGGAGGATTTGTCCGCCGCCGCGCGCCTTGATTTGCGTTTTGGCTTCTCTTCAGATTCCGGTTCGGCCGACACGGTTTCCGTCATTTCCGCACTTGCGGCGACCGCCTGACCCGTTTCAGCGTTGCTGTCCTCATCGGCTTCCGCCGCGGCGTCGGGCGCTGCATCGGGCGCTTCTATGGCTGGTGCCGCGCGTGACCGGCCGCCGCGTGAACGTCGCCCGCCACGCCGGCCCCGGCGCCGTGGCCGCCGGGCGCCGTCTTCACGATCTTCCGAATCGGTATCACGTGCCTCTGCTGCATCCTCGCCTTCTCGGCGATCCGCTGCCTCGGCTTCAACGGCGGCTTCGTCATGATCTCCGCGGCCGCGCCGGCGACGCCGGCGGCGGGATTTTCTTTGCCCGGTTTCTTCCTCTTCTTCCGCTCTGAACTGGGTCGTGTCGTCCACCTGTACGGCCGTCGCCTGCACAACGCGTTCGGCACTCACCGAGGTATCTTCCTCGACGGTGAAATTGGCGCCGTGAAGTTGATCGTTTGCCGCGACCGCGATGTTCACGCCGTAGCGCGTCTCCATGTCCTTGAGATGCGGCCGCTTGTAGTTGAGGATGTAGAGGGCCGCCTCGTAGCTGGACGTGGCTACCAGGTGGCGGGGACCCTGGTTCAAAAGCGAATCCTCGATCGTCCGCAGGATGTCGAGCGAGACGGACTCCGTGGACCGCACGATGCCCGTGCCCTGGCAGACTTCGCAACGCACGGTGCTGCCTTCGAGCAGTCCGGCCCGAAGCCGCTGCCGGGACATTTCGAGCAGCCCGAACGGGCTGATACGTCCCACCTGAATGCGGGCCCGGTCCGATTTCAGCGCGTCCTTGAGCCGGCGCTCGACCGCGCGATTGTTCCGTCGCTCCTCCATGTCGATGAAGTCGATGACGATGAGGCCGGCGAGGTCCCGCAAACGCAGTTGGCGCGCGATTTCCTCCGCCGCCTCCTGGTTGGTCCTGAGCGCGGTATCCTCGATGGAATGCTCGCGGGTCGATTTGCCGGAGTTGACGTCGATCGAAACAAGCGCCTCGGTCTGGTTGATGACGATGTAACCGCCGGATCTCAGGGTGACGTGCGGCAGAAATATCGCGCTCAGCTGCCGCTCGATCTGATGGCGGACGAAGATCGGTTCCGGATCCTTGTACGGCTGAACGTTCTTCGCATGACTCGGCATCAACAGCTTCATGAAGCCCTTGGCTTCCTTGTAGGCCTCGTCGCCTGCCACGAGCACGCCGTCGATCTCCTTGCCGTACAGGTCGCGGATCGAGCGTTTGATCAGATTGCCTTCCTCGTAGACGAGGGTAGGGGCGGTCGACTTCAGGGTCAGATCGCGGATGTTCTCCCACATTCGCAGCAGATACTCGAAGTCGCGCTTGATTTCCGCTTTCGTTCGTGATGCGCCCGCTGTGCGGATGATCAGACCCATGCCGAGCGGCACCTCGAGGTCACCGGCGATCTTGCGCAGACGCTTGCGGTCGGTCGGATTGGTGATCTTCCGAGAGATGCCGCCACCGCGGGCGGTGTTGGGCATCAGCACGGTGTAGCGTCCGGCAAGCGAAATATATGTGGTAAGCGCGGCGCCTTTGTTGCCCCGTTCTTCCTTCACCACCTGGACCAGAATGATCTGGCGGCGCTTGATGACTTCCTGGATCTTGTAGTTGCGCCGGCGTCGCGTGCGACGGACGGGCAACTCCTCGAGGGCGTCTTCCGATCCAACGGATTCGACACTGGCGCCATTGCCGTTGGCGGTCGCATCCGCGTCGGCGGGCTCATCTTCCTCTCCGGCAGCTTCTTCGGAAACGGTTTCGCTGAGGTCGGTCGCCTCAAGCGCTATCGCTTCGCCGCCATCCGCGCCGTCGACGGCTTCGTCGCCCGAATCCGCGTTTTTGGCCGATTTCGACTTTTTCGACGCCTTCTTCTTTTTCTTCGATCCCCGTGACGAGGACTGGGCGTCGTCGTGCGCGGCCTCTTCGGCCTGAGCCTTGATCTGCTCTTCCGCTTCTTCTTCTAGAAGCGCCTGACGATCGGCGATCGGGATCTGATAGTAGTCAGGATGAATCTCGTTGAACGCAAGGAACCCGTGGCGGTTTCCGCCGTAATCGACGAAAGCGGCCTGAAGCGATGGTTCAACACGGGTGACTTTGGCTAGATATATATTCCCTCTGAGTTGCTTCCTTGTGGCGGATTCGAAATCAAAATCCTCGAGTTTGTTGCCACGCACCACGACGACTCGCGTCTCTTCGGGGTGTGCAGCATCGATTAGCATTTTGCTGCTCATAATTTGCAAGCTCCGGCACACGGACGCGGCCAACTTCAACTGCGGGCAGGCTGTCGTGCCCGGCCCATGCCATGCGTCCAAGTGCGATGTTCTCAGGGGCTCCAACCGACCACTGGGCGAAGCCGTAGTCGCGGCGTTCGCCCGGCAATTCGCCAAAATATGCCGCGGCGTCATGCGCCGGGCCGGAAATTGCGAGTGCCGAAGGTATGCTGGAGCCGGTTACTGTCATATTCCTTTGCCGGCCGAAGCCGGGTTTTGGTCTTGCCGCAGGTGCGGCCTCAAAAACATGCAAGATTATGCGCCTGTGCGCCTTGCACCGTTAAACGCGCTCCCGCCTTCAATATCCTCAAGAAAAAGGGCAGGAGCGTGAAACTCTCCATTACAAGATGTATTTGGATTTACATGCCTCACGATGATCATGTGGAGGTTCATGAGCACACTTTCAATCCTGGAACATCTTGGTTGCGCCCGATTCTGCCCTTTGGGACCCATATGTTAGGCCGGGCGTCACCGTGCGAGAATTCCTTGTAAGGGGTGAGTGGCGGACTTGGCAAGAGCCGACCGCATCGGCCTTCATCAATTCACAGTATTGAATTAACGGTTTGTCTCTAGCATTGTGCGGAACTTACACAGGCGGACGATTCGGCAAGGGCGCCTGCAAAGGCCCAGTCCCGTTCAGTCTGGAATTCGATGGATCGCGAACAGGGCCACATGTTTGTTGGCGCACGAGTTGGACGCTTGACCGCAAGCCGCATAACCGCGATCGCATTTGCGATATTGGCGAGCGCCTTTCATTCCGTCTTCCTCATCGATGCGCGTGATGCCGTGGCGGCTGAACCGGTGGCGCAAGATGCGCGCCTGGGAGGCGACGTCAACCGGACGCGGTTCGTCACCGTGCTTTCAAAGAACGTCAAGTTCGGCATTCGCACCCTTGCCGATCCCTATCGTGTCGTCATTGATATGTCCGACGTGAAACTGAACTTCCCGGCAGGACGCGGCAAGAAGGGGCGAGGGCTGGTCAAGGGGTATCGTTACGGCCGCATTGAGCCCTACGGCGTGCGCATTATTCTCGACGTGACGTCGCCGGTAATCGTGGACAAGGCATCGATTTGGCCGGCTGCCAACGGACAACCGCCGCGTCTGGTGGTCGAACTGGTCAAGACCAACCGAAAGACCTTTTTGGCCAAGCAGACCGAGCGCCGCAAAAAGCTCGTCGCAAAACGCCCACGCGGCCAGGCGGGCGGTCCGCCCTTGCCGAACCCGAAACGCCGCAAGTCGGCGAGTTCCAAGCGGATTATCGTGATTGATCCCGGGCATGGCGGGATCGACCCGGGGGCGGTCGCGAAGTCCGGCCTCAAGGAAAAGGATGTGGTGCTTGCGTTTTCCAAGACACTGAAGCGCAAGCTGGAGACCTCGGGCCGCTACAAGGTGCTGATGACGCGGTCACAGGACACCTACATCTCGCTGCGCAAGAGAGTGGAGTTCGGCCGGCAGAATGGCGCCGATCTGTTTATCTCCGTGCACGCGGACGCAATACCGGGACGCAACGCGCGGCGGGTGACCGGTGCCGGCGTCTACACTCTGTCGGAAGATGCATCGGACGAAGAGGCCAAGGCTCTTGCGGCGAAAGAAAACCGGTCTGACATCATCGCAGGCGTGGAACTGCCGGCGGAATCGAACGACGTCACCAACATCCTGATCGACCTGGCGCAACGTGAGACGAAGAACCTCTCGATCAATTTCGCCGATACGCTGCTCAACGGGATTGCCGGCAAGACAAACATCCGCAAGAAGGCCCGGAGGTTCGCCGGTTTCCGCGTGCTCAAGGCGCCCGATGTGCCGTCGGTTTTGCTCGAACTTGGCTTCATCACCAATCCCAGTGACGTGAAACGGTTGACTTCTTCGAAGTGGCGCGCCGGCGTGGCGACGGCCGTGGCAAATGCGGTGGATACCTATTTCGCCAAGCAAATGGCGCGAAAGCCGTTTTAACAGGCTGATATACTTAAGAAAACAGTGGGTGGGACAGACCGGCGAGCGGTTCGGAGATCATTTGTGAAAATGCCGGTGAACAATCGATTTGTTGCCATATTCCTTGCTAGGGTTGCCATTAAGGTGGCGGCGCAATAGGAAATGGTGACTTAAGCGTACGAGACGGCGCGTCGCCGTCTGTTTTGACACAGCGAGACGAAACGGACGCTCATGGACATTACCGCCCCGATA
>JANQLP010000017.1 GCA_028280515.1 Hyphomicrobiales bacterium
CGCGCCACGGGCCTTTACTTGATCCTGTCGCAAAATCGCTCCGTCAGAATGGCTCCGATTTAACCGAATAGGCTCTAGCGCAGGTTCAGGGTCTCCGCCCGACACGCGTCCAGGGTGAGGGCCGCGGCGAGCGCGGTTGCCCGCCTCAGATGGTCGGCATTCACCCGGTCGCGCGTGTCGCCCGGCGTCAGCACATGGCGAATCTCGGACTGCGGTTCGTTGAAGCCCGCGACGAGACGCGTGGCCGGAATGCCGTGACGGGCGAAATTGTAGTGATCGGAGTTGGCCATCACGGGGCCATGGGTGCCGAGGGCAAACCCGTGCGCTTCGGCGCGGGCGGTCAGCCACGCCTCGAGCTTGGGAAACGCGCTCGTCAGCGCCGTGAGGTTGGGGCTGCCGGCAATGGTATCGAGGTTGAGGTTGAGCGCGATCGCCGCGCGTTCTTTTTCGCCAAGACCGTCTACATAGACCTGCGAGCCGGTGAGGGCCCATTCCTCGACCGTGAACAGCGCCACGCGAAGACCGCGCGCGCACTCATGCGCGTGGGGCGCCATGGCTGCGGCAATGGCAAGGGTGGCGGCCAGACCCGTCGCGTTGTCCATGGCGCTTTCCGCCAGGTGATGACCGTCAATGTGCGCTGACAGTACAACCCATTCAGGAGTCTTGCCGGGTAGATCCAGGACCAGGTTTGCCGTCTGACGCGGTGCGAGGTCTGCTTCTATGACCAGCCGCACCGGCGACGGTTCGCCGCCGGTCAGGCGGTCGGCCACTTCCGCGCTGATGCCGGCGGCAGGAATCCCCCGTTCCGGTGTGGCGCCCGACGAGCCGGTCACGGGACCCGCGTCCGGGACAGGGTTGGCGATCAGGAACCCGGCGGCCCCGTGATCCATTGCCCATTGATACTTGCGCCGGCGGTGGATCGTGTCCGTCGCGAACATATATTCGTGCCGGACCAGAACGATGCTTCCCGGCACCTCATCCGCACGCGCCTGAAAGTCCGCTTCCGTGCCGCGGCCAAGGTCGATCAGGTCGGCGACCAGCCCGTCGCCGGGGGTGGGCGGAGAGCGGACCAGAGACACGCAGGGCAGGGCGCCGTCCGGACCGTCTTTGCGCTCAATCGCGGCCGGACCGCGTGACCAGCCGGTATATGCGACGGGCGAGACCTGAGCTGGCGTGCCTGTCAGCTCTTCAAGACGGCTGGCGAGATAGTCCTGCGCGCGTTGCTCGCTGCCGGTGCCTGCGAAACGGCCTCCGGTGTCGCAGATCGCGTTGAAATCCCGCATGAGTTCATCGGAGCGGGAAACCTCATCGATGATGTCGCCGCTCATGGCCGCTCTCCGCAACGGAACAGCTTCCGCTCAAGCCGCGTCAGCCGTTCCGGGCCGTCCGGTCCCACCAGAACGGTCTCGCTGAAGGCGATCCCCGCATCGGCGGAGGTGTACATGTGAAACGTCATGCCCGCCTCCAGCCGCCAGTCGGCCTCAGGCGTGAACAGCCGGGTGAAGTCGCTGGTGCGTGGCGCCTGCTCGAAATAGTAGCCGAGCGTGTAGCCGGTGTTGTTGACGTAGGTCCGGCGCAATCCCGCACCGAGAACGCCCTCGCGCAGGATGGCGTCCACTTCGTCGGCCGGCGCGCCCGGCACCATCGCCGCGATCTGCCGGTCCTGGATCTCGATCAGCGCGTCTGCGGCCTCGCGCAGCTCGCCGGAAGGCGCGCCCATGACTGCCGGGCGCATCAGCCGGGCGCAGTAGCCGCTGACCTTCGGAACCAGTTCCAGATGCAGGATGTCGCCCGGCTGTAGCGGATCGTCGGAGAGCTTGGCGTGCATGAAGTTCCAGCCCCGTCCCACGGTGATTGGCCCGCACCGGCCGAAATCCGCGCCAAGCTCGACGAACGATGCGGACGCGACCGCGGCAGCGTTGCGGGACGACGCGCCGGCCTTCGCGGACGCGATGGCGCGGCGCATGGTTTCATCGGCGATTGCCGCCGCCTTGCGCATGACGTCGATTTCGCGCGGAGATTTTGTTAGGCGCAAGGGCCGGAAAACATCGCTGAAGTCGACAAAAGTGGCCGACGGCAGCAACGCGTTTAGCTGATCGAACCGCTTCGCGGGCAGGCAATAGGAATTCATGTCGAGCCCGATACGTCCCTCCGCGCCGCCCAGTTCCCTGAGAACGTCGCACGTAACCTCGACCGGGTCCTCCAGATCATCGAAAGGTCGCCGGTCATCGAACCAGGCCGCGTTGAGGAAGGGTTGTTCGTCGAGCTTGCGGACGATCATCGTCGGCGGGCCGTCGCGGCCGATCACGGCTGAGCGATACAGGTTCTCGGAGACAGCATAGCCGGTGAAGTAGTGCAGCATCTCGGCTTCGTCGGCGATGACCGCGGCTACGTCTCGCTCCGCCATGTAGGTACGCAGGCGTGCGAGGCGGCCTTCATACTCGTCCTGAGGGAACAGCATCAGGCGGACTCACATATGTCGAGAATGGCGAGGAGATAGATTCGGATGGCGTCGAGGTAATCGGCGATGTCGACGCGTTCATCCGGCATGGTGTTGTATTTTCCGCCCGGCCCGCAGACGATGCCCGGCATCCCGGCGCGGTGTTTGAGATGCGCCGCGTCGGTGCCGTAAAAACAGTAGGGCGGCACGGCGCCGAGTCGTTGATCGACGCCGCGCACCATGCGGTATGCGCGGGCAACCGCCTCGACGACGGCCACGTCGTTGGCCACCTCGAACGGCAGCATCGAAGGGCGTGCGCCGGCG
This sequence comes from Hyphomicrobiales bacterium, assembly GCA_028280515.1. Taxonomy (GTDB): domain Bacteria; phylum Pseudomonadota; class Alphaproteobacteria; order Rhizobiales; family Methyloligellaceae; genus UBA2767. The sequence continues at coordinate 2,765 of JANQLP010000017.1, forward strand.
TGCTGTTTGACGATGCTTGCCTTCAGACCAGGGAAATCCACCGTCAGTTCATCGAGCATGGCGCGAATGTCCGCCAGCACACTGTCCTCCGACTGGCTCGGGCCATAACGGACAGTGCCTGCAAGGCGGACGAAGTCGGCGACCTGCGGCGGGCGCCAATCATGGAACTCCGGAGAGAGCGAACCGCGAACGACGCCGATATTGGCGCGGTTGACGGACTTGTGGTCGGCATTGGCGGCGCCTGAAAATGTTATGGCGTTGAAACGCGGGATCAACGCGGCGGCGGCGGCAATCGCATCCACCGCCTCTTCGCGCTTGGAGACGTGGCGGGTTATCCCTGTGAGCTCGATTTCCACGTTGAAGCTGCCGGCGTGCAGGGTCAGGCCGTTCAGGTCCGTCGGCTCCATATTGATGAAACAATCGGCGGTGACGCCGCTTTCGATTGCCTTGACGGTGCCGACGCCGCCCTGCAGTTCGCCGACCACATACTCCAGGATCACGTCGCCCTTCAGGGCGACACCGGCGTCGACGAGGGTCTTGACCGCCATGAAGGCGGCCGCGTCTCCGGCCTTCATGTTGGACACACCGATGCCATAGATGAAGGCGTCGTCGTAGTTCCCGCCCCATGGGTCCACCGTCCAGCCCTCGGTTGCCGGGTTCGTGTCCAAGTGGCCGTTGAACAGGAGACTTCGCCCTCCGGCCGTACCCTTCAGCGTGCCGATGGCATTCTGGCGCTCTCCCTCGACCGATTGCAGTTCGGCGGCAAGACCAAGAGCTTCCATCTGTGCGACCATGAAGCGGGCAAGTTCGGTTTCGCCCGGCTCGCCGCTGTAGCTCTTGAACCGGATCATCTCGGCCAGGAAGTCCAGAGCCGTGCGCTCATCGATCCGATCAAGCAGGTGTTGGCGGTCCAAGAAATCGACCCTTCTAGCGAGAGTTGGCGCGGCGAAGCGCCGCGAGCAGCGTGGGCAGGCTATCGTGAGCGGGCAGGGCAAACACGGCGGCTTCCAGGTCCTGCACCGCCTCGGCCGTCAGGGCGCGTACTGCCAGCTCGCGGTACTTCGCGGCCACCTGCTCCGTCGTCAGCGGATTGAGCGGATCGCCGAGCCCTACCGGCTCATGCCCTTCCAGGCGTGTACCGTCCGTAGTGAAGATTTCAATGACAGGTTCGGAATATTCGTCCTGCTCGGGATCGACGGTCATGGTGACCCGGCCCATGAGCGCACGGACTTCGGCGTCGTTGATCCAGCGATCCTCGAATTCAGCCAGAGATGCCCGCCCCGTAACCAGACCGACCGCGACACCATAGGGAAGGCTCATCTGCGCAGCCAGCCGTGTTGTCGGGTCGGGATCCCCGATTGAGAGCTTGTTGGCGGCGCTGCAGCGCAGGTCGACACGATCAATATCGTCCGCGGTCAGGCCGTGCTCGCCCTTGAGGCGCAGGACGACGTCCAGCGCGGCGTGCAATCCACGGCACGCGGCGTAGGGCTTGATGCCGCTCTTCATGATCCGGTACTCGCGACCGAGACCTTCGGTGATCGCTTCAGGTCGCGCCCGCTCGTCGCAATAGGTTGTGAGGTAACCGCCATACGTCGCGTCGAGCACGCGCGTCGGTCCGGTAAAGCCTGCGCGGGCCATATAGGCTGCGGTCAGCCCGATCTCCGCCGCGCGGCCCGTGTGATAGCGCTTGCTCATGGACCCATCGGCCAGGAAGGCCCAGACGCCGCCGGTAAAGCTGCCGGCGATACCCAGTGCCCAGGCCGTCTTCTCGGCATCGAGCCCGAGCATCCGCGCCGCCGCCGCGGCGGCGCCGAAGCTGCCGCACGTGCCGGTGGAGTGCCACCCGAGCCCGTTGTGGGCGCGGTAGCCTCCGGCACCCTCAAGGACCCGCAACGCCACGTCATAGCCGGCGATGACGGCCTCCAGGACACGGGTGCCGTCTGTGACGCCCTCGGCCTCGGCGATGGCCAGAACCGCCGGGATCACGACCGCGCCGGAATGATCGGCACCGCCGAAATCGTCCAGTTCCTGGGCATGGGCGATCACGCCGTTGACCAGCGCCGCAGCGGCAGCCGTCGTGGTGTGCGGCGTGCCCCAGATGGCGCATGGCCCGTCCGTGGGCGCAAAACCTTGTGCCGCGGAAATCATGGACCGGGCTTCGTCAGTCTCCACGCCGGCCAGAGCCGCGCCCAAAAGGTCCAGCGTCAGTACTCGTGCATAGGCAACGACGTCGTCCGGAACCCGGGAGAGCTCCAGGTCCGCGACGAAGCCGGCCAGGGCCATGCTGGGACCGTGTTCGCTCTGCTGGGACCCAGGCTCGCGTTGGTCTGTTGCAAGTTGGTCGGCCATCACCCGTCGGCAATTTTCCGGGCGCGCTGCAACAATTCCTCGATCGCGCCTTCCGCTGCGCCCTTGCGCGTTGTCCAAAGGTCCCGGTGGTTGCCTAGGGCCTTGGAAAGGGCGGCGCAGTGGCTTCTGGTCTCTTTCGGGTTCACGCTGCCCTCCGTGACGCGGCTCGTCAGAAAGGTGCGGGCGTCGAGGATTTCCCGGACCTCATCGTCCGTCATGTCGATGTCGGTGTCGGCCATTTCCTTCCCGGCCTTTTTCAGGTCCTCCGCGCGCGCATCCGACGGTGTGCGTCCGGCATCGATGCTGTCGCGGACGAAACGCCCGACCACGTGATGGGCGGCACGGAACGGCAGGTCGTACCGGCGCACCAGTTCGTCGGCAAGGTGACTGGTCGTGCTCCAGAATACGCCGGCCGCCTCGGCCATACGTTGATCGCGCACGATGAGCGACGAGACCGTTTCAGCGCCGAGCCGCAGCGTCTGCAGGGTGGCGTCACCCATTCCCGTCAGAAGATCGTCGGCGAAGCAGATATCGAGATCGGTGGACACGATGCCGTGCTGGCATCCCATCACGCCCGGCAGCCATCCGGCCGCCTGGCCGCCAAGTGCTTTCATGCGCTCCAGCGAGTGCGGGTTCTTTTTCTGCGGCATGATGCTCGATGTGCCGGCAAGACCGTCCGCAACCTCCAGATATCCGAACTCCCAGGAATGCCAGACGTACAGATCGTTCGCCAGACGGCCGAGATTGGACATCAGCACAGACAGGACCGCCACCACTTCCTCGATATAGTCACGTGCGAAGCCGCCCGCGTCCGACGAGTTGAAGACGATGTCGTCATGCCCGAGCAGTTCGGCCGTGCGGCGCCGGTCCACGGGCCAGGATGTGCCGGCCATGGCCGCACCGCCAAGGCTCGACAGGTTGGTGCGCGCATACGCGTCGGCCATCCGCCCGAGATCCCGGTCGAACGCGGCGCCGTAACGCATGAGGTGATGGCCGAAAGTCGTGGGCTGGGCGTGCTGCAGGTGCGTATAGCCGGGCATCAGGGTTTCGGCATGCATATCGGCGCTTGCGAGAACGGCCTCCTGGAGTTTGACGGTTCCTTCGGCGGCATCGAGCAGAAGGTCGCGCATAAACAGACGGTCGGCGGCAGCGCTCTGATCGTTGCGGCTCCGGCCCGTTTGCAGCCGGCCGGCGATGTCGTCGCCGACGCGCTCGGAGATGCGGTGTTCGGTTTGGACCAGAAAAGAGCCTGAGTCCGGCAACCACGGGAAATCCTCGCCGTCGGATGCCTTGATTTCGAGCAGCGCCCCGACAAGGGCGGCTCCACGGCCGGGCGAGAGAATGCCCGTCTCCGCCAGCATCACGGCATGGGCCAGATCGACCAGAACATACTCCCGGAACCGCCTTTTCAGGCGCGGGATGTTCGGCACCTCCTCACAATCGATGAGCGCCTGCGCCCGTGGTCCCAGGCGGGCCTCTTCAAGAAACGCGTCCTCTTTGCTGGTGATGGCTTGGGCCCTCCCTTGTTTTGTTGTTCAGGCGGTTTTCCGGCCCTGGATCAAACCGACCATGAGATAGACGATGATGTAGACGATCAGCCGGTAGACCGCGGCCGAGCCCGGCGGAATGCAGATGAAGGAAAGCCCGTCGAGACCGTGCCGTCCGATCTCGTGGGCGACGCGGATCACCTCGAAATCGCTCATGCCGATCGGCTCGACGAGGTCCCCCAGAATGTCGCCCTGGGCCGGGCCGGCGCCGCCGATCACGTCCATGTCGAAATGCACGTAAACCGCATCGGTGCCGTCATAGGCGTGGCGAAGTTCGCGGCACAGTCCGTCGATGCCGAGTTCGGTGCGGACTTTCCACATCGGGATGAAGTGTGCGCCGTTCTCGAGGTAGTACCGAACGATCTCTTTCGGCTCCAGCATGCCGCGCTCGCCGATCTCGACGAGGTTCGGGATCGAGAAATTGTCGTGAAACTCGTATGTCTTGGCCTTCCAGTTGCCGCTGCCGGCGATGCGCGGGTCCTTTGTGAGCCAGTCGATGGGTTTGGCGTCCCAATGGGTGTCGAGGCTGATCATGCCGACCTTGCCTTGCGTGCGTTCGGCAATGGGTTTGGCGATTGCATAGGAGCCGCAGGGCGAATTCTGCCCGATCACCACCGGAATGGCGCCGGCTTCGAGCACGTCCCGCACTTTCGTTTCGACTGTCGCCTGTGCCTTGAGGATGTTCTCGGCGGTCGGGTTCGCGTTCACCTCGGGCGAGAGGTCGGCATCGCCGAAATCGACGACCTTCAGGTGCTCGAAGATGTCGAGATCGAAATCCTGCACATAGCCGGACGGGTATCGGATCGACTGCTGCCGGACGCGCTTGGGGGCGAGCACCCACTCAGACTTGTCGACGCCCGCATACTTCCCCTTCGCGCCGGCGACATAGGGCGCGCCGATTATCGCCACGTCGGCACCGGCGAGGTCCTCTGCATCACGCGCGTGAGGCACGCCCATGAAGGTCGGCATGTCTTCATCGAGCATGGGGAAGTCGCGGTCCTTGACGCGATAGTGGCTCCTGATCTCATCCCAGTCGATGACGGCACTCATAACGGCTTCTCCAGCAGGTCGATCATCAGGTGGGCGTAGATGCGCGCCGCGCGTCCCACGTCGTCGAGATCGACGAATTCATCGGCCATGCCGGAGATGGTGTAGTGCGCGTCCTCGCCGGGCGCGGTGCGCCGGTAGGGTCCGTACATGGCGGTGGGGATGCCGGCGTCGAGCAGGAAGTGGGCATCTTCGAACCCCGCCGTTGCCCCGATTGCTGCGTGCTTTCCGGTAACTGTCTGGTGTGCCGTCCGGCAGGCCCTGACGATCCGCTCGTCAGGGTCCACCTCGCCCGGCGTCACGTGCATCACGTTCCTGACATTGACCGACCAGTCTTCGCCGTCGGCTGCGCGGACCGACGCGCAGAGCCTGGAGACTTCCGCTTCCGCCGCGTCGGCGTCTTCGCCCGGCATCAGCCGGCGGTCGATCTGGAAGACAGCGTGATCGGCAACAAGATTGAATTTCTGTCCCCCCTGGATCGCGCCGATGTTGATTGTCGGTGCCGGCAGCAGCGGATGCACACGGTCCTGCAGGCTCGGCACGAGTTCATCTTCGATGGCGGTTATGATCCGCGCGGCCTTCGAGACCGCATTCACGCCGAGCCATGGACGTCCGCCGTGGGCGGACTTGCCCGTGATCTCGACCTCGAGCCACAGCGCGCCGCGGTGGGCGACCCGCACCGCGTCTCCCGTTGGCTCGCAAACAACAGCCATGTCGGCCTGCACAAGACCTTCCGAAACCAGAAATCCGGTGCCGAGATGGCCGCCACACACCTCATCCGCAACCGCGGCAACGATGATGTCCCCGGCAAGGTGCTGCCCGGCCCTTTGCAAACTGTCCACCGCATAAACGACCGCAGCCAGGCCCGCTTTCATGTCCATGGCGCCCTGGCCGTAGAGCCGCCGGCCCTCGATCGTCGCGCCGAACGGGTCGCGCGACCAGTGGCGTCCCGGAGGCTGGACATCCATATGGCCGTTGAACAGGAGCGTCGGTCCCCCGCCGGAGCCCGCAAGCCTGGCCACCACGCTGGGGCGTCCCGGTGCGGCTTCGACAGTGGTTATCTCGAAACCGAGCCCCGCGAGCCGGGTGACCATAAGTTCGGCCACCAGCCCTTCATTTCCGGGGGGATTGGGCGAAGGTGCGCGGACGAGGTTCGCCAGAAAGGCCGTCAAGCCCGCATCATTGACATCAAGTGACGGGGTCGGCTGCATGCTGGTGTTATCAGCGAAAGACGGCGGGAGTGTCGAATAAGAAATCCCGGCACCCCTATTCACCGCGGTTATATGGAGCGGGCCTCTCCTGCCCGGATTGGTATCGGGAATCGGGGGCTGCGCGATGCCTCTGAACCGGGACGGGAATGGCCGGACTGGTGACGGAATATCCCGGCCGCGGCGCATGCGTGGCAACCGGCGGTTGCACGTCAGATTGTGTGTGAATAAGTCAGCGTTATACGCCTCGTCATATAATTTATTCGACCTTATGTTTGTTAGAACTCATTATCGAGCGGTGGAAGCCACGGCAGAAGGGGGAAATGTGCCTGTCTTCACGTCTCGCGGGCTGCGCCGGTGTCCCGCATCCGAGTGACGCGCGAGCAACCAAAGGGAGAGTCAATATGTTCAAAAGGACCTGTATGATTGTCGCCGCTGTCATGGTGCTCGCACTGAGTGCCGTCTCGGCGGACGCACAAAAACGGGGAGGTGTGCTGAAGTTCGCGACGCCGAGCGTCAAGCCGGGACTTGATCCGGCGCGGACGCGGACGGGTGACGGCTACATGCTGACCGCCATGATCTTCAGCAACCTGACGCGCATCAGCCATGAGCTTAAACCTGAACCCCAGCTTGCACACAAGTGGGAAACTAATGAAGACGGCAGCGAGTGGACGTTCCATCTGCGAAAGGACGCGAAGTTCTCGAACGGACGACCCGTTGTCGCGTCCGACGTGAAATTCTCCATCGATCGTATTCTTGATCCCAAGACCGCCAGCAAGGGCGCCAAGTCGCTCGGTCCGATCAAGGAAGTGGTCGTCAAGGACGATCATACGGTCGTCTTCAAGCTCGACGGGCCTTATGCCGACCTCGCCCTGCAGCTCGGCAACACGTTCTCGCGGATCATCGCCAAGGAAAATGTCGACGAGATCGGCAACAAGCCGATCGGCAGCGGTCCCTTCATCCTCAAGGAGTATGTGCCCGGCAACAAGGCGATCCTCGTGCGCAACCCGGACTATTTCGAAGAGGGCCTGCCGTATCTCGATGAGGTGCATCAGATCTACATCAAGGAGTATGCCGCCCAGGTCTCCGCGCTGAAGACCGGCGAAATCGACATCATGTATTTCGCGCCGTCGGAGATTATCGATGAGCTGAAGAAGGACCCGAACATCGAGGTGATGGTGGTCTCGGCGCCCTCCTTCCAGCCGTTGATCATGTGGGTCGACGCCAAGCCGTTCAATGACGTGCGCGTGCGTCAGGCATTGCGTTACGCGGTCGATCGTCAGGCCATGATGGAAGCGGCGACCGGCGGTCTCGGAGTGCTCGGCAACGACACGCCGGTCAGCCCGTCTAATCCCTATTACAACAAGGCGCTGCCACAACGGCGAAAGGACGTCGCCAAGGCCAAGAAGCTGTTGGCCGAAGCCGGGTTTCCGAACGGTGTCGACATCACGCTTTACACCTCGACCCAGCGGCCCGGACTGGAGCCGGCTGCCGTCGTCGCACAGCAGACGCTCGCCGAGTCCGGTTTCCGCGTGAAGATCGAAAGTGTCGAGATCGCGCGTCTCTACAAGGACGTCATTCCGAAGCCGAAACCGTTCGCGACCTCGCATAACAACTGGTTCGGCCGGCCGACCATCGATGAGAGCCTGACGCCGTTCTACTACACCAAGAGCAACTGGAACTATACCGGCTACTCCAACCCGGAGGTCGACAAGCTCCTGGATGAGGCCAAGTCCAAGACGAAATTCGAGGACCGCAAGCCGCTGTACGACAAGGTGCAGGAGATTCTCTACAATGAGGGTCCGGATGTTGTGGCGTACTTCAAGAAATACGTCTCGGCTGTCCGCAAGGAGGTCAAGAACTACAAGCTCATCCCCGTGCAGTATGTCGATCTGCGCGAAACGTGGGTTGAGCGGTAGGCGTCACAGGAAACGGATTGGGGCGGGCCCGAACCTGGTCCGCCCCGACCGAAGCCGCCAACAGGACTGATCGGTCATGCTGAGGTATCTCGTCCGTCGCACGGGGCTGCTGGCTCTGACACTGCTCGGCATCTCGGCAATGATCTTCATCATCGTCCAAATCCTCCCGGGCGATGCGGCCGACCAGATCCTTGAGGCATGGGTCGAGAGTGAGGGTGGGGCGCACGATATGCTGCGCGCCAAACTCGGTCTCGACCGCCCCTGGTACGAGCAGTATTTCGGCTGGTTGTGGGGAATCCTGCAAGGCGATCTCGGCCGCAGCCTGTCGATGGACGCGCCGATCGCGCCGATCCTGTTCGAGCGGCTGGGGTATTCTCTCCGGCTGGCCATTCCGGCCCTCGTCATCGCGGTGGTCCTGAGCCTGATCCTCGGCGTCATCGCCGCGGTCCGCCCCAACGGTATCATCGACAGCGCCATCACGGTCGTGACCCTGACAGGTGTTTCGGTCCCCGCCTTCGTCTCCGGTTCCCTGTTCATCCTGATATTCGCCGCGTGGCTGAACTGGTTCCCGTCCACGAGCTCCCTGTCGGAGGGGAGCGGCTTTTTCCACTGGGCCTATGTGCTCGCCTTGCCCGTGGCGGTGCTCACGCTGGAATCGCTCGCGCACATCACGCGCATCACCCGTTCCTCGATGATCGAGGTGCTGAAGACGCCCTATGTGCGCACGGCGCGGCTCAAGGGACTGCCGAGACGGATGGTCCTGTACAAGCACGCGCTGCGCAACGCCATGCTGCCGACGCTGACGGTCATCGCCTTCAACATCGGCTGGATGATCGGCGGCGTCGTGCTCGTCGAACAGGTGTTCAGCTATCCCGGCCTCGGCAGTCTGGTGCTGTTCGCCATCGAGCAGCGCGACACGCCGCTGTTGCAGGCCAGCATGCTGTTCGTGGCCGCCGGATATTGCATCGCCAACGCGCTCGCCGATGTCGGTTACGCGCTGCTCGATCCGCGCATTCGTTACACGTGATGAAAGGTCCGATCGCCAATGTCTGAAACGACCATTCGCAGCGCCGACGAAGTTGAGGCCTCCCGCGCGGTGACGCCGCCGCGGCGCGTGCCGCTGAGTTTGATGATCGGTGGCGGGATCGTCGGCCTCTTCATCGTGCTGGCGATCATCGGCCCGCACATCACGCCATATCCGTTCGACAAGTTTCATTTCGGTTCGCGGCTGGCGCCGCCGTCCGAAGAATTCTGGTGGGGAACCGACCGGTACGGCCGGGACATCTTCAGCCGCGTCGTTGCCGGCGCGCGCCTCACCGTGTTCATGGCTGGCCTGGGTACGATTATCGGCGTGGCCGCCGGTCTGCTGATCGGACTGTTCAGCGGATATATCGGCGGCTGGGTCGACGAAATCCTCATGCGGCTGACCGATATCGCCATGTCGTTTCCGGGCCTGCTCCTGGCCATGCTCGTCGTCGCGGCGCTCGGCTCGAACGAGATCAACGCGGTGCTCAGTATCGGGATTGTGTTCACGCCCAAGGTTGCGCGCGTGGTGCGCAGTGCGACGCTCGGATTGCGCCATGTGCAGTTCGTCGAGGCGGCAGAAGTGCGCGGCGAAAGCAACAGCTTCATCATCTTTCGCGAGATCCTTCCCAACGTGTGGCCGCCGATTATCGTCGAGACCTGCATCCGGCTGAGCTACGCGGTGCTGCTTGTTGTCTCGCTGAGCTATCTGGGCCTCGGCGCGCAGCCTCCCGCACCCGATTGGGGCTTGATGATCGCCAAGGAACGGGCGTTCCTCTCCAGCGCGCCGTGGGTCGTGTTCGCGCCGGCTGCGGCAATCGTTGCGCTGATCATTGGCGTCAACCTGTTCGGCGATGGTATGCGGGAGTACCTCGCGGCAAGGAAGACCGCCGATGAATGAGCTCTCCGTATCGGCGGCCCGCCGTGCGGGTTCCGACCGGCCGGTTCTGACGATCCGGGATCTTCATGTCTCCTATTTCGCACGCGGCCAGGAGGTCCGGGCGGTTCGCGGCGTCAACCTGACCGTGCGGGCCGGTGAGACGCTGGCCGTGGTAGGCGAAAGCGGTTCGGGCAAAAGCTCGGTGGCGTTCTCGGCCATGCGGGGCCTCGATGCCGCCGGTCGGATCATGAAGGGATCCATTCACTTCGGAGAAACGGACCTTCTGGCCCTGAATGCCCAGGAACTGCGCGCCATTCAGGGCTCGCGCATCGCCATGGTGTATCAGGACCCGCAGACCGCGCTCAATCCGGCGTTTCGGGTCGGCGACCAGATTGCCGAAGTCCTGAAGGAGCACACCGACGATACGCCGGCGGCGATACGCGAGCGTGTGCTGCAATTGCTGGACGAGGTGAAACTCCCCGACCCCCAAGGCGTGGCCCTGCGCTACCCGCACGAGCTGTCCGGGGGACAGCAGCAACGGGTGGTGATCGCCATGGCCTTTGCGTGCAACCCTGAACTCCTGATCATGGACGAGCCGACAACCGGGCTCGACGTCACGACCGAGGCGCACATTCTTGACCTGGTGGCAAACCTTCAGCAAAGCCATCGCTCGGCGATCCTTTACATCACGCACAATCTCGGCGTCGTTGCACGGTTCTGCCAGCGCGTGGCCGTCATGTATGCCGGCGAGATCCTCGAGGAAGGACCGGTGTCGCGCGTGTTCTTCGAACCGGCTCATCCCTACACCCGAAGTCTGCTCTCCTGCATTCCGAGGCTCGATCTGTCCAAGCATGACCGTCCGCTCAGCGCGATCGAGGGGCGTCTTCCGAATGTGGCGAACCTGCCGTCGGGGTGCATTTTCGCGCCGCGCTGCGAACACCGGCGCGACGCATGCGAGACTTCGGCGATCGCGGTCGAACTTGTCGGCGATCGCGAGGACGATTTCGTCAGGTGCCGGCGCTGGCGCGACATTCCCAAGTTCAAGTTCGACCGGCACATTCGGAAACGAAAGGCATCGGCCACCAAAAAGGCCCCGGACACGTTGCTCGATATCGACGATCTGCGGTGCTACTACCAGCTTCGCCGCAGTCTGAGGGAGTTTGTTACCGGCCAAAGCGTTCGTCAGGTGCACGCCGTCGACGGCATAGAGCTGGCGGTCGGCCATGGCCAGACGCTGGCCATCGTCGGCGAAAGCGGTTGTGGGAAGACCACATTGGGGCGGACGGTCGTCGGCCTGCAGGCGCCGACCGGGGGCGACCAGATCTTCGAGGGCGATGAGCTGGAAGGCACGGCGCGGTCGCGCAGCCCGGACCTGCGCCGCCGCATTCAGATCGTCTTTCAGAATCCGGATGCCACCTTGAATCCGCAAAAGTCGGTCGGCGAGACCATCCGCCGTCCGCTTCAGCTCTTCGACCTCGTTCCGGCCGAAAAGCAGGCCGACCGGGTCGCCGAGCTTTTGCGCAGCGTGAACCTTCCTGCGTCATACGCCCAGCGCTACCCGCACGAGCTTTCGGGCGGCGAGAAGCAACGTGTTGCCGTGGCGCGCGCCTTCGCCGCGGAGCCCGAGCTCATCGTGTGCGACGAGCCCTTGTCCGCGCTCGACGTTTCCGTGCAGGCGGCCATTCTCAACCTGCTGGTCGAGCTACAGAAAACGTCGAAGACGGCCTACATGTTCATCTCCCACGATCTCTCGGTCGTGCGCTACCTGTCGGATCAGGTGGCGGTCATGTACATGGGACGGTTGTGCGAGATCGGGACGCCCGAAGAGGTGTTCGTTCCACCCTACCACCCTTACACCGAAGCCCTTCTGTCGGCGATTTCGCTGCCCGATCCGATGATCGAGCAGGAGACGATCCGTCTTGAAGGGTCCGTGCCGAGCCCGGTGAACCCGGAGCCGGGCTGCCGCTTCGCGTCGCGCTGCCCGCGCAAGATCGGAAAGGTCTGCGAAACCGAGGATCCGCCGCTGCACGAATTCGGCAACAGGCACCGCCTTTACTGTCACATTCCCCGGAATGAACTGGAGAAAATGAAACCGGTGATCACGTATACCGGCAAGAAACAGGCCGTTGTGTGATGCCGTGGCCGGACACGGTGGATCGGCCACGGCTGACGTGAAATTCAGCCTCCGACGACGGGCAGGCTGTCCGGGTCAATGACCTGTATGACGAAGCGCTCCATCTGCGGTTGGTAGGCTTCCCACAGGAACCTGAGTTCGACAAGCGGCGCACGGTCGAACTCGACCCGCAGATCGACGAGAGGGAAGGACTCCTCATGCACGACGAGCAACGCTGCGGACTTGACCTGCTTGAACTCGCTGCCGGCGACAAATCCGGCCTCGAGCGCGAGCAACAGGCGTTCGGCCAGGTGGTCGTCGGGCGATCTCTCGAACGCTTCGATCATTTTCCGCGGGACGTCCTCGTTGCGGATGATGTTGCCGATGGCGCAGCAACCGTCGCCCTGCGCCGCGGCGTGGATCGAAGTGATGTGTTCACCATGGTAGAACCCGGTATCGCCGTTGCGGTCGACCACGGCGAGTTGGCGCCAGCCGATCGTCGGGTTGCCGTCCACCAGGTCATCGATCACCTCGGCTGCGCTCTTGCCCTCTTCCAACAGGCCGATCCCCCTCGGTCCGAGCCGGTTATCGGTGCGGTGCTGGGTCAGAACGGCGCCGACGCCGGCCTTCGCGTAAGGGCAACGCGTCCCAACGTTCATGTTGGATGTTGTAACCGCGGCGCCGAACATGCCGGTACGCCGACACATGCCGACCAGCGAATAGGTCATGGTCTTTACTCCGTCGTCAAAGGTGATGGCCGTATGGGTTCAAGGTTCGGCCTTTGGAAGATGCATTAGATTACCGCACGCCCTGAGGTCGTGCACGGAGTTTCGCCCCATGAGCATCACCCGAACACTCGCAAGCTGGACCGCGGAGACGCCTTCGCTCGCAAACGGCGCATCGCTCGACCTCGCGCGCAACGCCATGATCGACATCGTCGGTTGCATGATCGCGGGCGGCGTTGACGAGGCGACCCGTCGCACGTTCGCCTCCGTTGCCGGCCTTGGCAGCGGCGTTGCGAGTGTCGCTGGACAGGACGGCGGTCTGCCCGCGCCATTTGCGGCGCTCGTGAATGGCACGGCCGCGCACGCGCTCGACTTCGACGACAACTTCCATCCAAGCGCGGGGCACGCCACGGCGGTCCTGGCGCCGATGTTGCTGGCGCTCGGCGAGGAGAGGGGCAGTTCCGGAGCGGACGTGCTGGATGCCTATATCGCCGGTCTCGAAGTGCTCGCCGCGATCGGCAACGGCGTCAATCTCGCGCACTACGAACTGGGGTGGCATTCGACCAGCACCCTCGGTGCCATGGCCGGCGGGGCGGCATGTGCGCGGCTGATGAAACTGGATACCGACGGCATACAGCGTGCCATCAGCCTCGGCTTCAGCATGGCGTGCGGCTCGAAGCTGCAGTTCGGCGCGATGGCGAAACCGCTACATGCGGGCATCGCCGCGCAGAACGGGATCATGGCGGCGAGGCTGGCTGCCGCCGGCGTCACGGCGACGCCCGAACCGCTCGATGCGCCGTGGGGATTTCGCGATCTTTTCGCCGGCGAGGGCGCGCCCGGATTTGCCCGTGTCGCCGACGGCCTCGGCGCACCGACCGCGCTCGAACGCTACGGCCTGAAGGTCAAAATCCACCCATGCTGCGCAAGCGTGCACACGGCGGTCGACGGCATTCTGTCACTGATGCAGGAAAACGGTCTTGCTGCAGTCAACATCGCGGAGATCGAAACGCGGGTCAATCAGGTCAGTTTCGACAATCTCCGGTTTCCGGAGCCGGCCAACGAGATGGAAGCCCGCTTCAGCATGGAATACAGCGTCGCGCTGGCGGTCACCAAAGGCGCGCTCAAGCTGCGCGATTTCGACTCGGACGCGATCCACGATCCGGACGT
>JANQLP010000099.1 GCA_028280515.1 Hyphomicrobiales bacterium
CGACTTGCCGCGGCCCATACGGCGATCAGTGGCACCCACCAGATTGCTAGCCACACGGCGACGGTCCGCAGCGTGTGTGACAGCGGCTTGCGCTCGACCGAAACCTCGGCGGCGTCCGCGCCGGAAGCGGTTCCGCGCCAGAATCCGAACAGCGCTGCGGCCAGAACGATGAGGGGAAACGGCAGATTGAGCAGAAACAGGCCGACAAAGGCGAAGCCGGCGATGAACCAGTGTTCGGCGGATTGGAGCGCACGTTTCGACACGCGCACCAGGGCCTCGACGACGATTGCGAGAACGGCCGCCTTGACCCCGAGAAACAGCGCGCTCACGAATGGCACGTTGCCGAGGAAGGCGTAGAGCGCGGCAAGCGCGAGGATGACGGCCGCGCCCGGCAGCACGAACAGCAGACCCGCTGCCAGCCCGCCGGCAATGCCGTGCAACCTCCAGCCCGAATAGGTCGCGAGTTGCATGGCTTCCGGCCCGGGTAGCAACATGCAGAAGCCGAGCGCGTTCAGGAACTGGCTCTCGTTGAGCCATTTGTTCTCCTCGACGATAACCCGGTGCATCAGGGCGATCTGCGCGGTCGGCCCGCCGAAGGAGAGAATGCCGACCTTGGCCCAGATGCGAATCGCCTGTGCAAGCGTCGGGGCCGAAGCCGCGTCGCCATTTGCCGCTGTTGTTGTCTCGCTCATCCGCTCAGCCCGCCTTCACGGATACGGACCGGCTTCGGCCTTCGTGCGATGCGTCGCGCGCCCAGCGGTAGAACGCGTCGAAGAGCGCCGGCCCCGCATCGAGCTGATCGAGATCGTTCTGGTGCATCTGCGAAACCCCCAAAACCGCGGCATGCAGACCTGCCGCCTCCGGCGCAAGATCATGGCGGTTGGTATCGGCGCCCCGGACGATTTTGGCAAGCCGCTTGAGCGGTTCGGTCGTCAATGAAAACGTCCCATCGATACAGCCGTCGATGATCACCGGCGCGCGCGGTGTGCCGATCAGGCGGGAAAGCTCGGAGACGGAAATCTGGTTTGGTGGTGTCATGGCGTATCCTCCCTTGCAAGGGTGTCACGGATGCGAAGCTCGGGCTGACGCCTCACGGGGCGTTCGCGTAAACCCCGGTCCGCGCTCATGCCTGAAACGGCGCCGGGCGCCAAATCAGACCGCCTTGTTTCCGTGTTCATCGCGGCCTGTGGAGGCTAGTGTGCGGCAAACAAACAAGAAGGGGGGATGATCCGACCCATGGAACTCTCAATGAAGGGGCGCAACGCGCTCATCACCGGCGGCAGCCTCGGCATCGGGCGCGCCATTGCAACAGCGTTTGTCGAGGCCGGTGCCAATGTGGCAATCGTCGCGCGCCGGCAGGACGTGCTTGATGACGCCAAAGCGGAGATCGAAACGGCGGGCAACGGCAAGGTTGTGACCGTTTGCGCCGATGTCACCACGGCGAAAGGCTGCTCGGACGTCTTTGCTGAGACCGAACAGGCGCTCGGCCGGGTCGACGTGCTGGTCAACAATGCCGGATCGTCGGCGCGCGCGCCTTTTCCGGAGATCTCCGACGAGGATTGGCAGGCGGATATCGATCTGAAGCTGTTCGCCGCCATTCGGCTGTGCCGTCTCGCCTTCCCGAAGATGAAGGACCGCAAGTGGGGCCGCATCATCAATGTGCTGAACACCGGCGCCAAGGCGCCGCCGGCGGAAGGCGCGCCGACCGCCGTCACTCGTGCGGCCGGCATGGCGCTCACCAAGGTACTGGCCGGAGAGGGCGCGCCATCCAACGTGCTCGTCAACTCGTTGCATGTGGGCCGGATCGAGAGCAATCAGTGGGTGCGTCGGCATGCGGCGGAGGACAAGGGCCGGTCGCTCGAAGACTTCTATGCCGACATGGGCAAGGGGTTGCCCATGGGCCGGGTCGGTCGGGCGGAGGAGTTTGCGAACGCTGCCGTGTTCCTTGCGTCCGACGCGGGGTCCTACATCACCGGCACGGCGATCAATGTGGATGGCGGCCTGTCGCCGGTCGTCTGACCCGCACGCTTCAGTCTGGAGTCGTGCGGGACGCGCGCGTCAGTCCAGAGTGGTGCGGAACCGGATCAGCGCGAGTCCCATGGCCGCGAGCATGAAGACGACAAGCGCGATCACGTCGATCTCCATGTCGGTTACGCCGTTGCCTTTCAGCATTATGCCGCGGGCGATGCGGAGGAAATGCGTGAGGGGCAGGACTTCACCGATGGCCTGCGCCCAGCCGGGCATGCCGGCGAACGGGAACATGAAGCCGGACAGGAGGATATTGGGCAGGAAGAACATGAAGGTCATCTGCACCGCCTGAAGCTGGTTGCGCGCGATGGTGGAAAAGGTGTAACCGACGGCGAGGTTGGCCCCGGCGAAGAGCGTGGTCAGCGCCACCAGAAGCATCAGGCTTCCCTCGATCGGAACCCCGAACAGAAAGCGCGCGGCCAGGAGGATGATCGCCATCTGGATGAAGCCGACCGCGACGAACGGGAGGATCTTGCCAAGCATGATCTCCACCGGCTTGATCGGCATCGACAGAAGGTTCTCCATCGTGCCGCGCTCGATCTCGCGGGTCACGGCGAGGGCCGTAAATAGCATCATCGTCATGGTGAGGATCACGCCGAGCAGGCCGGGCACGATGTTGAGCTGGGTTTCCCCTTCCGGGTTGTAGCGCCGGTGAATGCGCAGCCGGAAGGCGGATTGGTCATTCATCGCCGAGGGCCCCCGGAGTTCGCGCGTCAGCGCCTGGGGGATGATGCCCTGGAGGGCGGAAATCGCGCCGCCCGTTGCCGTCGGATCGGAGGCGTCGGCAATCACCAGAACGAACGGCTGCTCGCCGCGCCGGACATTGCGCTCAAAGTCGGCCGGAATCTCGATCCCGAACAATACCTTGCCCGAACTGATCAGCGCGTCCATTTCCGCGGGACTGCGCACCTGATATTCGATGTCGAAATAGCCGGTATTGCGGACGGCGGCGACCAGCGAACGGGTGAGGGGCCCCTGGTCACGCGCCAGAACCGCCGTCGGCAGGTCTTTCGGGTCCGTGTTGATGGCGTATCCGAACAGCACGAGCTGCAGGACCGGGATCGCCAGCATCATCGCAAACGTCATCCGGTCGCGCCGCATCTGGATGATCTCCTTGAGGACCATGGCCCACAGGCGGCGCCAGAAGCCCGGGTCGCGGCGTGGCGCGGCCTGAAATGTGTCAGGCGCGCTCATCGCGGTTCTCCACGGCGAAATTGTCGTCGGCCTCGCTCATCAGGTGGATGAAGACGTCCTCGAGGCTGGGTTCACTCCGGGTCCAGTGGTGGCTCTTGTCGGAGCGTTTGAGCGCGAAAATGCTCTTCTCGAGTTGCTTACCGTTGCGTCCGCTGACGTGCAGCGAGGTGCCGAACGGGGCGACCATGTCGACGCCCGCGGTTGTGTTGAGCTTCTCGGTGAGGGCGGCGAGATTGGCGCCGGAAACGTTCCACGTGCTGAGACCGCTCTCCTTGATCACATCCTCAACCGTGCCGTGGACGAGCAGGCGGCCATAGGCGATGTAGCCGATCTCGTGACATCGCTCGGCCTCGTCCATGTAGTGGGTCGACACGAGGACCGTGATGCCCTCCGCCGCAAGATGGTGAATTTCGTCCCAGAAGTCGCGCCGCGCCTTGGGGTCGACGCCGGCGGTCGGCTCATCCAGCAGCAGCAGGCGCGGCTGCGGCAGAATACAGGCGCCGAGTGCCAGCCTCTGTTTCCACCCGCCGGACAGTTCCCCGGCGAGTTGCTCCGAGCGGCCTTCGAGACCGAGCCGTTCAATCGCCGCGCGCGCCGCCTGCACCGGGTTGGGCACGCCGTAGATGCGGGAGACGAATTCGAGGTTCTCCCGGATCGACAGGTCCTCATACAGGCTGAAGCGCTGGGTCATATAGCCGACCTGCCGCTTGATCAGCTCGGATTCCGTCAGAATGTCGTAGCCGAGACAGGTGCCGGTGCCGGAATCGGGCGTCAGCAATCCGCACAGCATGCGGATGGTGGTCGTCTTGCCGCTGCCGTTGGGCCCGAGAAACCCGAAGATTGCCCCCTTCGGGACTTTGAGTGTGAGATCGCGCACGACGACACGCTGGTCGAACGATTTCGTCAGCCGCTCGACCTCGATTGCGATGTCGGTCATGAACCGGTGCCCTCCAGCGGCGGCGCCAGCGAAATGGTGACGGGCTGCCCCGCGGTCAGGTTCGCGGTATCACCGATCGGCCGCGCCTCGACCAGGTAGACGAGCTTGCGGCGTTCCTCCCGCGAGAAGATGACCGGCGGGGTATATTCCGCTTCGCGGGCAATAAAGCTGACCGCCGCGGTCAGCCCGGACGGGCAGCCGTCGCAGCTGATCGAAACCTTCTCGTCGATATGGATGGAGGCGCGTACCGGTTCGGCCACATAGAAGCGCACCTTGAGGTTGCCCGGTGGCAGGATCGCGACAACCGGCTGGCCGGCATTCACGACCTCGCCGACGCGGAAATAGATTTCCTCGATCGTCCCGTCCTGCAGCGCGTTGACCTTGCTCTTGTCGAGACGGACGGCGGCCTCGTCGTATGTGGCACGGGCCGCGGCGACGGCTGCGAGATTGCTGTCGTGTGTCGATTGCGCATCGTCGAGACGGGCCTGAGAGACAACACCGCGCTCGCGCAGGTCTTTCGCCCGCTCAAGACTGACTTTGGAGAGGGTCAGGCTGGACTCCGCCTCCTCGAGCCGGCCCTTCGCGGCGGCGAGCGAGGCCTTTTGGGAGTCGCTTTCAAGCGTGAACAGAGGATCGCCTTTCTTCACGCGCCCGCCTTCCTTGACCGACAGCGTGTCGACGCGTCCGGATTCCTCGGGGCCCACAAGGACGAGCTCGGCTTCCATGTATCCGGGAAGTGCATGGGTCCCGCTTTCCTCGCCACAGGCGGCAAGCAGGAGAGTCAGGCAAAGGGCGGCAATCGCGGGGAGTCTCATGACGTACGCTCACCTTTCTCCTCGGCGGAGGTTCCGGCGGTGATGGCCTGCAGCATCAGGTCGATATGGGTTTGAAGGAATTCGTCGATGTCGAGATGCCGGTGGCGCTCGAACAGAAGACGCCAGATGACGCTCATCAACACCGGTGCGATCAGCAGCTGCGGATAGTCGCGCAGCTTCGTCGGCCTGAACTCGCCACGCTCGACGCCGCGGTCGATAAGGCGCTGCAGCGCGGCGATGCCCGGCTCCACGACGTTTTCCATGTGAAAGCGCGTGAGCTCGGGATGCTTGTGGCCCTCGGCGACCATCAGGCGCAGGACGGTCGCGCGGCGCGACTTGGCGAAATCCTGCAGGAACCTCAGGAACGGTCCGCGCAGGAAGTCCGCCGCCGAGAGTTCGGTTTTGTCGACCTGGGCGATCAGCGCATCGAACCCCGGCTTGATGAAGGTCTTCAGGACCGCCTTGAACAACTCCTCCTTGGTCTTGAAGTAGAGATAGGGGAGACCTTTGCTGACGCCGGCGCGGGACGCCACGTCCTCAAGCCGCGCCCCGGCGAAACCTTTCTCGGAGAACTCCTGCAGCGCGGCCTCGACGATCTCGTCGGGGCGTTCGTCCTTGCGCCGCTTCGGCAAGCGGCGTTTCGCATCACCGGACGGGCCGGTTCTCTGGGAAGTTGTGTTGCTCATGGCTGATATATAATGACTGACTAGTCAGTATTTCAAGGGAAAATGTTCTTTTTGAGCGCTTTTCCGCGCTGCTTTCGGAGCGTTGCGCGATTGACCGCGGCGGTGAACCGGCTAAGTTGCGGGACTTTCCGACATTTGCGGGTTGGCACCGGACCTTGCCACTGCCACCCCATTTCAAGAGCAAAAGGACGTTGTGATGCATATCGCGATCATCGGATGCGGTGAGGTTGGCGGGGCCTATGCCCGCGCGCTTGAGGGCAAGGCGACGCTTGCGCTCTGCGATATTGTCTTCGAAGGCCGTCCTGGCGCTCTTTCGCAAGAGCTCGGATTGCCGCTCAATCTGACAAAGGGCGACTGGCTGGCGCCCTGCGATCTGGCGATTGCCGCCGTGCCCGGCCGGGCGAGCGGTGAGGCGGCGGAAGCAGCATTTCCGCACATGTCGCAGGGCAGCGTCTATATCGACGTGTCGACTGGCGCGCCTGACAGTTTGCGTGCATCCGCAAAAGCCTTCCACGCGGCCGGCCGCGCGTTTGTGGACGTGGCCATCATGGGTGCGATCGCGCTCACCGGCGGCAGGACACCGGTGCTCATCGCCGGCGAGGAGGCGGAACGCGCCAAGGCCTTCTTTGAACTGATGGGCGCGACGCCGAAGATCCTCGACGGCGGCAGGCCGGGAGATGCGGTGGCGCTCAAGCTGCTGCGGTCGGTCATCGTCAAGGGCCTTGAGTGCCTGGCGATCGAGAGTCTGACGGCGGCGGAGCAGCTCGGCATCCGCGACCGGCTGCTCGATGCGCTCGGCGACATCGACAGCGGACCGATCGCCGATCTGCTTGCTTCGCTCGTCACGACGCACATTCTCCACGCGGAACGGCGGATGCACGAGATGGAGGAATCAACGGCGCAGCTGCGTGCGTTGGGTTTCGACGCGGCCACCACCAGCGCCCTCGGTGCCCGATATGCGGCAACCTTGAAGCGCAGGGAAATGGACCCGCCGCCCGCCGATGCCCACGAGACGCTGGGCGCGGCGCTCGCCTGGCTCGACCGCTCGGTGCGCTTGGACTGACCCTCACGTCTCGCGGCTCTCGCGGGGCCTCAGGGCAGCACCTTCTCAAACCAGTGATCCGGGTAGGGATCGTCATTGAAGGGCGGGACCTCGACATAGCCGTTCTTGAGATAGAGCGCCTGCGCCTCGGTCAGGGATTTGTTCGTATCCAGCCGGATGCGCGTATGTCCCATCCCGCGTGACGCCGTCTCCAGTTCATCGAGAAGGCGCTGGCCGATGCCAAGGCCGCGAGCACTTTCGGCAACCCACACCCGCTTGATTTCGCCGAGCGCCGGTGCGGCTGTTTTCAGCGCGCCGCAGCCGACCGGTTCGCCGGCGGCGCGGGCGACGAGAAACACGCCTTTCGGGGGCGAGAATTCATGGGCGTCGGCGGGCTGCGCGTTCGCCGGGTCGTAGCCGCCGTCGAAGCGCGCCTCAAGCAGATCGAAATATTGCTGCAGGCACCAGCGCGCGACAATGCTGTCGGCCGGCTGTGCCGTGATCACCACCGCGGAGGCGCGCAGCAGTCGTTCGATCCGGTGCATAGCGGAGATCAGCTCTTCACGCCTTTTTCGGTCCAGTGGCTCGAGGATCGATCTGGCAACGCCGTCCGAGCGCCGATCGATCTCCCGCCACTCCCGCCGCCCCTTGTCGGTCAGCGATGCAAAGCGGACGCGGGCGTCGCCGGTTGCAGCCCTCGTCTCGATCAGGCCTTCGCTCTCCAGCGCCCGCAGCAGCCGGCTCGCATAGCCGGAGTCCAGCCCCAGCCTGACGCGCAGCTCGCGCACCTGGATGCCGCTCTCGCCGATCTCGAACAGCACGCGCGATTCGCCGAACGGCCGGCCACGGCCCAAAAACCGCTCGTCGAGAACGCCGATGCGCTGCGCCACCGTCCGGTTGAACCGGCGGACCTGTTCGATGTCATCTGTGACCTGTGAGACCATTTATCTGACTTTAGTCAGATAATATGCGGCGTGCAAGCGCCCACGGAAACCACGCCGGGTCGGCGTCAGCCGGAATATTTGCGGCAGTCGAGGACGTTCGGGTTGAACCAGCGCGTGAAAAAGAAGTCGAGCCCGCTAAAGCTGGCGTTGATGCACTTCTGATACGGTTTCACGCACTCGTCCTTGTGTTTTTCGATGTTTTTTCGCGCCCGCTCGAGTTTGTTGTAGCAGATCGTATATTTGCGCCGGCATTGATTGAGCGCCTTGCATTTCTGCTTGTCTGTCAGGGATCTGACCTTGACGATCAGCGACTGCTGCCGTCCGTCATTGCCCAATGCGTCCACCGCCTGAGAGAAGGAAGCGGCCTGGCCCGGCAATGCCGTCAGGAACATGCCGGCCCCCAAAACGAAACCACAGATACGCCACATCGCACGCCCCTCTTTGCGTTGCAAAAAAACCTGTTTTTGGGCTGATGTCCCCCGCCCGGAGGGGAGACTAGCGCAGAATGGCGGTGACCGCCTAGACGAAATCGCCGTTGTCATGAGGGGACTGCTCAAGCACACGGATTTCCGCGTCGTCATGCCCAATTCACCCAGTCGTGATGCAATCTGCCCACAAAACGGCGGATTATAGATCCTAAGTGTCGCGAAACCCCTCGCAGTGCAGGGAGTCCGCATGCTAGCGTGACGCTCATGATCGGTTCTGGAAACGAAAAACAGGCGCCTGGCCGCGACCCGTTACGGGATGCACCACGCATCCTTGAACGCAAGGTCCGCGTTGCCCGCGCCGTCCTCCTTTTCGAAGACGTATGGCGTGCGCTGCTCTGGCCGTTCGCCGTCGCCGGGCTGTTTTTGCTGCTCACGCTGTTCGATTTGTGGGCGTTGATGCCGCCATTGGTGCATCAGGCGGGCCTTGTCCTGTTTGTGCTGGCATTTCTGGCATCGCTCGTTCCGCTGGCGCGGGTGCGCTGGCCCACACGTGAGGACGCGCTGCGGCGCCTGGAGCAGGCCTCCGGCGTCAAGCATCGCCCGGCGACGTCATTCGAGGACGAGTTGTCCGACAGTGCCGACGCCGGCCAGCGTGCCTTGTGGCAGCGGCATCGTGCCCGGCTCGCCGAGACCCTCAACCGGCTGCGGGCCGGATGGCCTCATCCGCGGCTCGGCCGCGTCGATCCCTATGCGCTGCGCGCCGCCCTCCTGCTCCTTCTTGTCGTCGGCTTCGCCGTTTCCGGCGGTTCGTCCTGGCAACGCCTCGTCACGGCAGTTGCTTTCGAGCCGCAGGCGAGCGTTTCGCCATTCCGTGTCGATGCCTGGGTGACGCCGCCCGTCTATACCGGTAAGCCGCCGATCGTTCTTGCCGATGGGTCCGATGACGGACAATCGATCAGGCAGGTCACCACGCCGGAGAAGAGTCTTCTCCTGATCCGCATCAATGGCCGCGAGGGCGCCCGCCCGATGGTCCAGGTGCAGGGCAAGGCCGACGGCGGGAACGAAACGCTCAAGCCGGCGAGCAGCGACGAGCAGCTCGCGGAATACAAGGTGACGATCGAGGAAGCGGTACGCATCACCGTCGGGTCCGGCGGCATCCCTCGTACCACCTGGAACTTCGACGTGATCGAGGACCAGGCGCCGTTGATCGGCCTGACCGACGAACCGACACGGTCGCCGCGCGGTGCGCTTCGGTTCGGTTACCGTGCGCAGGACGATTACGGCGTTGCCGGCGCGGAAGCGCGCTTTGCTCTGGCACCCACGGGAACAGGCGAAAGCGAAGCCGGCCAGACCGGTCGCGACGGCGAGCCGGGCAAAGATGCTAACGACGCGGAGGCGAACGAGGTGCTGCGTGCGTTCGAGCCGCCGCACATTCCGCTCACCCTGCCACGTTCGAATGCCAAGGTGGCGGAGGCCAAGACATTCAAGGACCTCACCTCTCATCCGTGGGCCGGTCTGAAAGTCGTCATGACCCTGGTTGCGCGCGACCATGCGGGTCAGGAAGGCAAGAGCGAAGCGTATGAGATGGTCTTGCCGGAGCGCCGGTTCACCAAACCGATGGCCAAGGCGCTGGTCGAGCAGCGCAAGAACCTGGTGCGCAATCCGGACGACCGGGAGCCGGTTATCCGCGCGCTGTCCGCGCTGACAATCGCACCGGAACGTTTCATCAAGGACAAGGTGCTCTATCTCGGCATGCGTTCCGCGCACTATCGCCTGCGCAACGACAAGACCGCGGAAGGATTGAAGAGCGTTGCCGGACAGCTGTGGGATCTTGCCCTGCGGGTCGAAGATGGCGATCTGCCGCAGGCGGAAGCCGATCTGCGCGCCGCTCAGGAAGAGTTGCGCCGGGCGCTTGAAAACGGTGCCTCGGAACAGGAAATCGCACGGTTGATGGACAAGCTGCGCGAGGCGCTCAACCGCTTCCTGCAGGCGATGGCCGAGAAGGCGCGGCAGAACGGCAATCTGGCAAAGATGCCGGAGGGCCTTGGTCAGCAGCAGATGATGAGCGCGAAGGATCTGGAGCAGATGCTGCGCGACATCGAAAACCTGGCCAAGACCGGTTCGCGGGAGATGGCGCAGCGCATGCTCGACCAGCTCGCCGACATGATGCAGCGCTTGCAGATGGGACAGGCGAACCCGAATTCGCAAAGCCAGCAGATGATGAACATGGTGCAGGGGCTTGGCGACGTGATCCAGCGCCAGCAGAAACTGCTCGACGAAACGTTCAACGAACAGCGCCGCAGCGAAGGCCAGGAGGGACGCGATGGCCGCCAGGCCCGGCGCGATGAAGGCCTTGGGCAGCGGTTCGGCCAACAGGGTCGCCAAGGCCAGCAGGGCCGTCAGGGACAGCAGGGTCAGCAGGGCCAAGGCCAGGAAGGACAGCAGGGCCGGTTCGGTGAAGGCCAGCAAGGTCAACAGGGGCGTGGTGAAGGCCAGCAGCAGGGTCAGGGCCGCGGCGACGGCAACGGGCGTTACGGCGCGCTGTCCAGCCAGCAGGGCGGCATCCGCGATCGCCTCGACAGTCTGCTCGAGCAGCTCAGGGGGCTGGGCGCGCGCCCGTCGGACGAACTCGAAGGTGCGGGTCAGGCCATGCGCGAATCGGAGCGGGCGCTCAATGAGGAGAATCTCGGCCGCGCCGTTCAGCAACAGACATTGGCGCTCGACCGGCTGCGGCAGGGCACACGCTCGATGGCCGAGCAGATTCTGCAGAGCCTCGCCTCCCGCATGGGGCAGGGCGGTCAGCGCAACAAGGATCCGTTGGGGCGGCCGGAACGCACCCAGGGGCCCGATCTGGGGACCTCGGTCAAGGTCCCCGACCAGATCGACATTCAACGCGCGCGCGAGATTCTAGAGGAGCTGCGCCGCCGGCTGGGCGAGCCCTCCCGGCCGATGCTCGAGCTCGACTATCTCGAGCGGCTTATCAAACAGTTCTAGCGAGAGCTGCGCGCCGGATCGGGCGCAGCGGGTGCGGTCAGGCGGCCGATGCGGGCGTGTCGAGGACGGCATTCACCTCTTCGCGGATTTGCGCCAGCGTGAACGGTTTCTGCACGATCCCGCGGATCAGGCTGTCGAGGCCGTAGGCCCGGTCGCGGTGCTCCGCGTATCCCGTCATCAGGAGAATCGGCAATTCCGGCTTGTCGCGGGCGACCTGCAAGGCCAGGGCGACGCCGTCGACCACCGGCATGCGAATATCCGACAGTACCAAATCGAACTGCTCCAGCGGCGACATCAGCCGCTCCAGAGCCTCTCCGCCGTCGTGCACCGGTACGACGTCATGGCCGTCCATCTCGAGCGCGCGGCGCACGAAATCGCAGACCGCGACGTCATCTTCCGCCAGAAGAATGCGTGCCATATGGACCCCGCTCGCCGCTTAGAGCCTCGAATTCCGGCTTCATGGCCGGATTTCACATGATTCGCCCGACATATGGCAACTCCCGATACCGGTGGGCGAGGTCCATGCCATATCCGACGACGAACACGTCAGGACAATCGAACCCGCGGAAGTCCGCGCCGATGTTCACGGCCCGGTCGACGGGCTTGTCGAGGAGTACGCACGTCGCAACCCGGTGCGCGCCGCGCGCGATCATGAGGTCCTTGGCAAAAGCGAGCGTGCGCCCCGACTCGAGAATGTCATCCACGATCAGCACATCCCGGCCCTTCATGCCCGCTTCCGGTTCGCGCAGCACTTCGACGCGCCCGGAGGATTGTGTGCCCTTGCCGTAACTGGAAAGAAATATGAAATCGACCTCCGGTCTCAGTCCGGTGGCGTGAAGGGCGCGCAACAGATCGGCGCCGAACATGAAACTGCCCTTGAGAATCGGAATGACCAGCAGATCGGAGAAGCTCGCATCGGCGATTTCTGCGGCGAGCTGCTCAATGCGCGACGCGATCTCCGCCGCATCGAACAGGATCTCCATGCGAGGGTCCGGCGGCGCGTCGCGGTTCATGCGCGTCTCCGGTCAGCGTATTTTCGCGAAGCGGACCAAAACGTCGCGTATCGACTTCGGCGGCGTCGGGATCTGTGCGGAGAATGCGGTGCGCTCGTTCGGCGGCAGCAGGTCTGATCTCACATCTGCCGCCCATTGATAGACCTCGACCTTCTCCTTTGTCCGCAATCCGAACACGACCGTCGGCACCTTGAGAGGCTCGGAGGACACGTTGACGATCTCACCATAGACCTCGAGGACCGGGCGCCCCGCGTTCGTCTCCCATGCATAACCCACCTTGTCGAATTCCAGGCCACGGACATTCACAGGCAGGCCGAGCCGCTCATATGCAGGGGCAGCGCCGGGCAAGGCGCGCACGACATCGACGCGCTGGAAGTAAACATAGCCTGCAAGGCCAATGACACAGAGCGCAAGGGCACCCCATCCGGCGGCAACCGGCCCTGCCACACCGGTGCTGCGTCGCTTTGCCCTGCCGATGACAATGGGTTGGCTCTCACGCTTCGGCACCAGGTCGCCGGCTTCGACCTCGTCATCGCCCGCGGCTTCGCCCGGCCCGTCTTCCTCCGTCTGTTCGGCGGCGGCGTCGTCCATGGCGGCGGAAAAGGCGTCCTCCATGGCCTGCTCGCTGAACGCGTCTTCGCCTTGAGTGTCCGCGCTGTCGGATTGTTCGCCGTCCGGTTCCGTCTCAGCCGGCTTGCTCTCGGCCGCGGGATCCTCCTTGAACACGATTTCGTCATCGTCGAACCCCGGCGTCAGGGCTTCGGGCTTCGGTTGGTTTTCCTTCGTCGCCTGCCACACGTGATTGCAGGACGAACAGCGCACCTTGCGTCCCTCCGGCGGAAGCTCGACCGGGATCTCGTAACGGGTCTCGCAATTTGGACATTCGATGATCATAGGGTATCGGTTTCCGGCGTGCTGGTGCGCGAACTGTCTATAGGGCGGCGTTCCCAAAATAGCGTGAAATGCGTTGATACGGCAGAATGTGTCCAGCATAAAGGCCTTACGTTGAACGCTGTTTGGGACCGGGACTGTTCATTTGATTCGTTTCGAGAATGTCGGCTTGCGATACGGGCTCGGACCCGAGGTGCTCCGCGACATCAACTTCCACCTTGTGCCGGGCTCGTTTCACTTCCTGACCGGGCCGTCCGGCGCCGGCAAGACGTCGCTGTTGCGCCTGCTGTTCATGTCGCTCAGCCCCAGCCGCGGCCGGATACACCTGTTCGGCGAGGACTGCGCCAACCTGCCGCCGTCCAAGCGCTCCGACCTGCGGCGGCGCATCGGTATCGTGTTCCAGGACTTCCGGTTGCTCGACCATTTTACGGCGTGGGAAAACGTGGCACTGCCTCTGCGGGTTTTCGGCAAGAGCCTGGACTCCTACCGCGACGACGTCACGGATCTGCTGAAATGGGTTGGCCTCGGCGATCGCATGACGGCGTATCCGGAGGTCCTGTCAGGCGGCGAGAAGCAGCGTGTCGCGATCGCCCGTGCGGTGATTGCGAAGCCGGAACTCCTTCTGGCCGATGAGCCGACCGGTAACGTCGACCCCAACATGGCGAACCGCCTGCTCCGCCTGTTCATCGAATTGAACCGGCTCGGCACTTCGGTCATCATCGCCACCCACGACTTCCAACTGATGGAGCAGTGCGATGCTCCACGCCTGGTGATCAATGAAGGACACTTGGAAATCCGATAGCCTGGACCGGATCGGCGCACACTGGAACGCGCTCGCCAAACGCAGTCCATGGCTGGCCGTGCTGCACGGACTGGCCGGAAAGTCTGTCAATGGCGGTTCCGCGCCCATCGTTCAGCCCGCGTCGGTCGCCGGCCGCGCCCTGACCGTCGTGATCGCGATCATGTGCTTTCTCGCCTGTTTGACCGCCGGGGCCGTCTACATGGTGAACGAGGCGGCCAATGACTGGTTTTCCGATATCGCCAGCGAAATCACCGTGCAGGTCAGCCCCGAGGACGAGCCGGAACTGGAAAAGAAGGTGACGCTCGTCGCCCTGTTCCTAGCCAAGCAACCGGGTATCGTGAAAGTCAGCCCGTTCAGTGTCGAGGACTCTGCTGCCCTGCTCGAGCCCTGGCTCGGATCGTCCAACGAGCTGACGTCCTTGCCGGTGCCGCGCCTGATCGCGGTCGAGATCAGCCGTTCCGATCCGCCCGATCTGGCCGGCGTGCGTCAGGCGCTGGAAACCAACTTCAAGGGCGTGACGCTCGACGATCACCGGCGCTGGCAGGCGGAATTGCGCACGGTCACACGGTCCCTGTTTCTCGGCGGCGTGTCGGTTCTGCTGTTTGTGGGGGCGGCGACCGTGGCCAGCATCGTCTCGGCAACGAAAAGCGCCATGGCGTCGAACCGGGAGATCATCGAGGTGCTGCATTTCGTCGGCGCACAGGAGAAGTTCATCGCCCATGAGTTCGAGAAGCACTTCCTCAATATCGGCGTTCGCGCCGGCCTCGTCGGCGCGCTCGGCGCGACCCTGATGTTCCTGATGCTGCCCATCGTGATGCGTGTTCTCAGCGGTGGCGGTCTCGCGGCCGAGGAATTCAGGCAACTCATCGGTTCGGCGGCGCTGGACTGGCCCGGCTATCTGCTTTTCGGGCTTGTCGTGGTTGTTGTAGCAAGTCTGTGTATGCTCACCTCGCGCTACGGCGTCTACCGCATCCTGAAGTCATACGAGTAACGTGAACGCATTTTCACTGCCAATTCGCCTCACTCAGGCGGTATGTTGATGGCATGTTACTTTCGGCGGTTTTGCGACAAACTGCCGGAAAACAGAGTATTCCGGAACCAAGCATGGCCGCATTCATCCGTTTGATCCAGATTGCCGTCGCGGGCGCGCTCATCGCCTGCGTCCTGGTTGTGGGCGGCTTTGTCCTTTTTGCAAACACGATCAAACGCGATTCCGGCGTGCCGCAGGCCGCCCACGGTATTGTCGCGCTGACCGGCGGCAAGGACCGCATCGGCGAGGCGGTCCGGCTGCTCGCCGACGGGCAGGCAAAGCGCCTCCTCATCAGCGGCGTCAATCCATCCACCAACGCGCAGCAACTGCAAAGCATGGTGCCGCGCGGCGACGAGTTCTTCCCGTGTTGCGTGGATCTCGGCCACGCTGCGCTCGATACAACCGGCAACGCGGCGGAAACGAAAAGCTGGGCCGCCAGGCACGGTTTCAACTCGCTGATCGTGGTCACGAGCGCCTATCATATGCCGCGCACGCTGGTTGAGTTCGCCCGCGCCATGCCGGACGTGCACCTCGTTCCCCATCCCGTCGTCTCGCGCAACTTTCACATCAAGAACTGGTGGGCGCACGCCGGCACCATGCGCCTTCTGATCAGCGAGTATGTGAAATACCTTGGCGCGCTCACGCGATATGCGGGCGAAAGGATCGCCTCGAGCGCCGGGTTCGGCGGCAGCGCGCATTCCTCGGCCAAGAGCAACTGATGCCGACCGGGGCTGTACGGGGATAACACGCCATGGTCCGCGCGCTCGTTTACGTCGTCGTGTTCTACATCGTCAGCGTGCTTTTCCTTGTGCTCGGGAGCTGGCTGCTGATCGCGCCGCGGTCGTGGGCAATGGCTGGCCTTGCCGCGCACGGCCGGACATGCGTGTGGCTGCTGGACAAGATCGTCGGCATGGGACTCGAGGTGCGCGGCCGGGAGAACCTTCCTGACGGGCCTGTCCTCGTCGCTTCCAAGCATCAGTCCGCATGGGACACGTTCGCCCTCGTGCCGTTGCTGCACGATCCCGCCATCATCATGAAGCGCGAGCTCATGTGGATCCCGTTCTATGGCTGGTTTTCCGCCAAGTTCGGCATGATCTTCGTGCGCCGCGACGCCGGGGCATCGGCGCTGAGACAGATGGCGCGGGACGCGGCCGACCGGGTGGCGGCAGGCCGCCACATCCTGATCTTCCCCGAAGGCACGCGGCGCGAACCGGGTGCCCCGCCGGCATACAAGCCGGGTGCGCTCTATCTGTATGACCGTCTCGGCGTCCCGTGCTGCCCCGTGGCCCTCAATTCAGGACTGTATTGGCCGCGGCGCAGCCTGCAGCGCTATCCCGGCAAGATCATCGTCCAGTTCCTCGAACCGATCCCGGCCGGGCTGCCGCGCAGGGAGTTCGCCCGTCGCCTTGAGGAAGCCATCGAAAGTGCGTCCGACGCGTTGGTGGTCGAGGCCGCGCAGGCCGCCGATCCCCCGCCCGTACCCGCTGACGCCGCCGCGCGGTTGGGGCTGCACGCGGACGCCTAGAGACCTTGCGGCGGGCAGTGTCCCGTCGGATGATATATGTCTGTCAGCGTTTGGGGGGAAACAGTGACTGCACCAGCCATAACTTTCAAATCCTTGTTGGACCCGATCGGCATCGACGAGTTCTTCGAGGCGTATTACGACCAGAAACCGCTGCACGTTCCGGGCAGCCACGAGAAGGTGGCGGGTATCTGCTCCTGGGATGACTTCAACGACCTGTTGCATCGCACCTCGATCTGGTCCGACCGGTCATTCAACATGGTGCTCGACGGAAAAAGGATACCCGCGGCGGAGTTCTGCGAGCCGGCCGCCAGCCGCGACGGTTCGCGCATCATGCAGCCGACTTCCGAAAAGGTGGTGGCGTATCTCGATCGCGGCGCGTCGATCGTTCTCGATCTCATCGAGACGCTGACGCCGGGCCTGCGGTCGGCGTCGGAAGCGATCCAGATGGCGACCGGCTTTCGCGTCTCGTGCAACGCCTATTGCTCCCAGAGCGAGCATCAGGCGTTCCCGTCGCACTTCGACACGATGGACGTGTTCGCGATCCATATCGAAGGCAGGAAGACGTGGCGGGTTTATGAGGGCCGGTTCGACGGGCCGATGGAGCGTCCCGGTTTCAATCATACGAGCTTCCCGCCCGACCACCATGACAAGGCCAAAGGTACATTGGCCATGGAGGTGGAACTCAAGCCCGGCGATCTGCTCTATCTTCCGAAGGGCGTCTATCACGACGCGCTCGCGTCGACGGAGAACTGCCTGCATCTGTCCTATGGCACGACGCAGCCCACGGGCCTCGACTTCATGCGCTGGGTGGTCGACGGGCTCGACGAGGCGCCGCTGTTCCGCCAGCCGATGCCGCCGCACGATGCGGCGGCCGATCACGACGCGCATATTGCCGCCCTGCGCGAGACCTTGGTGCAACTTCTCCGGCAGCCGGACATCGGCAGCCAGTTTCGGGAAGATCAGCGCCGCAAGGCCTTCTCGGTGCTCTCAAGCGTGGCCGTGCCGAAACCGCTGTCGCGTTATCGCGTGCGCGGACGCGGCGTCCGCGTCGTGCGGCGCGGATCGGATTGGCGGGTGACGACGCCGCAAGGCAACGCAAACCTGCCGGGCGACGGGTCCGGAATGGTCGAATGGATGCTCGAGCGTGATCACTTTTCGCGCGACGACCTGGCGAACGCGTTTCCCGAGGCCGGCGAACAGCTCATCAGCGAGATCCTGCAGTCGCTGACGTCGGTCGGTCTTCTGGAGCCGTTCTAGCGTAATCGCGGCTTCGCTAACCAAATTTTAGAGTTGGCCGCGCATTATGGAACATAATGCGAACATTTTGTTGACCCTGCAGCAGGCGCCCCATACATTGAAAGGTGCGTAGGCTCGCCGATACCAAGTCTGTAATGAGCAAAGAGTTCCAGGTCGAGTGCCCGATTTCGCGAGAAATCTGGGATATGAAGTACCGCTTCAAGCGCGAAGACGGTACGCCTGTGGATGCGACCCTCGCCGATACGTGGTCGCGGGTCGCAACGGCGATTGCACGGGCCGAGAGGCGGTCCGACCGCACGCGCTGGTCCAGACGCTTCGAAAGCGCGCTTGCCGATCATGCTTTCCTTCCCGCCGGCCGTATCATCGCCGGGGCCGGCACCAGCCGCAATGTGACGCTGTTCAATTGCTTCGTTATGGGGCTGATCGAGGACGATCTCGGCTCGATTTTCGAGAACGTCAAGGAGGCCGCGCTCACGATGCAGCAGGGCGGCGGCATCGGCCACGACTTCTCCAGCCTTCGCCCCAGGGGCGCCCATGTCGCCAGCATCGGCGCGCAGGCATCCGGGCCGGTCAGCTTCATGGATGTCTGGGACGCGATGTGCCGGACCATCATGTCGGCGGGCACGCGGCGCGGCGCGATGATGGGGACCATGCGGTGCGACCATCCGGACATCGAGGACTTCATTTCAGCCAAGGCCGACGCCGCGCGGTTGCGCATGTTCAACCTGTCCGTGCTCGTGACCGACGCGTTTATGGAGGCGGTGAAGTCGGACAGCGGCTGGGACCTGACGTTCGGCGGCAAGGTCTACAAGACGGTCGACGCGCGCGAGCTGTGGAACAGGATCCTGCGCGGCGCGTACGATTATGCGGAGCCGGGTGTGATCTTCATCGACCGCATCAATGCCCTCAACCCGTTGCGCTATTGCGAAACCATCTACGCGACGAACCCGTGCGGCGAGCAGCCCCTGCCGCCGCATGGCGCCTGCCTGCTCGGCTCGATCAACCTGGCGCGCCTGGTGCGCGATCCCTTCACCGACGACGCGGCGCTTGATGAAAAGCGTCTTGCCAAGCTGGTACCGGTGGCGGTCCGGTTCCTCGACAATACGATCGACGTTTCCAATTTCCCGCTCGCGGCCCAGCGTCACGAGGCCCAGGCCAAGCGGCGCATCGGCCTCGGGGTGACCGGCCTTGCCGACGCGCTGATCATGTGCGGGCACCGATACGGTTCGAAAAAGGCCGCCAAGACGGCGCGGAAATGGATGGCGCTCATCGAACGCTCCGCCTATCTGGGCAGCGCCGAGCTGGCGGCGGAGAAAGGGGCGTTCCCGTTGTTCGATGCCGAGGAGTATCTTGCCTCGCCGCATATTCAGCGCCTGGACAAGGACGTGCGCAAGACCGTTTCCGCGCTCGGCCTGCGCAACGGGCTGCTGACGTCGATCGCCCCGACGGGCACGATCTCGCTGCTCGCGGGCAACGTCTCAAGCGGCGTCGAGCCCGTGTTCGACTTCAGATACACGCGCAAGGTTCTGGCCGAGGACGGCACCCGCGTCGAGGAACATGTGGAAGACTATGCGCACCGGCTCTATCGCCACATGTTCGGGCCCGACGCGCCGTTGCCCAAGGCCTTCGTGACCACCAACGACCTGACGCCCGATGAGCATCTGCGTATGCAGGCCGCGCTGCAGGTTCACGTGGACAGCGCGATCTCCAAGACGGTGAATTGCCCCGAGGATATGCCGTTCGAGGAGTTCCGGCCGCTCTACGAACATGCGTTCGAAATGGGCCTCAAGGGCTGCACTGCGTACCGGCCCAACCCGATCACGGGATCGGTGCTGTCGACGGAGAGGGACGCAGAACCCCCGCCCGCCCGGGAAGAGCGCCAGGAGAGCCTGCCGCTCACCGCCGTGGAGGTGCCCGTTCCCGTACCGCTGCCGCTGGCCGAGGACGGTTCAGCGTCGAACGGGGAAGTCGTCTACATGTCGGAGCCGCTGGAGCGGGCCGAGACGCTGCCCGGGTTCACCTACAAGCTCAAATGGCCCGACTCCGACCACGCCATATACGTCACGCTCAACGACATCATTCAGGATGACCGGCGGCGCCCGTTCGAGATCTTCATCAATTCGAAGAACCTCGAGCACTATGCTTGGACGGTGGCGCTGACCCGCATGATTTCCGCCGTTTTCCGACGCGGCGGCGATGTCTCCTTCGTGGTGGAAGAGCTCAAGGCCGTGTTCGATCCGCGCGGCGGGCAGTGGATGGAGGGGCGCTACGTGCCGAGCCTGCTGGCGGCCATCGGCGGCGTGATCGAGCGGCACATGATCGATATCGGGTTCATCGCCCCGGCCGAGCGCATCGTGCCGGACGACGTCGACGAGGCCGGTGCGGACGATCCGGATGACCGCGATACCACGGCCGAGCGTGTCAAGGACGTGCGCTATTGCCCCAAATGCAATCAGCCGGCACTGGTGTTCCAGGAAGGGTGTCACACCTGCCGCGCCTGCGGGTTTTCCAAGTGCAGTTAGGGTGACGCGGCGACCCTGCCCGCAGTCAGCCTCGCGACCTCCGCAGTTGCGCCGTGCGCGTGCGGTGCGGTAACGCGGCAGCGGTCAGCACGAGCGCCGCGCTGGCGAGTAGCAGCGGTGCGGCGAAGGACTGTGTGACGCCATACGCCCAACCCGCGATGACCGGTGCGACCATCTGGCCGGTCGCGAAGGCGGCCGTCATGACCGCGATGTGGCGATGCACGTCGGGACCCGATGCGATGCGGTGCGCGTCTTTCATGCCCGCCATGGTGATGATCATGAAGGTGCCCCCGACACAGATGCCGGCGGCGATGATCGCGCCGATGTGCGGGATGAGCGCCGGAAGCAGCAGGCCCGCGGCCATGACGAACTGGCTCACCACCCAAAGCTGACGGTTGGTCAGGAAGCGCTCGGCCCTGACGGCCAGCGGCGTCGAGATGAACGCGGCTGCGCCAAAGACAGGCCAGCTCCAGCCGAAGATGAGCGGTGCGTCGATCACGTCACGCGCCATCACTGGCAGATAGGTGGCGGGAATGATGTACCCGATGCCAAGCGCGCCATAGGCGAGGATGGGACGCCAGGCGAGCGGCGTTCGTGCGTGTGTGTCTTCGGCGGAAGAGACGTGGCTTGCGGTGAACCGGTTGTGAAACTGAACGCACAACACGGCGGCGACCGCCAGCGACGCGGCACCGATGATCTGCCAGCCCGTGGCACTGCCGGCATGTGCCGCCATTAGCGCCAGAACACCGAGCCCGGCGACTGCAATGCCGGCGCCGACCCCGGAAAAGACCCATGCCTGCAGGGTGGTCCGTCCGCTGGCCTGCAGTGTCTTGATGACGTGGTTGCTGACAAGCACGAATGTGAATGCGCTGACCACACCGGCCAGGAAACGGAGCGCCAGCCAGATCGACAAGTCGGTGGTCAGGCCCATGCCGAGTGTCGTCAGCGCAACCGCGACAAGGGACGTCTGCAGCACTGCGCCCGGCGAAGACGGCAGTCTGACGGCGAGCAATGCGCCGATCCAGTAGCCGGCAAAATGCACCGAAGCCAACAGGCCGCCCTGCGAGATGGTCAGCAGCCCGTCGCTCTCCATCATGGGAAGAAGGGGTGTGAAGGCGAAGCGGCCGATGCCCATGGCAAGTGCAAGTGCGGCAAGGCCGGCAAGTGCCAGGCGAAGGTCGGCGGAGGACGTGGGCATCGCTCACTCGCATTCCGGTTGTTCTCGGAATGCAACCGTACCTCTTGCAAAGTATCAGTAATAATGAATTATATTGAATTCAGATATCATATTTTGAGATGTCAACATGCAGAACCTTAACCTTCGCGCGCTGGAGATTTTCCGCGCTGTAGCCACGGAGGGCAGCATTTCCAGGGCGGCTGCCAAGCTCAACCGGGTTCAGTCGAATGTGAGCACGCGCATAAAGCAGCTCGAGGCGCAGCTTGGCAGGGACCTTTTCCTGCGTCAGAACCGGAGACTCGATCTGACCGCCGACGGGGAACTTCTGCTCTCCTATACCGAACGATTGCTGGACCTTTCCCGTGAAGCCTCCGACGCATTGAACGCCCGAAAGCCGAGCGGCGTGTTCCGGGTCGGCACCATGGAAAGCACGGCGGCGGCGCGTCTGCCGGCCGTTCTGTCGCGTTATCACGGGCTTTACCCCGAGGTTGAAATTCAGCTTGAGACCGATACGGCCGGTGGACTGATCGAGCGGCTGATCAACTTCGACGTCGAGGTGGCTTTCATTGCAGAGCCCGTCACCCTCGAACGCATTTCGACACGCCCCGTGTTCCGCGAGCAACTCGTTCTCGTCGCACCGCAGAACTTCCCCACGGTCGGGAATGCGCGTGAGATCAGCGGCAAGACCATCGTCGCCTTCGAGGAAGGGTGCGCCTATCGCCGCTATCTGCAGGACTGGCTGCGCGAAAGCGGCATCGTGCCGGGTCAGATCCTGTCGGTCGGGTCCTATCTCGCGATCCTGGCGTGCGTGTCGGCAGGAACCGGCTATGCGGTCGTACCGCAGTCGGTGCTGAATTGCGTATCGAGCGAGGGAGAATTCTCGTGCTACCCGCTCGGCGGCCGGTACGCGCGGATCGATACGCTCCTCGCGTGGCGCTCCAACTACACGTCCGGCAAGCTTGATGCGCTCGATGAGTTGCTGGCGGAGGTGAAGGCTTAGAGGGAAAGGCTTCGGGCAAATGAAGTGTGATGTTGCCATTGTCGGCGGCGGGATCATCGGCAGCGCCGCCGCGTTCTTCCTTGCGGTTGCAGGCAGCGCCGGCAGAATCGTTGTGATCGAGCCGGACTCCACCTATGCGCGTGCGGCGACCCCCGCGGGCGCGGGCGGGGTCCGAAGGCTCATGTCGCGGCCGGAGAATATCCGCATGTCGCAGTTCAGTCTGGATTTCTTCGCGGGCTTTGCGGAGACCATGGTGAGCGATGACGATCCTGCTGATATCGCCTTTCGCAGGCAGGGCTATCTGTTCCTGACCGACGCTGACGGGGTCGATGCGCTGACGCAGAACTTCGAGACGCAGTCTTCTGAGGGCGTTCCCGCCGAATTGCTTGATGTGGACGCATTGCGGGCGCGTTTCCCTTCCATCGGCACCGACAATGTGGCCCTGGCCTGCCACTCGCCGCAGGACGGCTGGATCGATCCCCACGCCGCGCTCATGGGATTTCGCAAGAAGGCGCAGAGTCTCGGCGTGGAGTTCCTGAAAGACAGGGTCATTGCGCTCGAGACATCGCCAACCGCCGTGACCGGTGCGGAACTGGAATCAGGGCAAAAGCTCCAAGCCGACTGCTTCATCAATGTCGCGGGCGCCTGGGTCGGCGAGATTGCCGCCATGACTGGCGCCAGGTTGCCGGTGGTTCCCATGTGCCGGGTTCAGCATTTCTGGCGGTGCGCCCATGACGTCGAGCCGCTGCCGCTGGTCAAGGACGATAGCGGCGCCTTCTTCCGTCCCGAGGGCGATGGCTTCGCCGGTGGCAGGCCGAGCTGGGATATTGAGCCGGGATTCAACTGGGATGTCGATCGAGGATACTTCGCGACCTATTTCGAGGACACGGTGTGGCAATTGCTGGCGAACATGGTGCCGAAATTCGAGGAGATCCGGCTCGAGCGGACATGGGCGGGGCACTACGCGCAGAATACGCTCGATGGCAACATGATCATCGGTCGGTATTCCAACGGTCACGAGAATCTTCTCACCGCCTGCGGTTTCTCCGGCCATGGCATCATGCATGCGCCTGCCGTCGGGCGGGCATTGTCGGAGCTCGTGCTCCATGGTGAGTACCGGACGATCGACCTGACGCGGATGGAATTCGACCGTGTTCTTGAGAATGAACCTTACGCAGAGATCGGCATTAAGTAGCGTGGGTGATCAGCCGCAGTTGCAGCGCGTAAAGCAGCACGAACGCGGCTGCCATGGGTTCGAGCAGTTCGTTGAGGTCGATATGGACCGACACCATGGCGATCAGCGCGGCCAGCGGCACCAGAAAGGGCTGTGGGGCATAGCGGAGCCAGTCGGGCGCGGTGTCCTGTGATCGTAACGCCGCAAGACCGGCGCACGCCGCCATGAACAGCAATCCGGCGACGAAGTAGCCCATGTTCATATAGTCGGAGAATATGTTGTGCAGGTTGACCTCACCCTGTGTGTTGACGGCTGCGATGTCAGCGGGGGTGGCGAAGCCGAAGATGCGCTGACCCCAGCTGATTTCCTCGAGCGCAACGAAGGCGAACAGCAGCGAGAGCGCCATCAGGTAGTATT
Organism: Hyphomicrobiales bacterium; assembly: GCA_028280515.1. Classification (GTDB taxonomy): domain Bacteria; phylum Pseudomonadota; class Alphaproteobacteria; order Rhizobiales; family Methyloligellaceae; genus UBA2767. The sequence goes on from JANQLP010000099.1 coordinate 23,877, forward strand.
TCGCGGACCTCGGCAGATCGTTGCGACCCGCATTTCTGGACGCTATCAGAACGATTACTGCGGCGGCGGCAAAGGCGAGCGCCGTCCAGTACTCCATCGGCCCGTCCTCGACGTAGAGCCACGCCATATCGAGTTTGACCCGCAGCAGGAAGACGGGAACCGTCAGCGCAGAAATGGTGGTCGCGGCGATGCAGGCCCGGGTGAACCAGGCCGGTTCGCCGGACGGAAGAACGCGCGGACTGAATGTCACCATCGAGATCGACCGGGCGTTGAGCGCGTATTCACCAACGAGAAAGGCAAGGATCGTCAAATAGACTGTGGCAAGGGCGATTACGAGGTTGTCGTAGTTCTCTATGATGCGTGCGCGCCCGACGAGGCCGAGAGCGTCGATCAGGCCGATGATCGTCTCCGGCATCAGAAGCAGGGCGACAGAAGCCAGAACGACGCCCGCGGTTGCGGCGAGCGTCAGTCTTCCCGGCAACGAGACGGCGAAGCGCGCAAGCGCAGCCCGGTTTACCGCTGGAAAAGCCTGCAGCGCGCTAAGTCCGGCAAAACTTGTCCGTATTGCGTTGCTTCTTGTCTTGCTCACGTCTCGGCCCGGATAGGGGCGGGCGCGATGCGCCAGCCAATCCGAAAAGCATAGTGTTGTCCGGGGTTCAGCGGCGGGCAATCGGGCGCAGTGGTTAACCGGGTACGCTGTTCTGAGCAGGTGAACCCGCGCCCTGTGGCGTTAACCGTTCAGCCATTGCCGGGTTGCCGCGCAGCCGCCGCGTCTGTTTGCATGACGGCGAATGCGATCATGGATGCCCCCGATGTTGTCGCCCAGTGAAACCCTGCCGCCGCATGCGGCGCGCGCAGCCCAAACGCTCAGCCCGCCCCCGGTTTTCCGGGAGCTCGCGTTGCTGGGCTGTCTCGGCATCGCATTGTTCCTGCTGGCATCCGTTCTGCTGGTACCGTCCGATAAGCCGGCCTTCCATTTCGGCGAGGAAGGTGCGGTCACGGCCCTGTCGTCGATCCTGCTGGCGATGTCCAGCGTGCTCGCTCTGCTGGTCTTCTACCTGGGCCACAAGGACCTGCACCTCGGCACGTTCCTGTGGCTTCTTCTGTCGGTGGGTTTTCTGTTGCTGTCGCTTGACGAACTGCTGATGTTTCATGAGCGCGGCGGAGACGCGTTGAAAGCCAACGGGTTCGGTGACGCCGGCGTCTTCCGGGCGTGGGATGATCTGATCGTCGCCTTGTACGGCGTGGTCGCGCTTGGCGTCGCCGCCCTGTTCTGGCGCGAGTTCATGAAATGCCCGATCACCGGAATCCTGTTCGCGGTCGGGTTCGCGTTCTATCTCGTGCACACCACCATCGACAGCATCATTCCGGCCAGCGTCTGGTGGAAGGACTACCCGGAGGAAGGCGCCAAGCTGCTCTGCGTGTTTTCCATGTTCCTCGCCGTCAGCGCGTATGTGCTCGCGCTCGCCGAACCGCTTCTCGGAGGCGACCCGAACGCGCGGCCCGGAAAACCAGCCCGCCGCGGAAACACGAACCGCGCGAAAGGCTCAAAGCAGGGAAGACGTCAGGACCGCTGATCGGTGTAGTCCTGCTCGGCCAGATAGTAATCCTCAAAGCCGACGATCCGGCGCAATTCCCCGAACTCGAGCAACAGGTTGCCCGGGTGTTTCTGCTGCTTGAAGTCGCGCAGCGCCTCTGCCATCGCCCGCATTGCGGCGGACAGCAGGGTGAGGGGGTAGGCGGCGAAGTTGTAGCCCAATTCGTGCAGCTCATCGCTCGACAGGATCGGTGTTGCGCCGCCCTCGACCATGTTCGCCATGTGGATGCCGGGCGCTTCCCGGGTCACCTGCGCCATCTCCTCGACCGTCTGCGGCGCCTCGACGAACAGGATGTCCGCGCCGAGATCGGTAAAGGCCTTGGCCCGGTCGATGGCTTCCTGCAGGCCGTGGCCGTGGCGCGCATCAGTGCGCGCCAGGATCATGATGTCGGCGCCTGCTTCGCGGGCATCCACCGCCGCCCTGATGCGGTTGAGCGCCTCCTCGCGGTCGACCACCAGCTTGCCCTGGGTATGCCCGCAGCGTTTCGGCGCGACCTGGTCCTCGATCATGACGGATGCGAATCCGGCGCGCGCGTACATCTCGACCGTGCGGCGCACATTGAGTGCGTTGCCGTAGCCGGTGTCGCCGTCGCCGATCACCGGAATCGGCGTGGCAGCGCAGATGTTGCGGCCCTGATCGAGCATTTCGCCGAAGGAAATCAGACCCGTATCCGGCAGGCCGATGCGCGAGGCGGAAACCGCAAATCCCGACATGAAGGTGAACCCGAACCCGGCGTCGGCGATCATTTTCGCGCTCAAACCGTCCCAGCAGCACGGCATGATGTGGCAGGTGTCTTCGGACAGCAGGTCGCGCAGCTTCGCGGCGTGTGACGTCATGGGGGTACTCCTCGGATCGGGTTATGTGTTTTGCGGGGAACCTATCGCGATCGCGCGAGCGTTACCAGCGTGTCGGAACGGTTCCGAACGGCACGATCTTGTTATCGATGTCGTGGCCGATGTCGGCACGGCCGAGATAGGGAATGCCCGACACCGCGCACCAGTGCCGCACGCATTGTTCCTCGTCGTGACCGAATTCCCGGTCGTTGTCGGGCACGTCGCTGCAGCGTCCAAGCCTGATGCCGGCGACCTTTCTGATCTCCGGGTTGCTGGTGATGTGAAACAGGTAACGGTCGATCCGGTACATATACTCCGAGACTTCCTCCAGCATGAGAACGTGCCCGGACAGGTCGGGCTGCTGCGGCGTTCCGAGCAGATGGCTCAGGATCGAAATATTGAACGCTGCCGTCCGCGCGGTCTCGTTCACCGACGGTTCGAAACCGGACGTATCGTGGACGGTCAGATAACGCAGAGCGCGCATCACGGCCGCCTCGCCGCCGTCGCGCGTGACGTCGGCGGCCATCGGCCCATGGGCGACGCCGGCGAACCCTTGTGCGTAAAGGGCGCCGAGAATGGCGCCGACGTCGCTGTAACCGAGATACACCTTGTTCCGTGCCGTATCGTCAAGCTGCGGGATCATGGCCTCCAGCAGACGGCACGATCCATAGCCGCCGCGGGCAAACCAGACGGCGTCGAACGCCGGATCGTTCGCCATCTCGACAAAGGCGGCGCTGCGTGTGGCGTCATCGCCGGCGAAGTGCCCGCATTCCGTAAAGCACTGCGGATGAAAGTGAATTTCAGGGATTGCGCCGAGGTCCGCTGAAGCGGCAATATCGGCGACCCGTTCGGCGATCGAGCGATCGATCGGCGATCCGGGCGCCATAACACCGATTCTGAAGGCGCGGGCGTTCATTCAGGACCTTTCCGCAAATCCAAGCCATCCGACGTTGTTTTCCCCGGCGGTCGGAAACCAACAGGTCTCTCTTAGCCGATGAGCGAACACAAGCATTATTTCTTTTGCGGCATCGGCGGCAGCGGCATGTTCCCGCTCGCCACGCTCATGCACGAGCTTGGGCACACGGTTTCAGGCTCGGACCGCGCGCTCGATCAGGGCCGCACGGCACAGAAGTTCCAGTGGCTGCGGGGCAGGGGCATCGAACTCTTTGCGCAGGACGGCACCGGGATCACGCGCGCAGACCAGGTGCTGGTGGCGTCCGCGGCGGTCGAGGACACGGTCGCTGACGTGGTTGCCGCGAACAGGGCGGGTGCGCGCCGGATGACCCGGGCCGAGTTGCTCGCCGAGGTGTTCAACGCGGCACCGCGGTCCGTTGCTGTCGGTGGCACGAGCGGGAAATCGACGACGACGGGCATGCTCGGCTGGATTCTGCATCAGGCCGGCCTCGTTCCAACCGTTTTCAACGGAGCGGTGATGAAGAACTTCGCCGGGCCCGAAGCACCCTATGCGAGTGCGGTCGCCGGCGGGCGTGACGTGTTCGTCAGCGAGGTCGACGAAAGCGACGGGTCGATCGCCCTGTTCACCCCGCGTGTCGCGGTTCTGACCAACGTCGCCCTCGACCACAAATCGCTTGCCGAATTACGTGATCTGTTCGGAGCCTTCGTGCGCGGCGCCGACGTCGCTATCATCAATGCCGACAATGCGGAGAGTTTGGCCATCGGCGAGAGGGTGCCGTCGGAGAAGCTGATGACGTTCGGGATCGAGAGCCGGGATGCCGATCTCGTCGCCGACACTCTGGCGCCCGAACCGGACGGTGTGTCGTTCGAGGTTTCGGAAAAGGCGGACGGCGCGCGCGTGCCGGTGAAGCTGCGCGTGCCGGGCCGTCACAATGTGGAGAACGCGCTGGCGGCTCTTGCCGCGGCGAAAGCAGTCGGGGTTCCGCTGACCAAGGCGGCGGGGCATCTGGAGACCTTTGCCGGCATCCGGCGGCGTCTAGAAGTGGCCGGAAGCGCAGGCGGGGTTACCGTCGTCGACGATTTCGCCCACAACCCGGACAAGATCGCCGCCACGCTCGCCACGCTGCACGAGTTTCCCAGACGGCTGCTCATCATGTTCCAGCCGCATGGGTTCGGACCTTTGCGGCTGATGGGAGACGCTCTGGTTGACTGTTTTGCCGAGGAACTCGGCGATCAGGACGTTCTGATCATGCCGGAGCCGGTCTATTTCGGTGGCACGGTCGAGCGGACGGTTTCGAGCGCGGACCTGGTGCGGAAGGTTCAGGCGGCGGGGCGGAACGCCTACGCCTTCGACGACCGGGAGGCATGCGGAAGAAAGTTGCTCGAACTGGCGCGTTCGGGCGACCGGATCGTCGTCATGGGCGCCCGCGACGACACCCTGTCGCACTTCGCCGCCGAATTGTTGAAAAAGCTCGCCGATTAGAGCGGCCTGCCTCCGCCAAGGCCCTCAGCGGCCCGCAGGGTGTCGAAACGCGTTGAGTCCGGTCTTTTGACCACAAGCCGCACGACACCCGGCCAGACGGCTCTCTTAGGGCGTTGCTCGCGCCGGCGGAGGACGGATTCACGCGGATGTGTCCACAATTGTTGACTGAGGAGAACAAATGTTCTATTTATGTTCTCATTTGCAGCGTATGCGCCATATTTCCGCTTGAAAAAGCAATTAGCGACCCCATTTCCAGAATTGGAAACCGCGAACCAGCGCCATGAACGTGATGACAAACGAGATGTTCACAGCAAGGCCCGGCGAAATGTCGGTACCGGCCAACGAGCCGGCGCTCGTGTGTCGCGAGGCACAGATTACGCAGCCGTTCCATTATTGGCGCGGCGCATCGGGTGAGCGGTACCTGCACACCGTGTTTCCGCTCATTGATTGCCCCCTGATGCCGAAGGTGAACTACATTCTGGTTCGTCGCGATGCCGACGGCACCCGCCGCCCGCTCGACATCGGGCAGACGGTGTCGGATGCCGACAGCCTGAACCTTGCGCATCTGCGTCACACGGCGGCACGGCTCGGCGCCAATGAAATCCACATCCATTTCCTGTCGGAGACCGACCGCGAGCGTGCCGCGGTCGAGGCGGACCTGGCGGCGCGGCAGCTTGGCCGTACCGTGATGACCCGCCGCTATTCGCCGGCCAACGACGGTGCGGAAGCCGTCTGCGCGTAACACGCGTCCTTTCCTGTTTTCTTATCTGAAAGTCCCTGCCGCGCCGTTCACGCGCGCATGGGTGCGAGCGCTGGTCGTTCGTCGAGGGAGGCAACGACCTCACTGAGCGCGGGTTCCTGAAGTCCCATCTCGTGGATATGGCTGAGGGTGTTGACCACATAGTCGACATTGTGCCCGGAGACACCTTGCCCGTCGCGGACGATCTCCGCCTGGCGGGCGACCGGCAGGCGGCCTGCATATTGCGGGTGCGATCGGTCGACGATGAAACACACCGCCTCGACCTTGCCCGGTGACGCGCCCAAAAGTTCAATCTGCCGGTGTGTCTCGCGATAGACCATTGTGACCTGTTCGCGCGCGCGCAGATAATCGAGCGTTCCGCCCGCATCGCGCGCCGGCACGCGAAAGGCGATGCCGCGGCACGACCCGCCCGCGTCGAGCCCGAGCACGAGCCCCGGACGGCTCTCGGTTCCACGGTGCACGACCGAATAGACGCACAGGGAGCGGTGGGCGCCGCGCAACAGCGCCGGCTGACGTTCCGCGTGCTCAAAGCCCGGGCGCCACATCAGCGAGCCATATCCGAAGACCCAAAGGTCAGACACAACACGTCTCCACGCTGTTCGGTCCGTTCATCTAAAGGTGTGTACGCGCCGGCGAATTGGCAACCGGGAATCCTCTGAGGAAAAAGACTTAGTCGTTCTCCGACGCAAGCGGATGGCCGCGTCCGAAATCCGGCTCCTCCGTTTCCTGACCGGCCTCGATGATGTTGCGGCGGATGTTGCGGGTGCGCGTAAACAGCTCGAACAGCTTGTCGCCTTCGCCGCGCCGGATGGCCCGCTGCAGGGTTGAAAGGTCTTCGGAGAACCGTCCGAGCATCTCCAGAACCGCGTTGCGGTTGGCGAGGAAGATGTCGCGCCACATGGTCGGATCGGAGGCGGCGATACGGGTGAAATCGCGGAAGCCGCTGGCCGAGTACCGGATCACCTCCGAACGCGTGTCGGTTTCCAGGTCGGCGACCGTTCCGACGATGTTGTAGGCGATGAGATGCGGTATGTGGCTGGTGATGGCGAGCACCAGATCGTGGTGGTCCGGCGCCATGACCTCGACGTTCGACCCCAGCGCCTTCCAGAATTCGGTCAGATGCCCGACCGCCTCGGGCGTGCTCTTGTCCGACGGGGTCAGGATGGTCCAGCGGTTGTGAAACAGCTCGGCAAATCCGGCATCGGGCCCGGAAAACTCCGTGCCGGCCACCGGATGACCGGCCACGAAGGCGCACCCGTCCGGGATATGCGGCTCCACGTCCCGCACCACGGCCTGCTTGACCGAACCGACGTCCGTGACGACGGCGCCTTTCTTCAGGTGCGGAGCAATGGCTTCGGCGATTGCGCCGGTCGTCTGGACGGGAACGCAGATCACGACAAGATCCGCCCCTTCGACGGCCTCGACCGCGGTCTCCATGACCTGATCGAGGATGCCGAGTTCAACGACGCGTGCGCGCGTTTTCTCCGACCGCGCCGTGCCGACGATCTCGTTCGCCGCGCCGCTCTCCCGCGCGCCACGCGCAATCGATGAACCGATAAGGCCGAGCCCGATCAGGGCAATGCGGTTGAAAACGGGGGTTCTCATGCGGCTGCGCCGCCTTTCTCCATGAACGCCTTCAGGGCGGACACGACCGTTCGGTTCTCCTCTTCCGTGCCGACGCTCAGGCGCAGGGCGTTGGGGAACCCGTATCCCGTGACCCGCCGCAGGATGATGCGGTCGGCCTTGAGAGCCTCGTCCACATCGCCCGCCCGCCTGCCGTCCTCATCGGGAAAATGGATCAGCACGAAATTGGCGACGCTCGGCGTGACGTCGAGCCCGAGCGCGGTGATCTCGTCCGTCAGCCAGGCGAGCCAGCGCTCATTGTGGTCGGCGGCCTTCGCCGCGTGCGCCGTGTCTCGAAGTGCGGCCACGCCGGCGGCAATCGCGGGCGCGGATATGTTGAACGGCCCGCGGATGCGGTTGAGCACATCGGCAATCGGTCCCGGTGCATAGCACCACCCCAACCGGAGCGCCGCCAGACCATGGATCTTGGAGAAGGTGCGCGTCATCACCGTGTTGTCGGTGGTGGCGACGAGCTCGATCCCCGCCTCGTAGTCGTTGCGGCGCACATACTCCGCATAGGCCGCGTCGATCACCAGCAGCACGTTTTCGGGCAGCGCCTTGCGCAGCCGCTGCAGCTCGTCATAGGGCAGATAGGTGCCGGTGGGGTTGTTCGGATTGGCGAGGAAGACAATCTTCGTCCCGCCCGTGACCTTCGCCAGGATGGCATCGACATCGGCGCGCCTGTCTCTCTCCGACGCAACGACGGGCGTTGCACCGTTCGCCTGAATGACGATCCGGTACACAAGAAAGCCGTGCTCGGTGTAGACCGCCTCGTCGCCCGGCCCGAGATAGGCCTGCGCCAGAAGGCTGAGCAGTTCATCCGACCCCGCGCCGCAGACGATGTTGGCCGGGTTCAGGCCGTAGGCGGACGCGATCGCCTCGCGCAGCTCGCGCGCCGAGCCGTCCGGGTAGCGCTCATGGGCGACCTCCTTCCGGAAGGCCTCGAGCGCGGCGGCGCTGGGCCCGATCGGTGTCTCGTTGGACGAGAGCTTGATGACCGGCGCATCGCCTTCAAGTTCGCTCTCGCCGGGCACGTAGGGCGCGATATCCAGAATGCCGGGGCGGGGTTCGGGCGTCATTGTCCTCAACTCACTCGCTTTTTTGCGCGTCGTCGCGCAATCCTGCCCCTAGATAGGCCGCTGATCCCGCGAATTCAAAGGAAAGTTCCGGCATTAGGTAGCAAGAGCACCAAACCCGTTGTGGCTTGATGCATCGTTTCCGGTGACAATGACCGCATGGCTGAACGCTATGCAATCACTGCCCTCAAGGCCAAACGAGCCGAACTCGCTGGCGAGTTGGATGAACTCGAACGCGAGCGCATCGCCCTTAAGTCGAAGCTGGTTCATATCGACCAAACCTTGAAGTTGATGGGCTTCAACGGAAACCCGGCTGAGATACCGCGCAAGCGCTCTTACCGCCGCGAGTTCAAGCGCGGTGAGTTGCAACGCATGGTTTTCGAAATCATCAACACGGCGTCAGTCCCGCCCACCAACGCCGAGATCGCCGCAGAGGTCATCCGGCGCAACGGATGGGACATTCACGACGAGGATTTGCGCTCAAGCATGACGGGCAAGGTGAAGACCGTGCGAAGGCGGAGATTGCGGCGGCAATCACTTGCACTTGGCACGCGAACAGAATGAGCCTTAGAGTCGGTGCCGTGTTATTCCTTGCTCAGCACTGATCGGCGCGGCTCAATCCCGCTCCACAACTGAGAAATCTGTTTGCACGCGGCTTTGATTGCCCGAACGCGAGCGGCGTTATCCTTCGTCGAAAAACCAATCCGCTCACCCATGCGGATGTCGGCAACAAACGCAAGCTCCCGGTTGAAGGTGCCGAGAGTCTTACCATGTGCTTTCATCGCCAATTCGAGAATGGCCAACATGTATCGGCCCATCTCCCTGCGGTGATCGCCGTACCGGCGCTTCGTCTCTTCGAGCCGAACGGATTCGGGATCGGGCGCCTTTTGTGGGCGGAATATCACGCAGCCGAACTTCTGCTTCCCGTCCTTTGCCGGAGGCCTAACGATCAAGTCCGGTTGAACAGACAGGAGCACACCTTCGACCTTCAGGAGAGGAAACCGGGGCGCCTCTTCGAGTGGCAATGTGCGCAGGCCAAAAGCGTTTTCCGCCTTTTCGAATAGCTCGATTGTCTCGATGCACCGGAGTGCTTCCTCTTGCGCTTTCGGCGTAACCGACGGATCGCCCGACTTCTTCGTTAACGATTCTTTTACCTCGTCGAGCGTTGACTGAGGACGCCTGAGGTCTGCGTTGTATGACCGGATTGCCCGCATTGCGTCAGAATGTGCGACTACGATAGGCGGGCTCGAAAAACGCGAGTTGTGCAACACCGTCTCTTGCTGATCTGGCCTCAGTATCAGGTATTCAGCCAAAGCAGCAGCCGACATGCGCGGTTCGTGGTTTTCACGAACAGAAGGATGAAGTCTGATGACTTTTGCCATGGATGACGATCTTTCGGTAAAGGTCGACGCCTGCCGCACCTTATGGCTAACCGAGATTTCCCGGCGGACGTTCGACGATCAAGCGCTCGAATCACTTGAGAGCGACAGTGGATTATTTGTGGTTCTTGAAGATACTGCAAGCGGGTCATTCGATATTCTTGCAAAGGCCGCATCGCCAACGACGGGCGCCGCTTTGCTCAACATAGTGGCTTCATCGTTAGGGCCGCGAGCCGTAAGGACTTGATTGCGTCGTTCGCTGCCAGTACCCCTTCCAATTCCGGCTAACCGCATGCGCCAGAGCCAGCCCAAGGGCACGATGGGCAAGCCCGCCATTCGACATGCGACGGTGATCCTCGCGCCACGCCGCTTCATGCGCGTATTGGTGTAGGTAACGCGGTGATACGTGGTGGTGTTGGCCACGGATGGTCCGGCGCAACCGGGCAAAGTAGCTCTCCACCTGGTTCGTGCAGATGCCCATATGACTGTACGCTTCCGAGTGGTTGATCCGGTACGTTTCGAACCGCTCGTGCAACACGTCCCAATGGGTTGCCTCGTCGGCATGGAGACGCGCACATGGCGCTGCGAACTGGTTGGCGTAGTAGACGCCATCGGCCTCGTTCCGAACCACGAACGGCAACGTCCGGCCACCACGCTCACGCATAGCCACAACGACACGGCGCTTGCCAGTCTGGTATTGCGCCAACCGCCGGTCAACCCGGTTCTCGCGGTAGTTCGCGGGACGAATATGACCACCGACGTAAAGGCCATCGATCTCGACATCACCGGACAGCTTCAAGCCTTCTGCCTCCGCCGCCAGCGCTTCACGAAGCTTGTGGCAAAGCACAAAGGCGGTCTTGTGCTGGCAATCCAGATCGCGGGACATCTGCAACGCGCTGATGCCCTTCACCGCGTTCACGAAGATACAGATCGCGGCCAGCAGGTCGCAGAATGACATCTTACGGCTGGCAAAGATCGTGCCGGACGTAACCGAAAACTGATGGTGGCACGCCTTGCACTTAAACTTGCGCCGCGTGGCGATGTCGTAAGCCTCGCAACAGCCGCAGCGTGGGCAAACCGCCTCACCTTCGGTCTCGGGCCAGCGCATCTCGCGGAACGTCTGGTAAGCCTTGTCCTCGCCGCCCTGATAGATGTCTTTCAGGGAGAGAGTGCGGGCTTGGGCCGAAAGTAAGAAGTGCTGCGACATCATCATATCCAGTGTTTATACACTGAATATGGTGATATAATGCATCGTTGTCAATGATAAAAATATCGAATATGATGAATTCTGTAACCAATATCGAGGATTCATCGATGCCCGATACGGAATGGCAAGCCAAGGTCAAGGGCTTGTTGAAGGCTGAACTCAAACGTCGGAACGTGAGTTATCGGGACTTGGCTGAAAAGCTTCAAGCGATGGGTATTGACGAAACCGAACGTAACATAGCCAACAAGATCAGCCGGGGCGGGTTTACAGCCGTTTTTCTAGTCCAGTGCCTAGAAGCCATTGGCGCAAAGGAATTGCGTCTTACATGAGTTCCCCGACTTCATCGTGAGTCTGGGAATTGTCTGTCAACAAATCGTGCTATGATTCGAACCGAGCTGAGCGGCCTTTAGGGAGAGGCCCCGCCTAGCAGGAGGTGGCAAATGACCGTTTCAGCATTGTCCGCAGCGCGGACGCTGTGTGAATTGAGAGATTGGCAGATCTCCAATCTCGAACTGCAGAAAATTTTGTATCTGGCCCACATGTTTTATCTCGGTGACACAGGTGAGCCGCTTGTGCACGAAGAATTTCAGGCATGGGAGTACGGTCCGGTGATTCCGGAGGTGTATCGCCACGCCAAGGGCTTCGGCAGTGATCGGGTTCGCAACGTCTTCCATTGGATTGATAGTGTCCCGGAAGGCACGCCAGAATACGAGGAATTGGCGCACGCGGCGGAGGGCACAAAGGACATGTCCTCGGGGCAGCTCGTCGCCGCAACTCACTGGAAAAATGGAGCTTGGTCGGAGTATTATCGGCCCAATCAACGCGGAATAGTGATTCCAAATTCTGCAATATTGCAAGAATACAAAGAACGTGAACGAGCAGTCGCAGAAAAAAGCTGAACTTCTGGCCGTCTCCGACGACGACGACAGGCCCAAAGACGACACAATTGCAGAATTGGAAAAGCGGGTTCAGGGGCTTGAAAACAAGCTCTATGAGGAACGCTTCATTTGGGTTCTCGTCGCGGTAATTCTCATCGATTTCTTGCTGTTTCCGGACATGGAAAGTTGGTCCGCTCCGATCGTGATCGGCATACTGCAGTTTATCGGACTCTTCGTTCTTGCTGAACGGTGCAAAGTAGACGCGATCTTGCCATTGATTGATCGGATCGGCGGTGCTGTGAAGAATTTCCGGAAGGACGAGAACTAGTTCCAACAGGGCTGGTGCGTTTGCTACCTAATACCGGAAAGTTCAGACGGACCCTTAACCACCCATGCGCGCAACCTCTTGACCGCAGGCGTAAAACCCGTCTTTAATTGGGGCCAAGTGGTGATTTGGCCGGCCGGCTTGCAGCCACTCTAAAGAAGTCGCTAAAAGGCCGAGTGGAGTACCAACCCGGTCTTGGCGCATCGCCCGGCCGGGATTTTTTATGGCCGAACGGACAAGGGCACATGGTTGAGGTCAAGGACAAACCGGAAGCGGACACCAACGGCAAGCGGCGGGAGCAGATGCTCGCGCCGGACAGCCTGTTGATGACGTTCGGCGCCGACGAGCCGCTCGCGCTCGATTGCGGGGCGGAGCTCGCCTCCTATTCGCTCGCCTATCAGACCTACGGCGAACTCAATGCCGACAAATCCAACGCCGTGATCATTTGTCATGCGCTCACCGGCGACCAGCATGCCGCGAACATCCACCCCGTTACAGACAAAGAGGGATGGTGGGAAACCATGGTCGGGCCCGGCAAGCCCATCGACACGGACCGGTTCTTCGTCATCTGTGTCAACCATATCGGCGGTTGCATGGGGTCGACGGGCCCATCGTCCGTCAATCCGGAAACCGGTCAGGCCTATGGTCTCGACTTTCCGGTGATCACCATCGGCGACATGGTGCGGGCGCAGGCCAGTCTCGTCGACAGGCTGGGGATCAGGGATCTGTTCTGCGTCATCGGCGGCTCCATGGGCGGTATGCAGGTGCTCGAATGGGCGACCAGCTACAAGGACCGCGTGTTCGCGGCGATTCCCATTGCCACCGCGGCCCGTCACTCGTCGCAGAACATCGCGTTTCACGAGGTCGGCCGGCAGGCGGTGATGGCCGATCCCGACTGGCGCGGCGGGCGCTACGTGGAAGAAGGGACGCAGCCGCGCAAGGGCCTCGCGGTGGCGCGCATGGCCGCGCACATCACCTACCTTTCCGACGAGGCGCTGCACAGGAAGTTCGGGCGCAACCTCCAGGACCGCGAGCGCGTGACGTTCGGCTTCGACGCCGACTTTCAGGTGGAGAGCTATCTGCGCTACCAGGGCTACACCTTCGTCGACCGGTTCGACGCCAACAGCTACCTCTACATGACGCGGGCCATGGATTACTTCGATATCGCGGCCGATCACGGCGGCGACCTGCCAAGGGCCTTCGAGGGCACGCAGACACGGTTCTGTTGCGTTTCGTTCACGAGCGACTGGCTGTTCCCGACCGAGGAGACGCGCACGGTGGTGCAGGCGCTCAACGCCGTCGCCGCAAATGTCAGTTTCGTCGAGATCGAGACCGACAAGGGACACGACGCGTTCCTGCTGCACGAGCCGGAACTGTTCGATGCCGTCTCCGGTTTCCTCTCCGCTGCTGCGCAGAAGCGCGGCCTGGCGCCGCATGACAAGGAGCACTAGGTGAATATGACCGTTCAGCCCACATCGGTTCAGGCGACGCGCGTCGACCTCCTGCTGCTGGCGGAGATGGTCGAGCCCGGCTCGCGCGTACTCGATGTCGGCTGTGGCGACGGCGCGTTGCTGCGCATTCTCGCCGAAACCCGGGAGGTCGACGGCCGCGGCATCGAGCTCAGTCAGTCCGGCGTGAACCAGTGCGTCGCCAGGGGGCTTTCCGTGGTGCAGGGCGACGCGGACACCGATCTGGTCAACTATCCCGACGACGCGTTCGATTTCGCTGTTCTGAGCCAGACCATTCAGGCCACGCACCGCCCCCGCGAGGTGCTCGATCAGCTGCTGCGGATCGGCAGGCGGGCGATCGTGTCGTTTCCGAATTTCGGGCACTGGAACATCAGGCGGCAGCTCATGTTCAAGGGACGCATGCCGGTCACCAAGAACCTGTCCTACGGGTGGTACGACACGCCGAACATCCATTTCTGCACGATCAAGGATTTCATGGTGCTGTGCCGCGAGCTCGACGCCAGGGTGGAGCGGTCCATCGCGCTCAACGCTTACGGCCAGCGCATGGGGCTCGGCATCCCGCTGTTCATGCAGAACCTGTTCGGGGAGCAGGCGATCTTTCTGCTCAGCCGCTAGAGCAAAATCCGATTAGGTTGACTCACCCTGTTTCAACCTAATCGGATAAATTTGCTCTATATCTTGAAGTGTTAGAGCATCTTTATGCGTTCGGATTTCGCGACGAAACGCGTCAATCGGAACGCATGATGCTCTATGATCGCGCTGGCTTTGAACGGGAGGGACGCGTGAACGAGCAGTTTCGATATTCCGGTGATCCGGCGGATTTGAGCGCGCTGTTTCCCGGCACGCAGGGGCGCACCTATCTCAGCACCTGCACCCGCGGGCTTCTTCCCGTGCCGGCGCGCGCGGCGCTGGATGTACACCTGGACGGTCTGGAAAACGGCACCACGGACAAGGACGCGCTCTTCTCCTGCATCGACCGGACGCGCGCATCGTTCGCCCGCATGATCAGGTGCGACACAGACGAAGTGGCGTTCACCAAAAACGTTTCGGAAGGCCTGAACATCATTGCCGCCAGCATCGACTGGCAGCCGGGGGACAACGTTGTCGTCTGCCTCGATGTCGAACACCCGAACAACGTTTATCCGTGGCTCAACCTTCGCGAGCGGATGGGCGTAGACGTGCGCTCCGTTCCACAGCGCGAGGGACATGTGGACGCGCAAAGCCTGATCGACGCGATGGACGGACGCACGCGGCTCGTCACGCTCCCGACGGTCAGCTTTTCTCCCGGCTTCCGGGCCGACGTTGCGACCGTTGGAAATGTCTGCCGCGACAGAGGCGTTTTCCTGCTCGCGGACGCGGTTCAATCCGCAGGTATCCTCGACACCGATGTTGGCGCTCTGAAGGTCGACGGGCTCGCGGTTTCGACGCAAAAGGGCCTCTGCGGCCTCTACGGGATGGGCTTTCTGTACTGCCGCCGCGCATGGGCGGAGCGCATGACACCGGCATATCTCGCCCGGTTCGGTGTGGACCTCGGCGATGCGCATGAAGCCGCATTCGGTTCCGACAATTACACCCTGATGCCGGCAGCCCGGCGCTTCGATCTCGGCAACTACAACTATCCCGGTGCGGTCGTGGCAGAGCAGAGCCTGGCCATCCTGAACGGCATCGGCACCCGGACCATCGAGGCGCATGTGCTCTGTCTGGCGAAACGCCTGATTGACGGGGTGCTGGCGCTTGGCCTGGCCGTACCCGGCGGAGAGGCAGGTGCGCACACCAGCAGCATCGTCAGCATCGGCAAGGTTGGTTCCGGAGGGCATGACACGTCGGATGATCCGATGGTCACATCCCTTTCCGCCCATTTAAGCGAACATGATGTCGTTCATACGATTCGCCGCGGCATGGTTCGCCTCGCCTTGCACATCTACAACACCGAAGACGATATCGACCGTGTGCTCGAAGTTGCGAAAACGTGGTCGGCAAAGAACGCGCCGAACTGAGAGATGGACCGATGGAAGACTGACCGGCGGTCCATTCTTGTTGCAGGCAAAGGGATCGCGTCTTAGCGTAACGCACCATGCCGTGGAAGATCTCCTCCCTCTCCAGCCGTTGGGTTTACGGCATCGCGATCACGATATTCGTCGTTTATTCGGCATGGATCCTCGGACCGTATCTGCAGTCCGTGTTCGTGCGCGATGCATCGGTAACGTCGTGGGCGCGCGTGACGACCGCACCGATTGCGGGCGAGATCGTTTCCGAAATTCCCTCCGTAAACTCCACGATTGGCGCCGACGGACATCTGGCGACCATCGAAAACGATCAGCTTTTCACAGAGAAGACACAGGTTACACAGGCCAGGGACAGGATCGAGCTGGCGCGCACGCGCGTGAAGGATATCGAATCGTTCATCGGCAGGCTGGAAAAGCTGGAGGGGCAGCAGGCGTCGCAAAGGAAGAGATACGCCGAGATTTTTCGTGCCGAACTGGACAGCACGCTCAAAGGGCTCGAGCGCGAACTCGCCGTCACGGCCGACCGCATTGCAATCCTGGAGCGCATGATTGCACGGCAGCGCCCGCAAACCGGAAGCGATGGCGCCGCGCTCGTCGCCCTGGACGAGCTGCAATTGCGGCTTGCCGACGCACAGATGAAGCGTGCGGATCTGGAGGCAAAGCAGGCATTCGCGCGGGTGCGGCGCAATGCGTCCGGCGACGATGTGTTCATCGAGGACGACGGGTCCGATCCGGCCTGGGCCCAGGTCAATGACAGCGGTCTTCAGGTTCAGCGCTACCGCGCGCAAAACCGGCTTCATGAGGCGAAGGTCGAGCTTCAGGAGGCACTGGCAGCGCACGTAAGCGCGCAGGCCGACCTGTCGCGCCTGTCGCGCGCCGTTGTCTCCGTTCCGGCGGGTGCCGTGTTGTTGAGCATCGATGTGCCGCCCGGCGCCCGCGTCGTGGCCGGTGACGTGATCGCCAGATGGGTCGACTGTTCGATCGTTCTGGTTGACGTGCCGGTGAGCGATGCCGAACTGCCGCTCATCAAACAGGGCATGAAGGCAACCGTTATCCTCGAGGGTGAACCGCAGACGCGGGAGGCGGAAGTCCTTTTGACGCGCGGATCGACCGCAACGCTTGATCAGCACAATCTGGCAGCCCTGTCGAAGGGGCGGCATGAGGGTGTCGCCCAGGTCATCGTGCAGATTGATTCAACCACGCTGGGCGAGGGTGTCTGTCCGGTGGGGCGTGCCGCCTATGTCGAGTTTCCGGACGTCGGGCTGATCGACGTCATTCGGGCAAGGTTGCGCCTGTGAAGCTGCTCGGGCAGGAAGCGCGTGAGCCGACTGCCGAGGAGCGGGCAAAGGAACGCTCCGTCATCTATACGAGCATTGCCGACATCGGCATCGTGTTCCTGCAGATCGTCTTTGCCATCATCACCGGATCCCTGACGCTTCTGAGCGAGGCGGTGCGTTCGATCCTCATGACCGCCGTGGAGCTTTACTCGCTGTGGCTGTTGGGTGCGGTGCATCGCGACCGGCTGCGGCACTTCAAGTTCGGTATCGGCAAGGTGGAGCAGTTCGTCTGGCTGTTGATCGGGTTCGGGCTGCTTTTGAGTGGCTTGTGGGTCGCCAGCAAGGTCGTGGAATCGGTTTTCGCAACCGAGTTGGCGCCAACGCCCCTGGGACTGGCATTCGCGGCCATCGTCAATGCCATCAACTTCCTGATCAATGCGCTCTCGTTTTATGCGATGTACTCCGCCTCCCGGGACGACGATTCCGACATCTTCAGGGCGCAGCTGAAAGCGCGCGGCGTCAAGCTCGGCAACTCCCTGTTTCTGCAAATCACGCTGACGGTCGGGGCACTGGCGTCCGACCCGGTGATTGCCCTCGTCCTCGATGCCGTCGGCGCAGGGTTTGTGTCCGCGTTCATGGTGCTCTCCGGCGTTTCCATGATCGCGCGCAGCCTGCCGGACCTGCTTGACGCCCCGGTCGGTGAGTCACTGGAAAACCTGTTGACCGAGGCGCTTGCTGGCACGTCGCATGCGACGAAGGACCTGGTGGGCATCCGCACGCGGCGTGCGGGCCAATACCCCCATGTCGAGATCACCGTGTCGCCAACGCCGCACAGGTCTCTCGGACGTCTTCGCAAGCGGGTCCAGGAAATCCGGGAAGCCCTCCATGAAGTGGGAGACGGCATCGATCTGTCCATCGTTGTTGCCGAGGAAAAGCCGAAATCAAAGTAGACGTTATCCCGTAAGCGATCCGTTCTACCCTCGCACAATCAGGTGCGGGTATTCGGTATCGATCCGGATCGAACCGGCATGCATGTACGGATCGAAGAAAGCGAGGGCGCGGTTCCGCGGGATTCTGTCGAGATAGGTGCCGAACAGAAAGTGCAGGACGCGATAGCGATTCTCGGGCGTGTCCGGAAACTCGATCCTGTAGGCGACCATTTTCCGGTCGTACGGAATCCTCTTGGCGTGAAAGACCTCTTCGACGTCGTCGGCGAAGAGGAACGGGAACGCCTCGCCCGACAGCCGGCATGACGCCAGCCAGATTCTTGCCAGCGCGTTGTCGCTGTGCTGCAGGGCGACGATGAGCATGCCGGTATCCGCGACGCGATAGACCAGTTCGGGCACTTCGGATCTGGAGAGATAGTAGAGACTGTGATTGGCCAGGATCAGATCGAAGGCACGGCCCTTGAGGTCGTCGAGATACGGCACCGACTCCGAGACCTGTAATGAGAACGGCGAAAGCGCGGTCTCGGCCCGGCGCCGGTGTTCGTCGACCGGCTCGACAAGGAACAGGTCGAGATTGCGCGGGGGTGTGTCGAGGGTGCCCAGCAGTTCTGCCGTGAAATCACCGGTGCCGCAGCCAAAGTCCAGAAAGCGGGCCGGTCCGGCGTGATCCGACAGCCGGTTCAGGTGAGGAACCATCGCGGCGATCTGTGCTGTCGTTTCCGTCGAGTGGGAGAGGAAGAACTCGAAGTCGTCGCGCACGTCCGCATAGTCGACTTTCGGCTCTTCAGTCTTTTCGTTCACAAACGTGTCCCATCCAGTCGGCACACACCGCGGCGACTTTTTCCCATCCCGGTTCCATGAACAGATAGTGGGCATGGCCTTTTGCGAGATGGAAGGTTCCGCGCTCGCCATACCTGGCGGCGATCTCGCGGCCGACGGCGTTGCGGACGGCCCGGTCGTCCTCGCCCGAGACGACAAGAACGGGGCAGGTGACCTTGTCGAAGTCGACGGCGATGGCGCGGCGGTCGTCGAACATCCAGAAGAACATTTCGAACATTACGCGGCCCGACTCAGGCCCCAGACGCTCGAACACCTCGTGCTGCGTTTTCTCGTCCAGCTTGTTGAAAGCGAACGGTGCGATCAGGTCGAAGGCGATGCGCATCGGTTCCTTCCAGAACGGGCCCATCTCCATGAAAGAGCGGGCGACGGCGCGTTCGTCATCGGTCTCGGGCAACATGCCCCAGGCGGCATTCGGGTTGATCAACACGGCGCCGCGCGCGAGCCTCTTGGCCGCAACTTGCTGGGCCACAAGGCCGCCAATGGCATGTCCGAGCAGGATCGGAGGGGTGTCGAGCGTGTCTGCGAAATCGGCGATGTCGGACGTGTAATCCGCGATGCTGGTGTCGGCGAAGGCCGGATCGGGGTCAGCCTTCGGGTCGCCGCCGTGAAACCGCAGCGCGGGTGCATGGCACGTCCAGCCGCGCGCCTCGAAGAAGCCCTTGTAGGTATCAAGGCACCAGGGGCCTGCGAAAGCGCCATGAATCAGTACGACATGGTTTGTCATATGGCTCACCATTTACCGGGTTAGTGATATACGTAGATGTCCACAGTATGTGGCTTTCTATTGAAAATGACCAATTCGACCTTTTCTTGCAAAGTCTTATGTCGTCACGCCGTAAAAGAACCCGACTTCTCATCTTTGACTAACCGCTTGGAGACAGCAGTGTTCATCCAGACCCCAGCCAGCAGTCAGGTAAGAAAATGCTCAAACTTGATCGCCTAACCGTCGCCAGCTCTGTTTTCGTCGCTTTGGGCCTTGTGGCCGCTCTCTATGTGGCATTCACCGATGTCGAACCTGACATGCCAATCGACGCCAGGCTTTTCATGGTCGTCTGGCTGGCATTGTCCCTGGTTGCGTCAGTCTTGATATCTTCACGCATCAGAGTTCTCGGTTTCCTGCTCGGCCTTTTTACGCTGCTTGTGGGGTGGAGAATCGCGGGACTTTATGACGCAACGATTGTCGCATACACGCTGTTGCTGGCCTTCATAGTCTATGTGGTGGAATTCTTCGGCACGGCGCGTCAGTCTCTTGCGGGCACCGCGACAGCGCCCGCCGGCCTCGGCAGTATGACGCTTGCCGATTGGCATCTCACATTCATTCGCCTCTATATCGGTCTCGACTTCGTCCCGCATTTTACCGAGAAGCTGTTCGCCGGTGCCGGCCCGCACATGGACGATGTGAAGGCGTTCGAGCAACTCGGCACCCCGGCGCCTGATTTTCTGGTCTGGCTTGCAGGCCTTTGCGAACTCGGTGCCGCAATCGGTGTCGGTCTTGGCCTGCTGACAAGGCTCGCCAGTGTCGGAACGGCGCTCTATCTCATTATTGCAACGCTGATGGGAGGCCACCTCACGCTTGGATTCATCTGGGCGAGCCCCGGCGGCGGGTGGGAATATCCGGTCCTGTGGACGGTTCTTATCCTGTCGTTTTGCTACACCGGTGCCGGCGCGTTTTCCATCGATGGCGTTTTGCGGCGCCATTTCAGAGTGCCAGGTTGGGTCGAAACTCTGATGGTGAGACGCGCCGACCGCGCAAATGAGGTGCCACAGGCGAGCTAGTTGTCGAGGAGACGTCCATGTCCGTTGATCGAAGAACGCTCTTGAAGACCGGCGCCATCGCGGCCGCCGCCGCCGCTTTCCCAGCCCATCTGACCGGGCTCACTGCCAGCGCGGCTGAGGAAGCAAAGACCTATTATGACTACTTTTCTGGACTGGGTTACAAGGCAATCAAAGAGGCAGATTTGATCACGGGAGACAGCTTCAATGGTGGCATACGTTACGACGAAGGCCATGACTTTCACGCCGATGCTCCTAATGGAGAGCCGAACAGATGGTATGTCTTTCAAGACTGCGCACGTGTGGAAGATATTGCGAAACGAAACCAGCTGGGCGTTCTCGCCTATTTTCACATAATCGGGTGCACGAACAATACGCCTACGTTTCGCGGCGAGGTTCTTGAACAAGTCGTGAGATACCTAGTCGGTCCGGCAAACCTAAAACCGGAACGGTTCGTTGTGGTGGGCACGGAGCGTGGCGAACCGTTCCTCAGTCAATTGGAGCCGTTCGGGATCAAGCGCGAACAGGTCGTGTTCCGCCAGCTCGAGGAAGCCCGAAGCGCGGGCGACGGGTCCGGCTATTTCAAGCCGGACGGAAATCCTATGGGCCAGGAGTTCCATACCTTGTCGTTCCACTATGCGCCGGAAGGGTCGGACATTCCGTCAGAACGGGTCTATCCGCTCCCCGGTTATCTGGAGATCGGGGAATTCGCATTCGAACCACGACACGATGTCAGAAAGGAAAGTGAGGCGTTCGGTCTTGGAGTTGAGCGCCTTTTTATGGCGCGAGGAAAGTCGGGGAGTTTTGAACGAACACGCAAGTTGCTTCTGCATAAACTGAAGACCGAAGCAAAGCGCAGGGAGATTCCACTGCCACAGGCCTATCACGACTTTTCTGAGCTGTAGGCCTGCGTGCTCGTTCCGGTTTGAACCAGCATCAGGCCGAGGAACGGAAAATCCACCAGTCCCAACCGCCGTCATTGGGACAGTCGCCGAACCCGCATTCCATGAAAACCAGGATGGCCTGTGAGGCAATGACGATCGCGAGAAGCCCGACGCCAAGCGAGGCGAGGCGGGACAGCCACCCCGGCTCACGGGCCGGCCAGCTCGAGGGATCGCGGATCAGCTGAACGAGGCCAATCGCCAAAAACACGACCGTGAAAATGATGACGCTCCAGATGTAGAGGTTCAGGCCGAAAACCTCCTGACCGAACGGTGGGTTCGCGGTCGCTTCGAGCGTCGGCTGCCCGGTCTTCTTGTCGAAGAACGGGTTCAAGTGCAGCAGCGACTGCCGGATCGCCACGACCATTCCGAACACGGACGAGACGAGGCAGACGCCATAGTGACGTGTGTCCGGGCCGATCATCACATTCATCGCGGCACCGATTGCCACCCCGATCATGGCGACGCGTTGCAGCAGGCAGAGCGTGCAGGGCAGTTCGCGATAGGAGAACTGGTAGACATATGATCCGAGGATCACGCCGATGATGCCCAGCATGCCGAGGAGATTGAGGACGCGCTCGAACTCCGGCGAAAGGATGCCCTCTCTCATAGCTGGACTCCCAGATTGGTCGAGAAATCGACATCCTGCACGAAAATGACGATGCCAATGATCAGGGCCGCCATGACCGGCAGCCAAACCCATTGCGCCTTGTTCCACCACAGGAAAATGCAACTCAACGTCAGCAATAGCATCGCTGCGGTCATCATGTCGGTCGGCCCTCCGTTCGCGCGGCGACTGCCAAATGAAATCAACATCTTGTCGAGAATCTGGCGAATCGCCATCGGCATCTTCACGCGATCAGGATAGCGAGTCCAGCTTGAAGGGTCTGCTGGCTCTGCGGATTGTCACGCCTTGGCCGGTGCCTGGAGTTTGGATACGTCGAGACGTAACGCATAGACGGCTGCAACGATATTCATGGCGACGATGAAACAAATCGGCCATACGGCGCCCTGCAAATGCGAGAGTACTCCGAACACAAACGCCACCACCACTCCTGCCGCCCCGGCCAAGACGTTGCTGACGGCGAGATAGTTGGGACGGTTTTCCTTGGTCGTGAATCGGACCAGATAGAGCGTACCCGCGTTGCTGGCGCCCTGGGCTGCGAACGCAAGCAGAAGGAATGTCAGTCCGTAGAGCAGTACGCCTCTGAGTTCCGGAACGGCTTCCATGACGATGGCGACGATGCCTCCGGCGCATGCAATGGCTGCGGCGAGCACCATCGCAACTTGCAGAGAGCGTTCCACGATGCGGTGCCAGATGAAACTGCCGGCGATGATGCCTATGCTCGAGGAGATCACGAACGTGCTCATGCTGTGATGCTTGTGGGCGTGGTGCCCCGCGGCATGCACGGCATAGAACGGCATGGCGAGCTGGACCGACAGAAAGAGCATGCGGACGGTGTTGAAGCGCCGGAACCAGGTGTGATCCAGCGCGACCGTCGCCTGTTTGCGCAGTTTCTTGAGCTCGGAGCGGAAGCCGATGGTTTCGCCATTCTTTGCGACCTTTTCGTTTTCTGCCGCATCTGAAGGAATTTCGCGGACGAGCGCCACGACAACACAGGCGAGGACGGCAACTGCGATGCCGAGCCAGAGCAATTCCAGATGCTCGTCGAGGGCATCTTCGTGCGACAGAAAGTGTTGGCTTCCGAGCGCGATGAAGATCGCCAGTACGGCGGCGACTGCTGCTTTGGAGAACAGCAGTGTGCTCTGGCGGTGGGAGGGAACGACCCGTCCGAAAAGGTCCCAATAGGCGATCCCCGAAAGGCCCTGCGCGATACCGATGATTGTTGCGACCAGCAAAAACAGAACAGCGAGCCAGGCGGCGTTTGGATCATTTGATGCGAGCCCGGCAACCCCCAATGCGGCCGCGAGTATCACCGTTCCAAGAGCGACATAGAATTTTCGAAGGCCGGCGCCGCTGATGATCGGCGCGGATGCCAGTTGCGCGATCAGCCTCGAAATCTGAACCAAGGGCAGGAGCAGACCGGCGAAAA
This sequence comes from Hyphomicrobiales bacterium, assembly GCA_028280515.1. Classification (GTDB taxonomy): domain Bacteria; phylum Pseudomonadota; class Alphaproteobacteria; order Rhizobiales; family Methyloligellaceae; genus UBA2767. The sequence continues at coordinate 47,261 of JANQLP010000099.1, forward strand.
CGACTGGTGCTCCGAGCGCGGTGTAGAGAAACGGCAGGACGAGCTTCGGACTGGTAAGCCGGTAAGTCAGCGAAGTGAAGATGCTCTGTCCAAGGAGCGTGCTGAAGTTCCAGTTTTCGTCTCGATCGACTGTAGCCAAAACGAATCTCTGCTCGACGTAAAAGATCGAAGATCAAAGGTTCAAATACAATTGGCCACAGCGTCAATTCTTTAATTCGACCAAAAAACCGCTTATACCGAATCACCAAAGATGGCCTGACGGGTGAGAACATTGGGCACAGGACGAGCATATTGGCGTGCGCTTCTGCCGCTGGCGTTGGTCCTTTTCGCTGCCGGTTGCGGGGTGAGAGATTCGGCAATTCTCGATCCTGCCGGCCCGATTGCAAGCGATCAGCGCAACCTTATTTTGCGGACATCCGCGATTATGCTGATTGTTGTCGTCCCCGTCATTGTGATGACGCTGTGGTTCGCGTGGCGGTTCCGTGCCTCGAACGATAACGCGATATACACGCCCGAATGGTCCTATTCGGCGAAACTTGATGCCGTCATCTGGGCCATCCCCGTGATGATCGTCGCGGGCGTGGGTTATCATGCCTGGGTATTCACCCACTCGCTCGATCCCTACAAGCCGATTCCGTCGCCCGAAAAGACGCTGGAAGTACGCGCCATCGCGCAGGACTGGAAATGGCTGTTTCTCTATCCGCAGCAGAACATCGCCGTGGTCAACGAACTGGTCTTTCCCGCCGGGGCGCCGCTCCGTATCGAGATCACGTCCGATACCGTAATGAACTCCTTCTTCATTCCGGGCCTTGGCGGCCAGATCTACGCCATGGCGGGCATGCGCACGGAACTCAATCTTCTGTCCTATGAACCTGGCGAGTTTCTGGGGCGCAACGTTCAGTATAGCGGCGCCGGTTTCTCCGATCAGCTTTTCAAGGCCCGGGCCGTCAACCGTGAGGATTTCGACGCCTGGGTGGAGAAGGTCCGCACGTCGCCGGACGCGCTGGACCTCGCCACCTACGAACAACTGGTGAAGCCGAGCGAGGCGCATCCCGTAACCTATTATGCGTCCTATGCGCCTGGGCTCTTCGCTGCGACGATTTCGAAATACAACCCCTTTGGAACGCTGGCAGCCAATTCGGTCTGCCGTGTGGCGGACTTAGACAGGTCATATGCTCGGTAGACTCACAATCGACGCTCTGCCGTTCTACAGCTGGGTCGCAATGGGCGGCGCGGCTGTCACAGTGCTCGGCGCCCTGGCGGTCATGGCCGTCATTACGTGGCTCGGGGCGTGGCGCTACCTGTGGCGCGAATGGCTGACCAGCGTTGACCACAAGCGCATCGGCATTATGTACATCGTGCTGGCGCTCGTCATGCTGCTGCGCGGCTTCGTCGACGCCATCATGATGCGGGCGCAGCAGGCGGTTGCGCTCAATTCGCAAGGCTATCTTCCGGCCGACCATTTCGACCAGATCTTCAGCTCCCACGGCACTATCATGATCTTCTTCGTGGCGATGCCGTTCATGTCTGGTCTGATGAACCTCATCATACCGCTGCAGATCGGCGCGCGTGACGTGTCGTTTCCCTACATGAACTCGTTGAGCCTTTGGCTCAACGCCGCAGGTGCTGCGCTTGTGTTGGTGTCGCTGGTGATCGGCAAGTTCTCCACTGCCGGCTGGAGCGCATACCCGCCATATTCGGGGATCGAGTACAGCCCGGGCGTCGGCGTCGACTACTGGTCTTTTGCGGTCCTGATCAGCGGTGTCGGCTCGACCATGACCGGGATCAACTTCATTGCGACGATCTTCAAGAAACGTGCGCCGGGCATGACGCTGATGCGGATGCCGCTGTTCACCTGGACGGTGCTGACAAGCAGTGTTCTCGTCGTTTTCGCCTTTCCCGCCCTGACCGTGTCGGCGGCGTTGCTTGAGATGGATCGCATGCTGGGCATGCATTTCTTCACCAACGCCGACGGCGGCAACATGATGATGTTTGCCAACCTGTTTTGGATCTGGGGGCACCCGGAGGTGTATATTCTGATCCTGCCGGCGTTCGGGGTGTTCTCGCACGTCGTCACCACCTTCTCCGGCAAGAGGCTGTTCGGATACACGTCGCTGGTCTACGCCACGACGGCGATCGGCATTCTCTCATTCATCGTGTGGCTGCACCACTTCTTCACCATGGGCTCGAGCGCGAACGTGAATGCGTTCTTCGGCATCATGACCATGATCATCGCCGTGCCGACCGGCGTGAAAGTGTTCGACTGGCTGTTCACCATGTACCGCGGACGCATCGAGTTTCATTCGCCGATGCTGTGGACCTTGGGGTTCATGGCGACCTTCGTCATTGGCGGCATGTCGGGCGTCCTGCTGGCCCTTCCGCCGGTCGACTACCTGATGCACAACACGACATTTCTGGTCGCGCATTTCCACAACATGATCATTCCCGGCGTTCTGTTCGGTTACCTTGCCGGTTACCAGTTCTGGTTTCCCAAGGCGTTCGGGTTCCGCCTGAACGAGCAGTGGGGCAAGAGGTCGTTCTGGTGCTGGATCATCGGGTTCTATCTCGCCTTCATGCCGCTCTACGTGCTCGGCTTGCTCGGCATGCCGCGCCGGATGGAGCATTACACGATCGCCGAATGGCAGCCGCATCTGATCGTGGCGGCAGTGGGGGCTTGCGTCATCCTGCTCGGCATTCTCTGTCTGGCGGTTCAGCTGATCGTCAGCATTCGCCAGCGCGATCAGGCGCGTGATCTGTCCGGCGACCCGTGGCTCGGACGAACGCTGGAATGGTCCACCTCGTCGCCGCCGCCAGTGTACAATTTCGCCATCATTCCGCGGGTGGACGAACGGGACGCGTTTCAGGAGATGAAGGAAAACGGCATCGCCTATGAACGGCCCGACAAATACGAGGACATCTACCTTCCCAAGAACAGCCCGGTTGGCATCATCGTCGGCGGTTTTGCCTTCATGTTCGGTTTTGCCATGGTCTGGCACATCTGGTGGTTGGCAATCGCCTGTGCGCTGGTGATCGTCATGGCGCTTATGGTGCTGAGCAGCGAGGACGACAACGAGTACTGCCTGACGGCAAAGGAAGTCGAGCAGATCGAGAACGCGCGATATCGCGACCTTGCGAAGGCGCCTCGCATCATTCTGCCCGAGAGTGAGGAGATTGTGCCCGGCGCGCCCATACAGGGGACCGTGCGATGAACGCGGGACACAGCACGGCATCTGAAGGCGGCGCATCGCTTCCCATCGACGGGCGCGACGAGAAGGCATTCGGCTTCTGGGTCTACCTGATGAGCGACGCGATCATCTTCGCGCTGCTGTTCGCGACCTATATCGTCCTTGTGGAGAACACGGCCGGAGGTCCTGGAGGCAAGGAGCTGTTCAGCCTGTCCCGGGTGTTCACGGAAACCATGTTGCTGCTTGCCAGCAGTGCCACGTTCGGCATGGCGACCGTGGCCATGGTGTCCGGAGACCGGAGCGGTGTGGTCCGCTGGCTCTTGGTCACATTCATCCTGGGTGCCGCGTTCGTCGCCATGGAACTCAATGAATTCGCCGGCATGATTGCCGCCGGCGCCGGACCGGACCGCAGCGGGTTCCTTTCGGCTTTCTTCGTTCTGGTCGGCACGCACGGCCTCCATGTCAGCGCCGGCCTGATTGGTATCGTCTTTATGTGCGTGCAGGTGGTGACGAAAGGCCTGACCGTACCGGTCGCGTCCCGTCTGTACCGCCTCGGCCTGTTCTGGCATTTCCTCGATATCGTGTGGATCGCCATCTTTTCGGTGGTCTACCTTCCCGGAGTGCTCGATGGATAACACGCATCCGCAACACGTGCCGACACGGAGCACCTACGCAACGGGGCTCGTTCTCGCCGTCATCCTGACCGCAATCCCGTTCGCGATCGTCGCGTTTGGGCTGTTGCCCCGGCTGCCGGCGTTGATCGCCATCGCGGTTGCCGCGATCATCCAGGTCAGCGTTCACCTGCGCTATTTCCTCCATCTCGATTTCAAGCACACGCCGCACGAGAACCTGGCGGCGCTGTTCTTCGCGGGTTTCCTGATTTTCATCATGGTCATCGGCAGTATCTGGATTATGTTCGATCTGCATGATCGCATGATGTGACGCCGAAATACGTTATGCGCGAGCGCAGTTGGGGGGACGGCGCGCATGGACATCCACTTTCGAATCGTATCTTCGATACTGGTCCTGCTTGCGCTCATCTGCTTTGCGATGTTCTTGCGGCGCATCGGTCTGCTCGATGAGCGCGACGGAAAGATTTTCTCGAAACTCATTACCAACGTCACCCTGCCGGCGCTGATCTTCCTGTCCATGGTGCGGACCGAACCGAGCTGGGCGGACGTGGAACTGGCCGGCTTCATGGCAATCGCGACCCTGATCTGCCTTGCGCTTGGATGGGTCGTCGGACGCGCCTTGAAAGCGGATGCACCGGCCATGGGCGCCATTATCCTGTGTTCGGGGGTCGGCAGTTCATCTCTGCTTGGCTTCGCGCTGATCGCGCAGGTTTTTCCCCACAATCAGGCTGCCATGGCTGAAGCGGTTGTAGTCTCGAGCCTGGGAAGCATGCCAATATTGTTCACGGTCGGGCCGCTGATCGCTCTCTATTATGGGAGCACGGATGAGGCGCCTGAAGGGCGGCTCAGGTCCGCGCTGAGTTACTTCTACTCGCCGATCTTTCTTTCGTTCGTCGCCGGCATTGCAATCACCCTCAGTTTCGGTGTGATCGAACACCCGACCTACAAGAGCGTTCTCGACGGCATTCATGTCCTTGGCGCTGCCAATACGTTTCTGGTGACCCTGGCTTTCGGTCTGCTGCTGCGCCTCGAAGCCTTGCGCGCAACGCTTGTGGTTGCGTTCGGTGTCGGCTTTGTGAAGCTGATCGTCATGCCGGTCGTCTTGTGGCTTCAGGAGCACACGCTTGATCTTGAGGACTGGCAGGTGGATGTCCTCGTGCTTGAAGGGGCGATGCCCGCTTCGACCCTCGCGGTCATCTTGTGCAGCGCCTATGGATGCGATGCGCGGCTCGGCAGCAAGATTGTGTTCTTCACGACCATCGCGGCGATCTTCACGGTGCCGCTCATCTTCGAATTGCTCAAGGCGCTGCAGTAAGGGAAATCGCGTGTGACTGCGGTTCAGTGATGCAGCACGACCACACTTGTCACATATTTGCGATCCTATACATTTGACGCTCGATATCTCGGACATGGGCGATGGGTTTGCGAATGCGCGGTATTCATCTTGGATTGGTTGCGGCGTTGGTGTTCGGGGCCGTGGCCCATGCAGCGGACAAAAGCGGCAAGAGCGGTGACAGCGGCGCGTCATCGAAGCCGAGCGTTATCGTTGCAACCGTGTCCAATCGCGACGTGGCGAAGCAGCGCGTTTATGTGGGCCGCGTCAACGCAATCAATACCGTGAATCTGACGGCGCGTGTCGAGGGAACGCTCGAGCAGCGCAACTTCAAGGAGGGTGGTTTCGTCAAGAAGGGCGATCTGCTGTTCGTGATCGAGCAGGCCGCCTACAAGGCGGCTGTCGCCCAGAGCAAGGCCGATGTCGCGTCCACGCAGGCGCAACTCAAGCAGACCGAAGTCGACTATGAGCGCGACAAGGGGCTCGCGGCCACCAACGACATCACCCAGCAGGCGCTTGACGCCGCGCTCGCAAATCGCGACGTGGCCAAGGCGAATGTGCAAAAGGCGCAAGCCGCACTGGCTGCCTCAAGCCTCAATCTCGGCTACACGGAAATTCGCAGTCCGATCGGCGGGCGCATCAGTGCGGCGAATGTCGATGTGGGAAACCTTGTCGGACCGAGCGCCGGCCCGTTGGCGACGATCGTCAGCCTCGACCCCATTTATGTCACGTTCTTCGTCAGCGAACGGGATCTGATCGAGGCGCGCAAGGCGGGGCTGGTGAAAGAGACAAAGACGTCGCTCACGCCGCATCTCGAACTTGCCGACGGCAGCACCTATCCGAAGCCCGGAAGGCTCGACTATGTCGGTATCGAAATCGGGCAGGGGACGGATACGATCGAAGTGCGCGCTGTGTTCGATAACCCGAGTCACATTCTGATACCGGGCCAGTTCGTGAACGTGACGCTGAGATCGGACAAGACAAAAACCGCCGTGGTCGTGCCGCAGATCGCGCTGCAGAACGACCAGACCGGCTCATACGTTCTTGTCGTCAACCAGAGCGACAAGGTCATCAAAAGACCGGTCAAACTCGGCGAGCAGGTCGGCATCGACTGGGTCGTCGAAGAAGGCCTCAAGGAAGGTGAACGGGTGATCGTCCAGGGCATCCAGAAGGTGCATCCCGGCGTGGTCGTGAATCCGGTGCAACAAAAGAAGAGCAGCTGACGCGATGCTGTCGGAATTCTTTATCGACCGGCCGAAATTCGCATTCGTCATTTCGATTGTCATCACGATTGTCGGTGCGATCGCGATCTACTTCATTCCCGTATCCGAATATCCCGATATCGCGCCGCCGCAGGTGGTTGTGAACGCGCAGTATCCGGGAGCGAATGCATCCGATATTGCGAAGACCGTCGCCGTGCCCATCGAGACGCAGGTCAACGGCGTCGACAACATGATCTACATGTCGTCGACCAGCTCGAACAACGGCACCTACCAGCTCACCGTGACCTTTGCCGTGGGAACCGACCCGGATATTGCCGCGGTCAACGTCCAGAACCGTGTGTCGCTGGCGACGCCGCAACTGCCGCAGGTGGTGGTTCAGCAGGGCGTGACCACCAAGAAACAGTCGAGCAGCATGTTGCTGGTCATCAATCTCATCTCACCCAACGGCACGCACGATGAGATCTTTCTCAGCAACTATGCGACGATTCACATGCAGGACGCGCTCGCCCGTATTCCAGGTGTCGGTAGCGTGTCCCAGTTCGGCCCGCTCGACTATTCCATGCGCGTGTGGATCGACCCGGACAAGCTCACAGCGCTCAATCTGACATCGACCGATGTGTCGAATGCCATCCAGTCGCAGAGCCTGGAAGCACCGGCCGGCCAGGTCGGCGCGCCGCCATATGGCGTCGCGTCCGAGTTTCAGTTCACCCTGCGGGCAAAGGGGCGCCTCGATTCCGTAAAGGAGTTCGAGGAGATCATCGTGCGGGCGAACCCGGACGGTTCGATGGTGCGCGTGAAGGACGTTGCCCGGGTGGAACTCGGGTCGCGCTCCTATGCGGCAAACTCGGCATTGAACAGCAAGCCGGCTGCCTCCGTGGCGATCTACCAGTCGTCCGGCGCAAACGCGCTCGACGTCGCCGATCAGGTCTACGAAGAGATCAAGATTCTGGAGAAGGCGTTCCCGCAGGATGTCGAGTACAAACTTCTCTACGACATCACCAAGGCCGTGCGTGAATCGGTCGAAGAGATTATCAAGACGCTCGCCATGACCGGCGGTCTGGTGATCGCCGTGACGTTTCTCTTTCTGACCAACTGGCGGACAACCCTGATTCCGGCAATCGCGATCCCCGTTTCGCTCATCGGGACGGTGGCGGCGCTCTACATGATCGGCTTCTCGGCAAACCTGATCACCCTGTTCGCGATCATTCTGGCCATCACGCTGGTTGTCGATGATTCCATTGTGATCACCGAAAACGTCGAACGGATCATGGACGAGGAGGGGTTGTCGCCGCGCGAAGCGACGATCAAGGCGATGAACCAGGTCACCCGGCCGATCATCGCCACGACCTTCGTGCTGCTCGCCGTGTTCGTGCCGGTCTGTTTCTTTCCCGGCATCACCGGTGAAGTCTATTTGCAGTTCGCGCTGACCATCACAATTGCCTTCACCCTGTCCGCCATCAACGCGCTGACGCTCGCGCCCGTGCTGTGCGTGACATTCATGCAAAAGAAGCCGGCCGCGCCGCGCGGTCTGCTCGCCATTTTCCCGAACTTTGTCGAGAAATGCCGCAACGTGTACGTCAGGATCGTGGAATTCCTCCTCGCGCGCCTCGCTCTCGCCGCCGTTATCTTCGTCGCCTTTTTCGCCGGCACCGTCTTCATGATCGCGAAAGTCCCGACCGGGTTTGTGCCGCTTGAGGACAAGGGCGTGCTGCTGGTGAACGTGCAGCTTCCTGACGGGGCTGCATTGCGGAGGACGGACGAGGTGGCGGCCAAGATGTCGACCATGATCAAGGAGATGGACGGCGTTCAGGATGTGATTTCCGTCACCGGATACAGCATTCTTGCCGGCGCCGGCTCCAATTATGCGCTGATCATTCCGATCCTGACACCGTGGAGCGAACGGACCAGCTCCGAACTCAGATGGTTCAACATTCTGGAACGCATGGACGAGAAGCTGGCCACGGTGCCCGAGGCCGATGCGTTCGTGCTGCCGCTGCCTCCGATTGACGGTCTGGGCCTCAGCGGCGGCGTTACGGGACAGCTCCAGGACAATGCCGGGCGTCCGGTTCAGGAGCTCGCCTCGGTCACGCGGGCGCTTGTCGTTGCCGTGAACGAGCAGCCGGAGTTCTTGCGCTTCTTCAGCACGCTGTCGGCCGGTGCCCCGCAGTACTTTTTGGAAATCGATCGGGTGAAGGCGGAGTCGCTCGGCATTCCGGTCAGCGCGATTTTCAGCGAGCTCCAGGCCAATCTGGGCAGCGCATACGTCAACAACTTCAACCTGTTTGACGAGCAATACTGGGTCATCATTTCGGCCGA